>NZ_JBFANV010000079.1:0-47303 GCF_040674955.1 Nonomuraea sp. NPDC049695 | reverse complement strand
CGCCGTATCACAGAGGACACAATCCGCTATGTCGGATCAATCACCTCTGTTGCCGATCGCGGCAAATGTGCAGCTCAAAGGTTAAACCTCAAGCTTAGAGCCTGCTGACAAAGGGGTTTGGTCGCTGAGGCTCCACGTACCGGCGCGGCGGAGTTGCGCCTTGAGGTTAACGCCGAGGAAACACCACCCTCGTTAGAACTTGTGGCTCGACAGCCGAGTATTCGGACCCGGAAGAGGGAGACTTCATGATTCTGCGTCGAGCGACGCTCACTGGCGCAGCTTCGCTGGCGTGCGCGGCGCTGGTCTTGAGTGCGGCCCCGCGCGCCACCGCCTCGACAGCTGCCGCCCACATCAAGGTCGGGGACGTGCAGAAGGCAATGGAAAGCCTGGTGAAGACGGGACACGTGGTGGGCGCCATCGGGGAGGTGTACGTGGACGGCAAGCGGGTCGGGAAGGGATCGGCCGGGTCCCGCCTGCTCGACGGCAAGGGCGGCGCGATCCCGGCGAGCGCCCGCTACTGGATCGGCTCGCAGACCAAGACCATGACCGCCGTCGCGGTCCTGCAACTGGTCAAGGAAGGCAAGCTGAGCCTGGACGGCAAGCTCAGCGAGGTTCTGCCGGAAGTGGTGAAAAAGGACCTGGTGGAGCGGGCCGAGGAGATCACGGTACGCGATCTGATCCAGCTGACCTCGGGCATCCCCGACTACATCGGCCCGGACACCTCCGACCCCACGCGTGACTATCGCCCGATCGACCTGCTGGCGGCCTCCCGCAAGAGGTCCCGGCCCGTGGAGACCGGGACCTTCAACTACTCCAACACCAACTACATCCTGCTCGGCATGATCATCGAGAAACTGTCCCGAAGGTCGCTGGCGGCCGAACTCGACCGCCGGCTCTTCGCCCCGCTCGGCATGCGCGACACCTACCTGCCCACGAAGGCGGGCGAAGGCGTCAAGGGCCCGCACGGGCACGGCTACGCCCCGGACGAATCGGGCACGATGCGCGATGTCGACAAGACGATGAACGCCACCAGCATGCTCGGCGCCGGCGGTGTGATCTCCACCGCGCGCGAGATGAGCGCCTTCCAGCGCGCCTTCCGCCAGGGCAAGCTGTTGCCGGCGTCCCTGAGCAAGGTGATCACCGACCCGCCTCCCGGCCAGCCGGCGCCGCCTGCGGGCGGCCCGTGCTCCGGCGCCCCCGAGTTCGCCGCCGGGGGCGGAGGCAGCGCTCCCGGCTTCACCGCCGCGACGATCACCTCCTCCGACGGCCGCCTGCAGTTCGCCGTGTCGCTGACTTTGGCCATGGACGACGCCGAGCGCGGCACCGTGCCGCCGCGCATCACCAACGCCCTCAAATCGCTGTTCTGCCCTGCGAAGTGAGCACTCCAGCCGCACATGGCGAGCGTGAGCGGCGTGATCGCCAAGTGCGGCTGGAGGTTCGCGAACCTGTGCGCGGCGCCCGGCACATGCCGGGGCCATGACTCTGTGACGCCGGATGACCAAGTGGCGTCTTCGCGCGAGTCAGCGAACGAAGCGACTCCGAGATCCGTGGTGATCTGCGAAACGATTGGCTCAGCCAGCGAGGACATGGCGGCGCCGGTTGAGTGAAACGCAGCTGACGGCCGCCCCGATGACCGCACGCTTGTACGCCACTCAGCCGCGCGGCCCTCGGGCCGATATCACCGACGGTCTCTCGCCGACGGCACGACGGATCATCACGTGACCCGCCCGCGCACATTGTTGACCCTTGTTCGTCCATTCGAAGGAGTTGTCGTCGTTGAAGTACACGTCCCTTGCCGCCGTAAGCACGGCAGCCCTGATGCTGGCCACTGCCTCGCCCGCAACCGCCCGCGCCACCGCGATCGGCGACGTCCAGCAGGCCATGGAGAACCTGGCCAAGACGCCCGGCGTCGTGGGCGCGATCGGCGGCGCCTACGTAGACGGCAAGGCCGCCGGCCGCGGCAGCGCGGGGTCGCGGCTGCTCAACGGCAGGGGCGGCACGATCCCGGCGGACTCCCGCTTCCGCATCGGCTCGCAATCCAAGACGATGGTGGCCACCGTGCTCCTCCAACTCGTCGAGGCGGGCAGTCTCAGCCTGGACGACAAACTCGCCGACCTACTGCCCGAGGTGGCCGCCGACGGGCTGGTGGAACGAGCCGGTGAGATCACCGTCCAGCAACTGCTCCAGCACACCTCCGGCATCCCCGACTGGTTCCACCAGAGCGGCTCGACCGAACCGGCGTTCGACGTCTTCGACTTCACCACCTACTACCGGCCCATCGACATCGTGAAGATGACGCGGGGCAGGCCGCGCACCGGGGAGCCGGGCGAGATGTATACCTACTCCAACACCAACTACACCCTCATAGGCATGATCATCGAGAAGGCGACCGGGCACACCCTGGCCCGCGAACTCGACCGGCGTCTCTTCCGCCCGCTCGGCATGACCAAGACCTACCAGACAACCCAGCCCCCGGAGGGCATCAAGGGCCCGCACGGGCACGGCTACTACCCCGACTCCACCGGCACCCTGCGCGACGTGCACCGCTTCAACGCCAGCTGGGGCAACGGCGCCGGCGGCGTCGTCTCGACCACGCATGACCTCGGCACCTTCCGGCGGGCCTTCAACCAGGGCAAGCTGCTGCCGCCGTTGCTGCAGGAGGTCCTCACCGGTGGCAGCGCACAGCAGGGCACAGGCATGTGCGGAGGCAAGCTGAAAGGCCAGATGCTCGGCGGCTCGGCGCCCGGCCTCTCCACACTGACCTTCGCCTCGACCGACGGCCGGCAGCAGTTCGCCATCTCCGTCACGCGGAGCACCGCCGACGATAACGCCATCGCCCCCGCGATGATCAAAACCGTCGAAGCCGTCCTCTGCCCGGCGGCGTGAAGTCCTACCCTACGGTTTGCAGCCCTACTCGGCACGTCCGGTCTGGTGGGCGTCGCGCAGCACCGACGCCAACTCGTCGGCCAGGTCTGGGAAGCCGCCCGCAGCGCCCGCATCCCGCTCCTGGTAGCTGAGGTGTTGTCTACGCATCTCGGCGGCCAGGAGCCCGTGGTTGTCTGTTTACACGTTCACGTCCGTGGGCGCCAGCGGTTGTGCTTCACCGGGGTGCCAATGTCGTGGCCGAAAGCCGTCCTATCCGTCGGATCTGACCGATGCAGAGTGGGCGGTGCTGGAAGGCGAGGCGCGGGCGGTGATGGCCGAGCTGGTCGCGGCCACGGGCAGGCCGATGGTCCATGACCTGCGGGCGGTGCTGGACGCGATCAACTACGTGATCAGGTACGGGATCGAGTGGCGGGCCCTGCCGGTCGACTTACCCCCACACGAGGCGGTGTACGCCTTCTTCCTACGCTGGTCTGGGCGTGGTCTGCCCGCACGGCTCGCCGGGCGGTTGCGCGGCCGTCTGCGGGTCATGGCCGGACGCAGCGAGTTGCCGACGGCCGCGTGCATCGACTCCCAGACTGTCAAGGCGGCTGAGACCGTCGGGGCTGCGGCCTGCGGTTTTGACGCAGGCAAGAAGTTGAAGGGGCAGAAGCGGCATATCGCGGTGGACACGCTCGGGCTGCTGTTGTGCGTGGTCGTCACCGCCGCGTCGGTTCAAGACCGTGACGGCGCGCACCCGTTGCTGGCCCGGCTGCGGGAGAAGTTCTCCACCATTGCGCTGGTGTGGGCGGACGGCGGTTACGCCGGACGCCTGCTCGCCTGGGCACGCGACGTGCTCCACTTGACCGTCACGATCATCAAGCGCTCTGATGACCTGCGCGGTTTCGTCGTGTTGCCGCGTAGGTGGGTGGCAGAACGAACATTCGCCTGGCTGACTCGTTGCCGCCGGCTGGTGCGGATCTACGAGCGCAAGCCCGAACACCACGAAGCCATGATCTGGTGGGCCACCGTGCATCAGATGACCCGTCGCCTGACCCGCGAACTGGCAGGCCAACCGCCTCATGGCCGCTGGAGCGAGCCGCCGCCGCTTCCGGAGCTGTCCAGTCCCGACCGGCGCGGCAAGGTTTTGGAACTCCTGGCCGCCCAGCCGTGGCGGGCCTGGAGAGGGGCTGAGCTGGCCGCCGTCCTCGGGATCGAGAACGTCGACAGCTTCCGCGTCCAGCTGTCCCAGTGGTCCCACCAGGGTTACATCAACAAGATCGGACCAGCCCTCTATGGCCATGCCCACGAGCACTTAAGACTTCGTCAGCAGGCTCTTAGACCCTGGTCCAATCGAAAGACCGCGACCCGGCCGGCGGAGGAGGTTCTCGCGCCGGCCGGGTCGCGGCCGTGGGCTCAGATCGCCGAGCGGATCTTCCTGCGCAGCCGGGTGAGCGCGGTCGGCCGGGCCGCCAGGCCCAGCGTCTCCAGGCGCTTGCGCTTGAAGTAACGCGCGTCGAACCCGATGCCGGCGGGCCGCAGCTCCGGGTATGTCTCGGCCTGCATGCAGTACCCCACGGCCCGCACCAGCGCGCGCAGATCCACCACGGGCGGCGGGGTGACGGTCCCGTCGGCCGACAGCCGGGGCAGCAGCGCGTCCACGATCGTGACCGGGATCCGGTTGCTGTTCTCGTAGGGAGCCAGCCGGTCGAGCACCAGGTCGGTGCCGTACGAGGCGACGGGCAGCCCGAAGTAGCGCTGCGCCGTCAGCAGGCCCGTCGAGAAGCACCCCACGACGAGCTCGGGCCGCAGCGCGGCGAAGCAGACCTCGGCGGGCACGCTCTCCGGCGCCACCGACAGCCGCACGCCCAGGGGCTCGGCCGCGGCCCGCAGGAGCTGGGCGTGGCGCCGCCCGGCGGCCGGGTGCGGCTTGAAGACGACGTCGGTGTGGCCGCGGGCGACCAGGGCCCGCAGCATGGTCTCGTGCAGGGCCGCCTCCTCCTCCGGCGTGACGATCTCCAGCGCCGACAGGTACTGGCCGAGGATCATCGCCTGCCCGTGCAGCATGTCGGGCGCGGTGGCGGTGACCTGGTCGACGATCGACAGGAACCGCTCGTCCGGCAGGATCGACGGCGCGACGCCGTACTCGCTGAGCAGCAGCGGAGTGAGCCCCGGCACCAGGTCCAGATGGAGCAGCCGCTCGATGCGGCGGAAGATCTCGGCGGGCAGCGGGTCGCGGGTTGGGCCGTAGCTCATGAGCCCGTCGGAGTAGACGGTGATCGGGCAGTCGCGCACCAGCCCCGCGATCGTGCGGGCCGGGGGCACCGCGATCGACTCCAGCACCAGGTGTTCCACCCCGTCCAGCCCCCAGTGGGAGCGGATGAGGCGCTCCATCATGGGCACCTCGATGACGCGGGCCTTCCAGTCGGAGGGGTGCAGCGGTGCGATGAGCTCGTTCCACGAGTGGATCTCGTCGAAGCGGGAGCGCAGTACGGCGAAGCCGGGCGTCCTGTCGAGCGGCGTGGCCACCTCGGGGATGGCCGCGTTGCTCGACACGACGAGGACGCGGCGGCCGTCGCCGAAGCGGCCGTCGTCGATGGCGGCGGCCAGCGACATCGCGCCGAACAGCGTCGAGGCGTAGAAGACCTTCACTATGTCTCCTCCCGGTCGCGGCGGACCCGGATGTGCGGGCTGGGCGGCAGGTCGGGCACCAGGGCCCGCAGCGTGGCCTCGCGTTCGGCGGACATCCGCGCGACCGACTCGGACACCACGTCGGCGGGCAGCGCGCGCACCATGTGCGCGCCGCGCTCCTCGAAGCGGGCCCGCAGCGCCGGCGTGAACCGGTCGGCGATCTCCAGGTGGTGGGCGAGCAGCGCGCAGAAGTTCCGCACCGCCTTGGGCAGGAACTCCGGCTCCAGGTCCTTGAAGACCAGGTCGAACGCGTCGAAGAAGTGCAGCTGGCGCTCGTCGCCCACCTGCGTCAGCGACCCGGACACCATGCGCCGGTAGAACACGCCGGCCAGCGACACCACCGCGAACGTGGCGGCCTCCCTGTGCAGGCGCCAGATCCACGGCCGGTCCTCGGCGGTGTGCAGGGAGCCGGGGAAGTGCAGCAGGTCGCGCAGGGAGCGCCGGTAGATCCCGGCCCACGCGTACGGGTAGTCGACCATGGTCCGCACGCCCGCCGGCAGGATCGCGTCCCGGGGGTTGAGCACCGCGCCCCGCCGCGCCAGCGGGGCACGGTGCACGACCCGTTTGCGGCCCTCGGCCTGTACGTGGTCGGCGCGGACGAAGTCGCAGCCGAGCCCGTCGATGGCCTCGACGAGCTGCGCCAGGTAGCCGGGGGCGAGCCAGTCGTCGCCGTCCATGAACGTCACGTACCGGCCGGAGGCGGCTGAAAGGCCCGTGTTGCGGGCGTCGGCCAGCCCCACGGGCGCGGGGTTGCGCAGCACGGACAGCCCCGGCAGGTCGTGGGCGAAGTCGTCGACGATGGCCCCGGTGGCGTCCACGGAGCCGTCGTCCACGACGATGAACTCG
The DNA here is from genome assembly GCF_040674955.1 of Nonomuraea sp. NPDC049695. Classification (NCBI taxonomy): domain Bacteria; kingdom Bacillati; phylum Actinomycetota; class Actinomycetes; order Streptosporangiales; family Streptosporangiaceae; genus Nonomuraea; species Nonomuraea sp. NPDC049695. The sequence continues at coordinate 40,904 of NZ_JBFANV010000079.1, read as the reverse complement.
AAGTCGTGCCGGGCGTTGCGGCAGAGCGAGGTGAGCGCGTCGGCGATGAAGCGCTCGCCGTCCCGTACCGGCACGACGACCGAGAGTGTGATCAAGGGTTGTCTCTCCAGAGCGCGGACGAGGTCAGACGGTCACCCGGCGCAGGCGGGCCTTGGGGGCCTCCTCGCCGGGGAAGACGCGCTTGACGCCGTCGCCCATGGCCTGCTCGATGATGCGGATGTCGCGTACCAGGTGCTCGAGGCCGGCCGGCTCCAGCGAGGCGGCGTGGTCGGAGCCCCACATGGTGCGGTCGAGCGTGATGTGCCGCTCCACGCAGACCGCGCCGAGCGTGACCGCGGCGAGCGAGATCTGCAGGCCGCGCTCGTGGCCGGAGTAGCCGACGGGCACGCCGTAGCGCTCCTTGAGCGTGGTGATCGTGCGCAGGTTCGCCTCTTCCGGCGGCAGCGGGTACGTGGACGTCGCGTGCATCATGATCAGCTTGTCGGTGCCGAGGATCTCGACGGCCGCGTCGATCTCCGACAGCGTGGACATGCCGGTCGACAGGATGATCGGCTTGCCGGTGGCGGCCAGGACGCGCAGCATCTCGTGATCGGCGACGCTGGCGGAGGCCACCTTGTGGACGAGGACGTCCATCTCCTCCAGGAACTGCACGGAGGGCACGTCCCACGGCGAGGCGAACCAGTGCAGGCCGCGCTCGTCGCAGTATTTCGCGATCTGCCGGTACTCGTCGTAGCCGAACTCGGTGCGCTCCTTGTACTCCAGGTACGTCATCTCGCCCCACGGCGTCTGCCTGATCTGGCCCTTCTGCTCCTCGGGCACGCAGATCGCGGGGGTGCGCTTCTGGAACTTGACCGCCTGGCAGCCGGCGTCTGCGGCCACGTCGATGAGGCGGCGGGCGATGTCGAGGTCGCCGTTGTGGTTGATGCCGATCTCGCCGATCACGTACACGGGCTCGCCGTCGCCGACCAGCACGTCGCCGATCGCCACAGGGCCCAGCCTGGGGCGCTCCTTGACCTCGACCACCGGCAGCTCGGGCCGGGCGGCCACGACGCGGTCGCACAGCTCGCGCACGGCTCCGGACCCGCCAGGCCTGGTCAGCACGGTCCTGGCGGCGGCACGCACGCGCGGGTGCGCGTCGGGGGTGGCGACGGGCCAGCCGACCTCGGCCATCGGGCCCAGGTCGTTGACGTCGTTGCCGACGTAGGCGACGCGGGCCGGGTCGAGGCCCTCGATGGTGAGCCAGTCGCGCAGCACGGTCCGCTTGTCGGCCAGGCCCTGCAGCACGGGCACGCCCAGCTTGCGGGCGCGGGCGGCCACCACGGGGTTGTGCTCGGTGGACATGACCAGCACCTTCACCCCGGACCGCTTCAGCAGCGAGACGCCCATCCCGTCCGAGCGGCTGACCAGCACCATCTCGCGGCCGTCGGAGTCGACGTAGGCGCGGTCGTCGGTGTGCACGCCGTCGAAGTCGGTGATGACGGCGTCCACGTCGATCGGCTCGGGCTGGTCGATGAACGGGGCGAGCGCGCGCACGAGCTCCAGATCCTCCGGGTTGTCGATCTCGATGGCGTGCTGCGGCGGCACCGGCTGGACGGCGACCTCGCCGAAGAAGCGGTGGCCGTGCTCGCGCAGGCCGGAGGTGCGCATGACGTAGAAGGCGCCGTTCTCGCGGAACTGGGCGTCGCGGTCCTGCCGGCGCTGCCGGACGGCCGGGTCGTGGTTGATCCCGGCTCCGGCCGCCGTCCACAGGAACTCGTGCGTCGGCAGCCCGGACACCACCGAGTCGGCCTCGCCGTCGAGCACCTTGCGCACCGCGGCGGACAGGTCGTCGGGGTCGATGAACGCGCTCGTGCACTGCACCAGCACGACGACTTCGGGGTCCGCGCCGAGGGCGTCGAGCGCGTGCAGCACGGCCGACTCGCTGGAGGCGGTGGCGCCGCTCAGCTCCTCGGGCCGGTCCACGACGACCGCCCCCGCCTGCCTGGCGGTCTCGGCGATGCCCGCGTGGTCGGTGCTGACCACGACCTGGTCCACGAGCTCAGCCCGCAGGCAGGCGCGCACCGCGCGGGTGACCAGCGGGACCCCGCCGACCAGGGCGAGGTTCTTCAGGGGTACGCCCGCCGAACCTCCGCGGGCGGGAACTACGGCCAGGACTCGCAAGGTAAGTCTCCTCAGTGCAATGGACTGCACCCAGAAGCTAGAGGCCCGGATTGAACGGCCAGCGTCACCGTCATTAACTTTCCATGGGGATCCGGTAGAGCAACTCTGGCCGGCCCACCCCGCCGTACTGCGGCATGCGGGCCGCGATCCCCAGCTCCACCAGGTATTCCAGGTAACGGCGGGCCGTCACGCGAGACACTCCGATCGCGTCGGCCACGGCCTGCGCCGCCATGCCGTCGGGGCTGTCGCGCAGCTTGGCCGCGACGGTGTCGAGCGTGTCGCGCGCCATGCCTTTGGGCAGCTCGGAGCTGCCTCGCAGGGTGCCGAGCACGCGGTCCACGTCGCCCTGCCCGACGGCGACGCCCGCCTCGTCCTTGAACTTGGCGTAACGCGTGAGCTTTTCGACGAGTGTCGCGTAGGTGAACGGCTTGAGCAGGTACTGGGAGACACCGAGCGAGACGGCCGAGCGGACCATGGCCAGGTCACGGGCCGAGGTGACGGCGATCACGTCGCACATGAGCCCGCCCGCGCGGATCGCCCGGCACACCTCCAGCCCGTGCATGTCCGGCAGGTGCAGGTCGAGCAGGACGAGGTCGACCGGCTTCCCGCGCAGGAAGCGCAGCGCCTCGCCGCCGGTCCTGACGACGCCGGCCACCTCGAAGCCCGGGATCCGCTCGACGTAGATGCGGTTGGCCTCCGCGGTGATCTCCTCGTCCTCGACGATGAGCACGGAGATCGTCCCGCCCGGTGCCGGGAGCGTCATGGCACACGCTCCGGCACGGGCAGCCGCACGGTGAACACCGAGCCCTCCACGTCGATGGTGCCGCCCAGCCGCCGCACCGACTGCCCCACCAGGGCCAGCCCGAGCCCGTGCCCGTCGCCCTTGGTGGTCCAGCCCTTGTCGAAGGCGTGCGGGTCGGCCAGCCCGGGGCCGTTGTCGGCCACCCTGATGACGACGCCGTCCCGGTCGGCGCACAGGTGCACCTCAACCCGGGAGGCCGCGTCGATGGCGTTGTCGATCAAGTTGCCCACGATCGTGACCATCTGGCGCGGGTCGAGGCCCAGGTCGTCCAGCTCGCTGTCCTGGCTGATCACCAGCTCGACGCCGCGCTCGGCCGCCTCGGCGCTCTTTCCCAGCAGCAGCGCCGCCAGGACCGGCTCGCGGACCGCGGCGACCACCCGGTCGGTGAGCTCCTGCGCGGCCCGCAGCTCCGCCGTGCCCAGCGCCACCGCCTGTTCGGTACGGCCCAGCTCGACCAGCGTGATGACCGTGTGCAGCCGGTTGGCGGCCTCGTGGGCGGCCGAGCGCAGCGAGTCGGCGAAGCCGCGCTCGGCGTCGAGCTGCCCGGTCAGCGCCTGCAGCTCGGTGTGGTCGCGCACGGTCACCACGGTGCCGAGCCTGCTGGCGGCGCTGTTGACCGCCAGCACCCGATCGCCGACCAGATGGACGCGCTCCTGGTCGGCGGCCAGCACCTCGGACAGGCCCAGCTCGTCCACGTGCCGTCCTTCGGCGTCGGCGGGCAGGCCGAGCAGGTGACGCGCGGCGTCGTTGCAGAGCGTCAGCGTGCCGTCCTTGCCGACCAGCAGCAGGCCCTCCCTGACGGCGTGCAGGACCGCGTCGTGGTGTTCGTGGATGCGGCCGAGCTCCACCGGGCCCAGGCCGTGCGTCTGGCGGCGCAGCCGCGCGGTGACCAGCCACGTGCCGGCCGCGCCCAGCGAGAGCGCGAGCGCGACGACGAGGCCGCCCCAGGCGAGCTGGTCGCGGACCCTGGCGCTGATCTTCTCGACCGTGATGCCCGCGCTGACCAGCGCCCGCGCCCGGCCGCCCGACATGACGGGGGTCACCACCCGCGTGGACTCGCCGAGCGTGCCGGTGTAGGTCTCGCTGAACGTCTCGCCCGCCAGCGCCCGCTCGGTGTGGCCGAGGTAACGCTTGCCGATCTCGGCGGGGGTCGGGTGGGTGTAGCGGGTGCCGTCCGGCTTCATGATGGTGATGAAGTCGACGCCCGTCTGGTGGCGTACGTGCTCGGCGTACGGCTGCAGCCGCGCGGACGGGTTCGGGCCGTCGAGCGCCTCCAGCACGTCGGGCGAGGCCGCCACGCTCACCGCGACGGCCCTGGCCTTGCCGCTCGCCTCGTCGGTCACGAGCTCACGCGTCTGCACGACGGCGAGCACCGCCAGGCCCGCCACCGTGACGGCGACCACGAGGAGCTGCAGGACCAACATCTGTCCCGCCAGGCTCCAGCGCCGCATTTTGCCACCTCCCCCGTGAACGAAACTTACTCAATGGTGACCTACGTCACTGTGAGCGCCATACTCAGAAAGCTAGAAGGAAATTCCATCACTGCTGGAGAACCCCCCATGCGTGATCGCACTCGGTATCTCTACCTCGCCGTCATCGGCGCCGTCCTGCTGGGAATCCTGGTCGGGTTCGTCTGGCCGGACGTGGGCAAGGAGCTCAAACCGCTGGGCACCGGTTTTGTGGCGCTCATTCAGATGGTGATCGGGCCGATCATCTTCTGCACGATCGTGCTCGGCATCGGCTCGGTGCGCCAGGCCGCCAAGGTCGGCAAGGTCGGCGGTCTCGCGCTCGGCTACTTCATCGTCATGTCCACGGTAGCCCTGCTCATCGGCCTGGTGGTCGGCAACGTCATCGACCCGGGCTCGGGGCTGCACCTGAGCGACGCCGCCAAGCAGGCCGCGGAGGCGCAGGCGGCCAAGGGCGGTGAGGCCAGCACGGTCGACTTCCTGCTCGGCATCATCCCCAAGACGCTGGTGTCGGCGCTGACCGGCGGCTCGGTGCTGCAGGCCCTGCTCGTCGCGCTGCTGACCGGGTTCGCGCTGCAGGCCATGGGTGACAAGGGCACGCCGATCCTGCGCGGCATCGAGCACTTCCAGCGGCTGGTCTTCCGCATCCTCGCCATGGTCATGTGGGCCGCGCCCGTCGGCGCGTTCGGCGCGATGGCCGCCGTGGTGGGCGAGACGGGGATCGAGGCGCTCAAGAGCCTGGCGATCATCATGGTCGCCTTCTACATCACCTGCCTGCTGTTCGTCGGCGTCGTCCTGGGCTCGATCCTGTGGCTGGTCGCCCGGATCAACCTGTGGTCGCTGCTGAAGTACCTGGGCCGCGAGTTCCTGCTGATCCTGTCCACCTCGTCCTCCGAGACGGCCCTGCCGCGGCTCATCGCCAAGATGGAGCACATGGGCGTCAGCAGGACCGTGGCCGGCATCACCGTGCCTACCGGCTACTCCTTCAACCTCGACGGCACCGCCATTTACCTGACCATGGCCACGCTGTTCATCGCCGAGGCCACCGGCGCGCCGCTGCGGTTCGGCGAGCAGCTCGCGCTGCTGCTGTTCATGATGATCGCCTCCAAGGGCGCCGCGGGCGTGACCGGGGCCGGGCTGGCCACGCTGGCCGGAGGACTGCAGGCGCACCGCCCGGCGCTGGTCGACGGGGTCGGCCTCATCGTGGGCATCGACCGCTTCATGTCGGAGGCCAGGGCGCTGACGAACTTCGCCGGCAACTCTGTCGCCACCGTGCTCGTCGCCCACTGGACCGGCGAGTTCGACCGGGAGCGCGCCGCGATGGTGCTGGCGGGGCAGGCGCCGTTCGACGAGGCGACGCTGCTGGACGAGAACGAGGGCGAGGAGCCGCCGGAGCCCGACGAGTCGGGCGACCGGGAGCTCACGAAGGTCTAGTTCCAGGGTTTGCGGGCGATGGCCGCGTAACCCATGAGGGACAGCTCCGGGTCCAGGAAGATGGGGGTGTGGGGGTCGACGTAAGGCCATTCGAGGTCCGGCCCCACACCGTTGACCAGATGGCCCGGCGGGATGAACTCGAAGTCGCCGAAGAAGGCGGAGATCTCCTCGCCGGGCCGCGGCCTGAAGGGCATGTTGGCCCTCTCGTAGAACTGGCTCACCCGGTCCGTCAGCGAGGAGTGGGAGTCGCCGCCCACGTGCGAGATGGCCAGATAGCTGCCCGGCGCCAGCGCGTCGCGGTAGGCGGCCACGAAGCCCCGCGGGTCGTCCTCGTCGGGGATCAGGTGCAGGAGGAACATCATCAGCAGGGCCACCGGCCGGTCCAGGTCCAGCAGCCCGCGCACCTCCGGGTTCGACAGGATCTCCTGCGGCCGGCGCACGTCGCCCAGCACCATGGCCACCCGGTCGGGGTCGGCCAGCAGCGCCCTGCCGTGCGTGGCCACCACCGGGTCGTTGTCCACGTACACCACGCGCGCGTCAGGGGAGTGCCTGAGGGCCACCTCGTGCACGTTCTCCTGCGCCGGCAGGCCGGAGCCGAGGTCGAGGAACTGCGTGATGCCCTGCTCGCACAGGTAACGCACGAACCGGCCCATGAGCGCGCGGTTCTCCCTGGTGCCGTCGCGGGTCTCCGGGATCACACTGAGCACTTGGTCGGCGAGATCCCGGTCCGCCTTGAAGTTGTCCTTGCCACCCAGGAAGTAGTCGTACATGCGCGCCACGTTAGGGGTGTGCGGGTCGACGCCCTGCGGCGCTTCTTCCTTCATGGCACCATGATCTATGACATGACCACCGGAAATCTACGAGAACCGGTCAAACAGCCGGAAGTCTCACCACGAACCTGGCACCACCTTTGCAGTCCTCGACGGTGATCTGACCGCGATGGGCCATGGCCACGTCCCGCGCGATGGCCAGGCCCAGCCCCGTGCCGCCGGCGTCGCGGCTGCGGGCGGCGTCCAGCCGGGTGAAGCGCTCGAAGATGCGCTGGCGGTCCTCTTCGGCGATCTCCATGCCGTCGTTCTCGACCGCCAGGACCGCCGTGGCGTTCCCCTCCTTGTGCACCTGGACCCGGACCCGGTGCTCGGCGTGCCGCTGGGCGTTGTCCAGCAGGTTCGTCAGGACCCTGGCCAGCTGGAGCCGTACGCCCTCGACCACGACCCCCTTGTCCAGGTCCACCTGCACGGGCACCTTGTCGCAGCGCACGGCCAGCTCCTGGCGGACCAGTTCGGCGAGGTCCACCCGCTCCTTGACCACGTCCACCCGGGAGCCGATCCTGGCCAGCAGCAGCAGGTCGGTGATGATCGCCTCCAGGCGGTCGGTGTCGCGCAGCGAGCTCTCCACCAGCGCCTCGATGTCGGTGTCCTCCGGGTAGAGCTGGGCGCTCTCGAGCTGGGCGCGCAGCCCGGCGATCGGGGTGCGCAGCTCGTGCGAGGCGTCGGAGGCGAACTGGCGCTGCTGCTCGGCGGAGCGTTCCAGCCGGGCCAGGGTGCCGTTGACGGACCTGGCGAGCAGGGCCACCTCGTCCTGCCCCGGCGGCTGCGTGACCCGGCGGCTCAGGTCGCCCGCGTGCACGGCGTCCAGCTCGGCCCGCATGGTCGCCACCGGCCGCAACGCCCGCCCCGTGACCAGCCACGTGGCCCACGACGCCAGCGCGATCAGGATCCCGACCTGGGTGAACACGACGACTTCCAGGGTGCGGCTGGTGAGCAGGTCGGGCGTGCTGCGGCCCGCGTAGACGACGGGGGAGTCGGCGAAGATGCTGACCCTGACGGCCGTGAGGTGGATGCACTCGGTCGGCAGGCAGTTCGTCATGTTGATCAGCCGGTTCTCGGCCGTGGGGCGCAGGTCGCTGAGCGGCGGCAGGTTCCTGGCCGCGTCGCTGCTGGCGAGGATCTGCCCGTTGGGGCCGACCACCTGGATCAGCGGGACCGACGGGTTGGGCACCGGGATGGAGGCCCCCATGGGCAGCGCGCCGCCGCGCATCTCGTACGCGATCCGCTCGGCCGTGTCCCTGGTGTCGCGGAACACGCTGGCCGACATCAGCGATCTGGTCACGATCACCCCGCCGACGGCTGCCGGAATCAGCACGAGGGCGGCTACGGCCGTCGCGATGAGGGTTACGCGGCCACGAAGAGATCGGGCCCACCAGGGTGCCACCCTGGCAGGCTACCGAGCGTGATTACCGGCATATGCCGCGTTAGTGGAAAGATTCCACCAACCCCTGTCAGTGCTGGAGCCAAATGGTGGTGTCCGGCGGGATCGCCCCGTCGTCGGCGAGCGGGCCGCTGGACAGCAGGACCTCGCCGCCCAGGTCGAGCCGGACGGGCTCCTCGCCCGTGTTGAGCACCACGACCAGCCCGGGGTCGCGCTCGATGGCCAGCACGTCCTTGGGGGAGTCGAGCCAGGTCAGCGTGCCGCCGCCGAGCGCCGGGTGCTCCCTGCGGAGCCTCAGCGCGGCCCGGTAGAGGTTCAGGGTGGAGCCGGGGTCGTGCTCCTGGGCCTCGGCCGACAGGGGCCCCCAGGAGCCGGGGATCGGCAGCCACGGGTCACGCCAGCCGAAGCCGTCGGAGGCCGTCCACGGGATCGGCACGCGGCAGCCGTCGCGGCTCTCGCCGGTCCGCAGGAACGCCGGGTCCTGGCGCAGCTCGTCCGGCAGGTCGAGCACCTCGGGCAGGCCCAGCTCCTCGCCGTTGTAGAGGTAGGCCGAGCCGGGCAGGGCCAGCATGAGCAGCGTGGCCGCCCTGGCGCGGGCCAGGCTGCCGTGGCGGGTGACGTGGCGCGGCTTGTCGTGGTTGGACAGCACCCACGTGGTGGGCGCGCCGACCAGCTCCGCCTCCTTGAGCGACTTCTCGATGACCGTACGGAACGACTTGGCGTGGAAGTCGGCCATCATGAACTCGAAGTTGAACGCCTGGTGCAGCTCCTCGGGCCCGACGTAGCGGGCCAGCCGCTCGGGGGAGGACACCCACGCCTCGGCCACCGCCATCCGGCCGCCGGGATAGGAGTCGAGGATCGGCCGCCACTCGCGGTAGATCTCGTGCACGCCGTCCTGGTCGAAGTAGGGCAGCTGCTCGTCACCGAGCATCTCGGCCTGGCGGCCCTCCTTCGGCCCCACGTCGGGCAGCCCCTCGGCCTTGATCATGCCGTGCGCCACGTCGATCCGGAAGCCGTCCACGCCCCGGTCGAGCCAGAAGCGCAGGATGTCGCGGAACTCGGCGCGCACGTCGGGGTTGTCCCAGTTGAGGTCCGGCTGCTCGGGGGCGAACAGGTGCAGATACCACTGCCCGTCCGCCACCTGCGTCCAGGCGGGGCCACCGAAGATCGACTCCCAGTCGTTGGGCTGGTCGCGGAACATGTAGCGCTCGCGCAGCCCCGCCTTGAACCACGGGTGCTGGTCGGAGGAGTGGTTGGGCACCAGGTCCACGATGACCCTGATGCCCTTGTCGTGGGCGTCGGCGATGAGCGCGTCGAAGTCGGCGAGCGTGCCGAACATGGGGTCCACGTCCCGGTAGTCGGCCACGTCGTAGCCGCCGTCGGCCATGGGGGAGGTGTAGAAGGGGCTCAGCCAGATGGCGTCCACGCCCAGGTCGGCGAGATACCCGAGGCGGTCGCGCACGCCTGCGAGGTCTCCTGTGCCGTCGCCGTCGGCGTCGGCGAAGCTGCGGGGGTAGACCTGGTACACGACGGCGTCACGCCACCAGTCGTCGTTGCCGAGCATGGCTGTCCCTTTGCGTGAGATGTCGGTGATGTTCTGGTGAAGGATGTCGCGATGGTTTGCGACGGTCAAGTGCAACTTGCGGAAAGTTGCAGAAGTCACCTCAAGCCGTTCGGTCGCGGTGTTCGCGGAGAGCGTGCAGCCCCGGCGGTGGTGTCCGCGGTGAGGATCGTGTAACGCTCTTTCGCAAGTTCTTCCAATTCTTGCAAAGAGCCGCTAACGTCCCGGAAACGTTCGGCTTTCTCATCACGGCGGCGCTCGCGTGGCGTCGCCGTTCCTCCGTGACCTCAGGAGGTCCCATGCGCATGCGGGCTCTGGGTGTGGCCGCTCTCGCGGCCCTCGCGTTCGCCGCGACAGCGTGCGGCGGTTCCCAGCCGGCTTCCGAGCCGGCTTCTTCGGCGGCACCCAGTGCGTCCGCCTCCACCTCGGCGAAGAGCGGCGGCACGCTCGTGATCTGGGCGGACCCCAGCCGGGTCAAGCCGCTCAAGCCGTTCGCCGACCAGTTCGGCGCCGAGAACGGCGTGACCGTCGAGGTGAAGGAGATCAGCAAGGACAACCAGACGACCTTCCTCACCGCCTCCGAGCAGGGCAGCGGCCCCGACATCATGATCGGCGCGCACGACTGGATCGGCAACCTCGTGCAGAACGGCGCCATCGACCCGGTCACGCTGACCGACGAGCAGAAGGCCGCCTTCTCGGCCAAGGCGATCCAGGCCGTGACGTTCAACGGCCAGATCTACGGCGCCCCGTACGCGGTGGAGAACATCGCGCTGATCCGCAACACCAAGCTCGCCCCCGAGGCGCCCGCCACGATCGAGGACATGATCGCCAAGGGCAAGGCGCTCAAGGCGGCCGGCAAGGTCAAGGAGGTGCTCTGCATCCCGGTCGGCCAGAAGGGCGACGCCTTCCACGTCTACCCGATCTTCGCCTCCGCCGGAGGCGCGCTGTTCGGCACCACCTCCAGCGGTGACCCCGACGCCAAGAAGGTGCTGGTCGGCTCGCCCGATTCGGTCAGGGCGTTCGGCAAGCTCAAGGACCTGGGCGAGAAGGGCGACGGCGCGCTGCGCACGTCCATCACGAACGAGAACTACATCGTGAACTTCGCCGCCGGCAAGTGCGCCTACCTGATCTCCGGCCCGTGGGCGATGAGCGAGGTCAAGAAGGGCGGCATCGCGTACGACATCTCGGCCGTCCCGGCGTTCAAGGACGGCAAGCCCGCCACCCCGTTCGTCGGCGTGCAGACGTTCTTCGTGGCCTCCAAGGGCAAGAACAAGGCCCTGGCCCAGGAGTTCGTGGCCAACTACGTGACCAACAAGGACGTCGCGAAGGCGCTGTACGAGGCCGACCCGCGGCCCCCGGCGCTGACCGCCGCCCTCCAGGAGGTCCAGTCGAGCGACCCGGACGCCGTCAAGTTCATGGACGCCGGCAAGGACGGCATCCCGATGCCGGCCATCCCCGAGATGGCGGCGATCTGGGAGCCGTTCGGCATCGCCGAGAACGCCGTCGTCAAGGGCGGCGACGCGGCCAAGGCCGCCGCGGCCGCGCAGAAGGCCATCGACGGCTCGCTCAAGCACTGATCATGGCGCTCGACGTGCGCAAAGCCGTGGAGGCCACGACGTCTCCACGGCCCCGCCGGGAGATCACCACGGCGTTCGTGGTGAGCAGGGTCGCGGTGCTCGCCGTGACCGCCGCGATCCTGCTCTACGCCGTGCCGCCGCTGGTGGCCGCCGGGTCCTGGGTCTCGCTGGCGCTGCTGTGCGCCGCCGGCGCGGCCATCGCCTTCCTCTACCTGACCCGCCGCTTCGTCCCGGCCAAGTACCTCGTCCCTGGCACCGTCTTCCTCATCGCGTTCCAGGTGTTCCCCGTCGCCTACACGGTCACCACCGCGTTCACGAACTTCGGCGACGGCCACCGCGGCGACAAGGACGCCGCCGTCACCGCCATCGAGACCGGCTCCGTGCGGCAGGCCCCCGGCTCGCCCGAGTACTCCATGACCACAGCGCTGCGCGGTGAGGAGCTGGTGTTCCTGCTGGTCGACCCGAAGACCAAGCAGGTGCGCCTGGGCGACGCGAAAGGGCTGTCGCCGCTGGCGGGCGCCCAGGTCGGCGTCACCGGCAAGGTGCTGAGCGCGCCCGGGCTGACCGTGCTCAAGGCGCCCGAGGCCGCCGCCCGCGGCAAGGAGATCTCCGCGCTGGCCGTGCCCACCGCCGACGGCGTGATCAAGGCGAACGGGCTCAGCCGGGCCGTCGAGGGCAAGGCGGCGCTCGTGTACGACGCCGGCTGCGACTGCGTACGCGGCAACGGCGACACCTGGAAGGCCGACGAGGGGCAGGGGTACTTCGTCAACGCCAAGGGCGAGCACCTGGCGCAGGGCTGGCAGGTCGGCGTCGGACTCGGCAACTTCGCCCGTGTGCTGACAAATCCCACTATTTCGGGCTATTTCGCCGGAGTGCTGGGCTGGAACCTGGTCTTCGCGCTGGCCTCCGTGCTCGGCACGTTCGCGCTCGGCATGTCGGTGGCGCTGGCGCTGCACCATCCGCGGATGCGCGGCACCCGGTTCTACCGGATCGCGCTGATCCTGCCGTACGCGATGCCCGCCTTCGCCATGCTGCTGGTGTGGCGCGACATGTTCAACCGTGACTTCGGCCTGATCAACCAGCTCCTCGGGGCCAACATCGACTGGCTGGGCGAGCCCGGCACCGCCAGGTTCGGCGTGATCCTGGTCAACGTGTGGCTCGGCTTCCCGTACATGTTCCTGGTCACCACCGGCGCGCTGCAGGCCATCCCGCGCGAGCTGACCGAGGCGGCGGCCATCGACGGGGCCACGCCGTGGAAGGCGTTCCGCCGGGTGACGCTGCCGCTGCTGCTGGTCGCGCTCACGCCCCTGCTGATCTCGTCGTTCGCCTTCAACTTCAACAACTTCAACGCGATCGCGCTCACCACCGACGGCGGGCCGTTCCCGGCGGACAGTCCACAGGTGGGCGCCACCGACCTGCTGATCACCTACACGTTCCGGCTGGCGTTCGGGGCGGGCGGCGCGCAGTTCGGCTTCGCGGCGGCGATCTCGGTGTTCATCTTCGCGATCGTGGCCCTCATCTCGGCCGTGGCGTTCCGCCGCACCCGCAAGCAGGAGGAGGTCTACGCGTGAAACTCGCCCTCAGGCATGTCTTCGTGCTGGTCGTGTGCGCGTTCGCGCTCTTCCCGATCCTGTTCGTGGTCTCGGCCGCGATCAACCCCCTGGGCACGCTGGCCTCCACCAACCTGCTGCCGACCGGCGCCAGCCTGGCCAACTTCGCCAACCTGCTGAGCTCCGACAGCTACCCGTTCGGCCGGTGGTTCTTCAACTCCGTGTCCATCGCGCTGATGTCGTCGTTCGCGAGCCTGCTGCTGTCGATGTTCGCCGCGTACGCCTTCAGCCGCATGCGCTTCGGGGGCCGCCGGGTCGGGCTGCTGGCGCTGCTGCTCATCCAGATGTTCCCGCAGTTCCTGGCCATCGTGACGATCTTCATGATCTTCACCAGGGTGACCGAGCTGTATCCGGCCTTCGGCTTCAACACCGTGTGGGGCCTCATGCTGCTCTACCTCGGCGGCGCGCTCGGCGTGAACACCTGGCTGATGAAGGGCTTCCTCGACACCGTGCCGAAGGAGCTGGACGAGGCGGCCACCGTGGACGGCGCCACGCACGCGCAGATCTTCTGGCGGGTCATCATGCCGCTGGTCACGCCGATCCTCGCGGTCACCGCGCTGCTGGCGTTCATCGGCACGATGAGCGAGTTCCTCATGGCCAACGTGTTCCTGCGCGACACCGAGAGCAAGACCCTCGCCGTCGGCATGTGGGGCATGATCGCCGGCGACCACCGCAACGCGAACTTCGGCATGTTCGCCGCGGGCACGTTGCTTACCGCCATTCCCACGGTGGGTGTGTTCCTCTGGTTGCAGAAGTACATCGTCTCCGGGCTCACCGCCGGGGCTGTCAAGGGATAGGTTCATTGCGTTTCATCGGGGAGCCGCATCACGACGGCTCAGCTCTGTACGTCTCCGACCAGGAACCCGCCGTGGGCTCGCGGGTGACGCTGTGGCTGCGGGCGCCGCTCGCCGCCGGGGTCACGGGCGTGCACGTACGTACCGTGCACGACGGGGAGCCGCGCTACGCCGAGGCGGCGCCGGACCCGTCGCGGCGGGACGCCGGCGGATACGGCGGCACCGACGTCTGGTGGCGGGCCGAGATCACCGCGGTCAACCCGGTCACCCCGTACCGATTCCTGCTCCACAGCGAGGGCGGCCAGGCGTGGCTGACCGCGGCCGGGCTCGTCACGCACGACGTGACCGACGCGGGCGACTTCCGGCTCGTGTGCCACCAGGCGCCGCCCTCGTGGATGTCCGACGCGGTCGTCTATCAGATCTTCCCCGACCGCTTCGACCGCTCCGGGCTCACGCCCGATCCGCCCGACTGGGCGCTGCCGCGTGACTGGGACCGCGACCCGGTCATCCCCAGCGGGCCGGGCACCTCCGAGCAGTTCTACGGCGGCGACCTCGACGGCATCGCCCGGCGGCTCGACCACATCCAGGGTCTCGGCGCCGACACCGTGTACCTGACGCCGATCTTCCCCGCCCGCTCCAACCACCGCTACAACGCCTCCACGTTCGAGCACGTCGACCCGCTGCTCGGCGGTGACGAGGCCCTGCACCGGCTGTCGGGCGCGCTGCACGCGCGCGGCATGCGGCTGCTCGGCGACATCACCACCAACCATTGCGGCGACACGCACGAATGGTTCACCGCGGCCGTGTCCGACGTGAACGCGGTCGAGCGCGAGATGTTCTACTTCGACCCCGACACCGGCGACTACGAGTCCTGGTGGGGCGTCAAGACGCTGCCCAAGCTCAACTGGGGCAGCGAGCTCGTCCGCTCGAGCATGCGGGCGGTGCTGAAGAAGTGGCTGGGGCCGCTCGACGGCTGGCGCGTGGACGTGGCCAACATGACCGGCAGGCGCGGCGCCGAGGACCGCACCCACGAGGTCGCCGCCATGCTGCGGGCCGAGCTCGGCCCCGACGCCGCGTTCATCGCCGAGCACAACCACGACGCCTCGAGCGACCTCGACCGCGACGGCTGGCACGGCACCATGAACTACGGCGGCTTCACCCGTCCCGTGTGGACCTGGCTGCGCGGGCCCGAGCTGGACCTGGACCACTTCCTCGGCGCGCCGGGCGGCGTGCCGGCACGCGACGGGCTGGCCACGCTCGCCACGTTCAGATCGTTCGCGTCCCACATGTCGTGGCGCTCGCTCGTGCACTCCTGGCAGCTGCTCGACTCGCACGACTCGCCCCGCATCCGCACCGTCACCGGCTCGCGCGAGCGCCACCTGCTCGCGCTCGGGCTCCAGGCCACGCTGCCGGGCACACCGATGGTGTTCGCGGGCAGCGAGTTCGGCCTGACCGGCGTGAACGGCGAGCACTCCCGCACCCCGATGCCCTGGAACCGGCCCGCGGACCAGGACCTTGCGACGCTGACGGCCTACCGCGAGCTGCTCGGGCTGCGCCGCGCCGAGCCCGCGCTGCGCCACGGCGGACTGCGCTGGCTGCACGCCGACGCGGACTGCCTGGTCTTCGCGCGCGAGACGTACGAGGAGTCGATCCTGGTGTGCGTGCGGCGGGCGCCGGGCGCGCCGCTCCACCTGGGCGTACGGGCCCTGGGTGTCTACAACGCCGAGGACGGGGACGTGCTGCCCGGCGACGGGCCTTCGCTCCGCGTCTGGCGCCTCACGCGCTGACCGGACGGCGCCCCGGCGTGTAAAGATACATCCGGTGTAAGCTTGTCGGCCGTGGAGGAGTCACGGCGCGAGCGCAAGAAGCGACAGACCAGGCAGCTGCTCGTCAGCACGGCGCTCCGGCTCTTCGCCGAGCAGGGCTACGAGCAGACGACCGTCGCGCAGATCGCCGCCGCGGCCGACGTCGCCACCAAGACGTTCTTCAACTACTTCCCGACCAAGGAAGACGTGCTGTTCGCCCAGGCCGAGCAGTACATGGACATGGCGGCCGACGTGGTCGCGCGGCGTGCGCCGGAGGACGGCGTCGCCGAGGTGCTGCTCAAGGCGTACAAACAGGTCATCACCCACTACCTGACCGCGGGCCCGATGGCTGGCGACCGCGAGCTGGCGCAGGTCTACGAGCAGGTCCTCCTGACCGTGCCCGCCGTACAGGCCAGGGCCCTGCACCTGATGTCCGGCCTGCAGCGCAAGCTGGCCGGGCAACTGGAGGAGGCCTTCCCTGACCGGCTCGACCCGGTCAGCGCCGCCGCGGTGGTCGGGGTGTTCATGGGCGGGGTCCAGTCCGCGGGCAATGTCGCGCGCGAGCTCGGCCAGTCGGAGGAGGAGATCGTGGCGTCCATGGACCGCAGCGTCGAGATCGCCCTGCGCGGGCTGCGCTCGTTCTAGAGTGGGCGGGTGCTTCCAGATCTTCGCCAGCCGCTGGTGAGGCAGCTCGCCGAGTCCGACGCGCCTCGCCGCTACTGGCACATGGGCGACGAGGACGGGCGTGCCTGGCTCTTCGAGAGCGTCGAGGGCGACGGCCGCGAGCAGTGGGCGGTCCGGCAGGTGCTGGTGGGCCCCGACCGGGCCGCCCGCCGCTACTGGTGGCGCCACCTGCAGGACGAGTACGGCTTCCTGGCCGACCAGCCGCTGGAGGTCTGGGAGCTGACCGAGATCACGGAGCCGGCGTTCGAGGCCGTCTGGGAGGCGAGCGCCGGCTGAGCCGGGCTCAGCGGTCGGTGGCCAGCGCCGGGTAGAGGAGCGCGAGGTCGCCCGAGAGGGCGGCCCTGGTCTCCTTGCTGAGCGTGTCCGCCAGGACCTCGTACGCTCCTGACTCGACGGCGTCGAGGGTCTGGGCGACGACCTCCGCCGGGGAGATCTTCGGGCCGGTGACGCCGGCGGCCATGTCCGTGTCGATGTAGCCCGCGTGCACCCCGACGACGTGGGTGCCCTGCTCCTTCAGCTCCACCCGCAGGGCGTTGGTCAGCGACCACGCCGCCGCCTTCGACGCGGCGTACGTGCTCACCTGCGGGAACGACACCAACGACAGCACCGACAGCACGTTGACCAGCGCGCCGCCGCCGTTGCGCGCCAGGACGGGGGCGAAGGCGCGGCTCATGGACAGGGTGCCGAAGTAGTTGGTCTCCATCTCGGCGCGGGCCGAGTCCAGGTCGCCCGCCCCCAGGCGGGCGATGCCGGCGTTGTTGATCAGCAGGTCCACGTCGGCGCAGCGCTCGGCCGCGGCCGCGACGGCGGCCGGGTCCGTGACGTCGAGCTCGATCGGGGTCAGGCCCGCGCCGGTGACCGTGGCGGGGTTCCTGGCCGCCGCGTAGACCGTGCGGGCGCCCCGGTCCAGGAGGGCCTGGGCGAAGGCGGCGCCCAGGCCGCGGTTGGCGCCCGTGACGAGGGCGACGCTGCCGGAGATGTTCATCTTGTTCCTTCGGTTGTCGTTAGAGGCGTTCGAGAATCAGGGCGTTGGCGAGGCCACCGGCCTCGCACATGGTCTGCAGGGCGTAGCGGGCGCCGCGCTCGCGCATCGCGTGCACCAGCGTCGTGGCGATGCGGGCGCCGCTCGCGCCCAGCGGATGCCCGAGCGCGATGGCGCCGCCCTTGACGTTGACCCTGGCCGGGTCGGCGCCGGTCTCCTGCAGCCAGGCCAGCACGACGCTCGCGAACGCCTCGTTGACCTCGAACAGGTCGATGTCGGCGAGATTCAGCCCCGCGCGGCGCAGCACCTTCTCCGTGGCGGGGATGACGGCCGTGAGCATGAGGATCGGATCCGCGCCCGCGACGGCGAAGCTGTGCAGGCGGGCCAGCGGGCGCAGGCCCAGCCGGGCCGCCGTCTCCGAGCTGGTGATCAGCACGGCCGCCGCCCCGTCGTTGATCGGGCTGCTGTTGCCGGCGGTGACCGACCAGTCGATCTGCGGGAACCGCTCGGCGTAGCCCGGATCCGCGAAGGCGGGCTTCAGGCCGGCCAGGATCTCCGGCGTCGTGGCGGGGCGTACCGACTCGTCCCGGTCGAGCCCGGCGACGGGCACGAGCTCGTCGGCGAAGGACGCGGCGGCGGCCTTGCGGTGGGAGTCGGCGGAGAACGCGTCCTGCTGCTCGCGGCTGAGCGACCACTTGGCGGCGATCAGCTCGGCGCTGATGCCCTGCGGCACCAGCCCCTCGGGGAAGCGCGCGGCCATCGCGGGGCCGAACGGGTCGGTGCCGGCAGGCACGTTGGACCACATCGGCACGCGGCTCATCGACTCCACGCCGCACGCCACCACCAGGTCGTACGCGCCGGCCATGACTCCCTGCGCGGCGAAGTGCACGGCCTGCTGGGACGAGCCGCACTGCCGGTCCACGGTGACCGCGGGCACCGACTCCGGCAGGCCGGCCGCCAGCCAGGCGTTGCGCGTGGTGTTCATGGCCTGCTCGCCCACCTGGTCGACGCAGCCACCGATCACGTCGTCCACCAGCGACGGATCCACTCCGCCGCGCTCGATCAGCGCGCGCAGGGTGTGGGCCAGCAGGTCCACCGGGTGGGTCCCGGTCAGGCCGCCGCCGGGCTTGCCCTTGCCGATCGGAGTGCGTACGGCCTGCACGATGACCGCGTCACGCATCGCGCCCTCCCTGTGGGTTGGAAAACTGAACCCACCCTAGCGCGAGCGAGTTGGATTTTCCAACGCACCTCCTGATCAGGCGGAGAAGCTCACCATGCCGTTGATGATCAGGTGGACGGCCAGGTCGAAGGTGCGGTCGATCTCCTCGGGGTCGTCCGACAGGCGCCCCTGGGTCTCGGCCACGATGACGCCCGCGACGAAAGCGTTGAGGATCTCGCTCGTCCGCGGAAGCTCTGACTCGGGCACGCCCGCCAGTCGCAGGATGCGGTAGAGCGTCTGCCAGATCGCCAGCCGATGGTCGGAGATGAGCTGCGGATGGGTGTGGAGATATCCCCACAGGGCCGGATGTTCCAGGGCGTGCCGGTGGTAGGCCAGTCCCAGCGCCTTGAGCTGCTCCTGCCAGGGGGATCCGTCGTCCGGCGGCATGTGCATGCGCTCGGCCGCGGTGGCGCAGACCAGCCCGAGCAGCGCCTCCTTGCTCTCCACGTGGTGGTAGAGCGACATGGGGTTGACGTCCAGCTCGGCCGCCAGCTTGCGCATGGACAGCCCCTCCACGCCGCTCTCGTCGATCAGGCGTACCGCCGTGGAGCAGATCTCTTCGATTGTCAGAGGCGTACCCCTGCGTGCGCTCACCGCCATACACCGTATGGTAGCGTGAGCCATACGGTGTATGGCTACTCGAAAGGGAGCATTCATGGCGCAGATTCCCGCACCCCAGGGCCTGCCCATCCTGGGCAACACGCTGCAGATTCCCTCTCACTCGCCGGTGGAGCACTTTGTCCAGGTCGCCTCCCGGTACGAGGAGGGCATCTTCCGGCTGGAGGTCGCCGGTCGCACGATCGTGCTGGTGTACGACCCGGAGATGGTCGCGGAGGTGTGCGACGAGAGCCGGTTCGTCAAGCGCATCCGCCCGCCGCTGACGATCGTGCGCGACTTCGGCGGCGACGGGCTGTTCACGGCCGACCACGACGAGCCGGTGTGGGGGCACGCGCATCGCATCCTGATGCCCGCCTTCAGCCAGCGCTCGATGAAGGCGTACTACCCGCAGATGCTCGAGATCGCCGAGCAGCTCGTCGAGTCGTGGGCAGGTCGCCAGGGGGAGGACCTGCCCGTCGCCGACGACATGACCAGGCTCACCCTGGACACGATCTCGCTCACCGGGTTCGACTACCGGTTCCGCTCGTTCGACTCGCCCGAGCTGCACCCGTTCCTCCAGGCCATGGGCGGCGCGTTGACCGAGGCCATGCTGCGCAACCAGCAGCTGCCGTTCGTCACCAAGCTCAAGCGCTCGCACGAGGAGGCCTACCGGCGCGACATCGCCACCATGCAGGAGCTCGTCGACGACGTGATCAGGCAGCGCCGCGCCGAGGGCGGCACCGGCTCCAAGGACCTGCTGGGCCTGATGCTGGAGGCGTCCGACCCGCAGACCGGCGCCCGCCTGTCCGACGAGAACATCCGCAACCAGGTCCTCACCTTCCTCATCGCCGGCCACGAGACCACCAGCGGGCTGCTCTCGTTCGCGCTGTACAACCTGCTGCGCGAGCCGCACACCCTGGCGCGCGCCTACGACGAGGTGGACCGGCTGCTGCCCGGCGACGAGCCGCCCACGTACGAGACGATCATGAAGCTCGACGTGATCCCGCGCATCCTGGAGGAGACGCTGCGCCACTGGTCGCCGATCCCGGCGTTCAACGTCAGCGCGGTCGAGGACACCACGATCGGCGGCTACCCCATCGCCAAGGACCAGGGTGTCGTCGTGCTCCTGCCGGTGCTGCACCGCAACCCCAAGGCGTGGGAGCGGCCCGACGAGTTCGACATCGACCGGTGGCTGCCGGAGAACAAGAAGAGCCATCACCGCGCGGCCTACAAGCCGTTCGGCAACGGCGAGCGGGCCTGCATCGGCCGCCAGTTCGCGCTCACCGAGGCCAGGCTGGCGCTGGCGATGATCCTGCGGCGCTTCGCGATCTCCGATCCGAACGTCTACCGCATGAAGATCAAGCAGACGCTCACCATCAAGCCCGACGGGTTCACGCTCAGGGTCCGCGAGCGGCGCGCGCACGAGCGGGCGGCCGTCGCGCCCCAGGTGGTCGAGGAGAGCGAGCAGCAGGAGATCGCCGTCACCGGCGTGCCGCTCACCGTCGCGTACGGCTCCAACCTCGGCACCAGCTCCGACATCGCCGAGCGCCTGGCCGAGCGGGCCGGTCGCGCGGGCTTCGCCGGCACGCTGACCACGCTCGACGACATGACGCCGCCGAGCGAGGGCCTGCTGATCGTGGTCGCCTCCTCCTACAACGGCAAGGCCCCCGACAACGCCCAGCGCTTCGACGCCCTGGAGACGCTGCCCGATCTGTCCGGCGTGCGGCTGGCCGTGCTGGGCTGCGGGAACACGCAGTGGCCCACGTACCAGGACTTCCCGAAGCGCGCGTACGAGAAGCTGACGGCCGCGGGGGCGGTGCCGCTGATCGAGCGCGGCGAGGCCGACGCGGACGGCGACTTCGACGGCGACGTGTCCGCGTGGACGGCCAAGCTCTGGGCCGCGCTGGCCGAGGAGTACAGCGCCGCCACCGAGACCGCCGGTCCGCGCTACGAGATGGAGGTGCTGAGCGAGGCGGAGGTCAGGCCCTCGGTCGTCTCCTCGCGCGCCTTCCCGCTGACCGTCGTCTCCAACGAGGAGCTGACCGGCGACCCCACCGGGCTCTGGGACTTCTCGATCGAGGCGCCGCGTCCCGGCGTGCGCTCGATCGTGGCCAGGCTGCCCGAGGGCGTCACGTACTCGGCGGGCGACCACGTGGCCGTCTTCGCCAAGAACGACCCGGAGCTGGTGGAGTGGGCGCTGCGCTGCCTGCGCGTCCCCCGCGAGCAGGTGGTACGGCTGCGCGCCGCCGGATCCACCCACCTGCCCGTGGACACGCCGGTCACGGCGGGCCTGCTGCTGACCGAGTTCGCCGAGCTGCAGGACGTGGCCACCAGGGCCGACATCGAGGCGCTGGCCGCGCACACCGCATGCCCGTGGACCCGCGGTCAGCTCGCCGAGCTGACCGAGAACTACGCCGACGAGATCCTGGCCAAGCGCGTCTCCGCGCTGGCGCTGCTCGAGCGCTTCCCGGCGATCACGCTGCCGCTGCCGGTGTTCCTGGAGATGGCCGGGCCCATCAAGCCGCGCTACTACTCGGTCTCCTCCTCGCCGCTGGCCGACCCTTCGCTCGTGCGCCTCACCGTCGGCCTGGTGGAGGGGCCCGCGTGGTCGGGCACCGGCACGTACCAGGGCATGTGCTCGGCCTACCTCGCCGGGCTGAAGGAGGGCGAGGTGTTCTACGGCTACGTCCGCGTGCCCGCGCCGCCGTTCCGGCTGCCGGAGGACCCGGCCACGCCGGTGATCCTCGTCGGCCCCGGCACCGGCTTCGCCCCGCTCCGCGGCTTCCTCGAGGAACGCGTCCTGACCGGCGCCTCCGGCCGGGCCGCGATCTTCACCGGGTGCCGCCACCCTCAGCACGACCAGCTGTACGCCGGCGACCTCGCCCGCTGGGGCGTCTCCGCGCACGTCGCGTACTCCGCCGTGCCGGGGCATCCGTACCGGTACGTCCAGGACGCCATCGCCGCGCACGCCGACGAGGTGTGGGATCTGCTCTCGCAGGGCGCGCACGTGTACGTGTGCGGCGACGGGCTGCGGATGGCGCCGGCGGTGCGGCAGGTGCTGCTGGACCTCTACCGGGAGCGGACCGGGAAGGACGGCGCCGAGTGGCTGGCCGGGCTGGAGGCGGCGGGACGCTACCAGCAGGACGTGTTCGCCTGACCGCTCCCCTCCTCCCAGGTCCGCCTGGGGGGAGGGGGCGTACCATGACCTGCGGAAACCTGCGCCAGCCCTTTATCGACAATCCGGACTTAACACTGCATGCTGGGATATAACCGCAGCATGTGCGACATATCCGTGGAATATTCTCGAAATCTTTCTACGGCACTGTGGGAGCCTCTGGAAAGGGGGCGGCAATGCTGCTGCGACTGAGGGTGTCGCTGCCGGACCGGCCGGGCGGCCTTGGCCAGGTCGCCAGGGCCCTGGGTGCGCTCGGCGCGGACATCCTGCAGGTCACCGTGCTCGAACGCGAGCGCGGTCGGGCCGTGGACGACTTCACTGTCTCCTGGCCGGGGCCGGTGACCACGTCCGAGGCCCGCGAGCGGCTGTCCGCCGTGCCGGGTGTACGGGTGGAGGGCGTCTGGGCGACCAAGGAGGTGCCTGGCTCGGCGCTGGACTACGACCTGCTCATGCACGTGGTGTCCGAGCCCGCGCGTGGCTTCGCCACGCTGGTGGACGCGCTGCCGGGGTTGTGCGGCGCGGAGTGGTCGGTGGCGCTGGCCGACGGGGCCGTGCGGCACGCCTCGCTGGCCGCTCCCAAGAAGTTCGAACTTGATCTGCCGGAGCCGCCGCCCCGGGCCGCCACCATGGACGCCGACAAGCTGCGACTGATGCTGCTGCCGGTGGTGGCCCAGGGGCTGCATCTGGTCGTGGCCAGGGCGGACGGGCCGGTGTTCCACCGCGCCGAGCTCGAACGTGCCGCCCGCATCGTGGACGTGGTCGCCAAGCTGGCCGCCCGGGCCTCATCCCGCTGACCCTGCTCGGGTGCGTGCCCGTGGAGCGTGCTCAGTCGTGGCGGGGCTGGCCGGACACCTCATGGTCGGCGTGGAACAGCGCCTCGGCGATGAGCGCCCGTACGTGGGAGTCGCGTGCCCGGTAGAGCACGCGCCGCCCCTCCCTGCGGGTGTCCACCAGCCCCGCCAGCCTGAGCTTGGCCAGGTGCTGCGACACCGACGGCCGCGGCACGCCGACCGCCTGGGCAAGCGAGTTCACATCCTGCTCGTCTGACGACAGCAACCACATCAGCCGCAGCCGGGTGCCGTCGCTGAGCATGCGGAACGCGTCCACGGCCGCGTTCACCTGGGCGGGAGTGGGTTGCTCCTGCGACCGGTTGGCACCTGAGACGTTGTCGCGTGCGTACATGACTACATATCATGGTCAGAACGGACGAAGAGCGCAAGCGAGGGATGCCATGGCTGACCAGCGAGACCTTCGAGGGCACGGACACGGGCACGGCCATGGACACGGGCACGGGCATCAGGGGTCGGCGGGGAGATTCGCGCGCCTGGCCCACGGCCTGTTCAGGACGCACAGTCACGACAGCGCCGACAAGACCGACGCCGCCCTGGAGTCCAGCAGCCGTGGCATGCGTGTGCTGGCCATCTCGTTCGCCGTCCTGATGGCCACCGCCGCCGTCCAGGCGGTGATCGTCGTGGCCTCCGGCTCGGTCGCGCTGCTCGGCGACACCCTGCACAACCTGGCCGACGCCCTCACCGCCGTCCCGCTGGCGATCGCGTTCTCCCTCGGCCGCCGCGCCGCCACCCGCCGCTTCACCTACGGGTACGGCAGGGCCGAGGACCTCGCGGGCATCGCCATCGTCCTGCTGATCGCCGCCTCGGCGGCCTTCGCCGGGTACGAGGCCGTCATGCGGCTGCTGAACCCCCAGGACGTCAGAGCCGTGGGCTGGGTGGCGGGGGCGGCTGTGGTCGGGTTCGCGGGCAACGAGTGGGTGGCCCGGTACCGGATCAAGGTGGGCAGGGAGATCGGCTCGGCCGCGCTGGTGGCCGACGGCCTGCACGCCAGGACAGACGGCTTCACCTCCCTGGCCGTCCTCCTGGGCGCGGGCGGCGCCGCGCTCGGCTTCCCGCTGGCCGACCCGATCGTGGGACTGCTGATCACGTTCGCCATCTGCTTCGTGCTGCGCGACGCCGCCCGCGAGATCTACCACCGGCTCATGGACGCCGTGGACCCCGCCCTCGTGGACACCGCAGAACGCATCCTGGTCGCGGTGGACGGGGTGCGGCGGGTCGGCTCCGTACGGCTGCGCTGGATCGGCCACGCCCTGCACGCCGAGGTGGAGATCCTCGTGGACCACGGCATGTCGGTGGTGGACGCGCACGCGGTGGCGGTGGAGGCCGAGCACCGCCTCATCCACGACCTGCCACGGCTGAAGGCCGCCACCGTCCACACCGACCCGTACGGCCCGGACGGCGCCGACCACCACGCCACCCTGTCCGCCCACCGCACCCGCTGAACCCGACAGCCGCCGCCGACAGCCGCCGCCGCGCCCGCGCCCGCTACGCGCCGCTCCAGAAGCGCCACCCTTCTCCCTTGACCGCGGGCCGACCGTGAGGAACGCTGAAGCGGGAGACGTTGCGGGGGCTATTGCGCGTGAGGCGTCCATTCATCACCTTGCTGGCCGCCAACGCCCTTTCCGTCACCGGAAACGTGCTCTCCATGCTCGCCGTCCCGTGGTTCGTCCTGGAGAGCACGGGAAGCGCCGGCCTCACAGGGCTGGCCGCCTTCGCCACCACCTTCCCGATCGTCATATCCGCCGCGTTCGGCGGCACGCTGGTGGATCTGCTGGGGTTCCGCTGGGCGAGCGTGCTGTCCGACCTGACGAGCGGCCTCGTCGTGCTCGCCATTCCCGCGCTGTCGCTGACGACCGGGCTCTCCTATCCGATCCTGCTGCTGCTCCTGTTCGTACGGTGGCTGGCGGCCACCCCGGGAGAGACCGCGCGCAAGGCCATGCTGCCCGACCTGTCGGCGCTCGGGCGCGTGCGCATCAGCCGGGCGACGGCGGCGTACGACGGCGTCAACCGCGGCGCGACGATGGTGGGCGCCCCGCTCGCCGGGATCCTCATCCTCTGGGCGGGGCCCAGCACGCTCCTCATCGTCGACGGCGTCACCTTCCTCCTGTCCGCGCTGCTCATCTCCGCCGGGGTCCCGCACATCGACACGGGAGAACGCGAATCCGGCGGCTACCTGCGCGACCTGCGCGACGGGCTGACATTCCTCTGGCGCGACCGGCTGCAGCTGAGCGCCACCGGGATGATCGTGGTCGTCAACATGCTCGACACGGGCGTGACGCAGGTGCTGCTGGCGCTGTACGCCCGCGACGTGGCAGGCGACCCCCGCGCGTTCGGCCTGCTCACCGGCGGGCTCGGGGCGGGGGCGGTGGCCGGGACCATCGTCTACGGCGCGGCCGGCGGCCGATTACCCACGCGGCTGACCTACGGCTGGTGCTTCCTCATTGCCGGCGTGCCGCGCGTGCTGGTGCTGGCCCTCGGCGCGCCGTTCCCCGTGGCGCTCGGCGTGGCCGCTCTCTCCGGATTCGCGGCCGGCGCGATCAACCCCATTCTCGGCGTGATCCAGTTCGACCGCATCCCCGCGCGCCTGAGGGCACGGGCGCTCAGCGCCATGACGGCCGCCGCCTACGCGGCCATGCCGCTCGGCGGCCTGCTGGCCGGCTCGCTCACCGAACTGACCGGCCTCACGACCACCCTGTACGCCTTCACCAGCGTCTATCTGATCGCGTCCATCCCGCCGTTCGTCTGCCGGGCCTGGCGGGAGCTGGACCAGCCGTCTACCGCGAAAACCTAGCCAGCAGCAGCGACTCGGTGATCGGGGACTCGTGGGTGCCGGCGACCGTGCACGCGTGCGCCCCCGCGATGGACCCCAGCCGTACGCACTCCTCCAGCGATCGGCCCCGCACCGTGCCGTACAGGAAGCCGGAGACGAACGCGTCGCCCGCGCCGTTGCTGTCGGCCACCGGGCCGGGCAGCGGCACGGCCGGGAACGCGCGCGGCTCGGAGTCGCGCGTCAGGACGATACAGCCGTCGGCCCCGCGCATGCACACGACCGTGTGGGCCCGGCCGCGCGCGAGGATGTCGCTCATCGTCGCCTCGGGGTCCGCGAGGGCGGTCGCCGACAGGAACACCACGTCCGACTGGTACGCGAAGTCCTTGTGGTAGTCGTTGAGGCCGTCCCAGTCGTGCAGGTCGGTGGAGACCGGGATGCCGTCGAGGTCGGGGAAGACGTGGCGGCAGAAATCCATGATCGACACGTGGACGTGCCTGGCGCGCACGTTCGCGTACAGCTCGCGCGGCATGCGCTCGCCGGGCGTGTCCTTCGGGTCGTGGAGCGAGGTGCGGCGGCCGTCGGGGCCGACGAGCAGGACGCTGCGCCGGGTGCCCGCCGCGGCCGGCCCCCAGGAGCAGTCGATCTCGCGCAGTGCGTGGCGGACGAGCGCGCCCTGCGGGTCGTCGCCGATCAGGTCGGCGAAGGCGACGCCCAGCCCGAGGGCGTGGCAGCCCAGCGCGACGCCCGCGCCGGTGTTGCCGATCCGGTCGACGACCGGCGGCACGTGGTAGGTGTCCTGGTACGGCAGCGGCAGCTCCGGCACGTACACCGTCGTGTCCACCCCAGAACCGCCGAGGACCAGGACGTCGAGCGTGTTCATGGCCTCCACCCCTTCACCGGTTGACCAGGGGGCCGGAGCCGGTGGAGCCGCGGACGACCAGCTCCGGCTGGAAGATCAGCTCGACGTGCTTGGCGGGGGCGCCGTTCACCTCTTCGAGCAGCGTCTGCACGGCCGCCGAGGCCATGGCGCCGATCGGCTTGCGTACGGTGGTCAGCGGCGGGTCGGTGAACGCGATCAGCGGCGAGTCGTCGAAACCGACCACGGACACGTCTCCCGGCACGGACAGCCCCTTCTCCCTGCAGGCGCGGATCGCGCCCAGCGCCATCAGGTCGCTCGCGCACACGATGCCGGTGCAGCCCCGGGCCAGCAGCTGCGCGGCGGCCGCCTGCCCGCCCTCGACGGAGAACAGCGAGTGGGCGATCAGCTCGTCGACGTCGGTGGCGCCGAGCAGCTGCGCCATGGCCTGCTTGTAGCCCTCGATCTTCCTGATCACCGGCACGAACCTGCGCGGCCCCTGCGCGAGCCCGATGCGCTCATGGCCGAGATCGACCAGGTGCTGCACGGACAGCCGGGCGGCCAGGCGGTCGTCGGGCGAGATGAACGGCGCGTCGATGTGCTCGCTGTAGCCGTCGACGAGCACGATCGGCAGCCCGCGGTCGGTCAGCCGGGTGTAGCGGTCCATGCGCGCGGTCGTGTCGGCGTGCAGGCCCGAGACGAACACGATGCCGCTCACGCCGCGATCGACCAGCAGCTCCGTGAACTCGTCCTCCGGCGCGCCGCCCGGCAGCTGGGTGCAGAGCACGGGCGTGTAGCCGTGCTGGGTCAGCGCCTTCTCGATGGCCTGCGCGAACGCGGGGAAGATCGGGTTGTCCAGCTCCGGCGTCACCAGGCCGACCAGCCCGTTGCTGCGCTGCCGCAGCCGGGGCGGGCGCTCGTAGCCCATGAGGTCGAGCGCGGCCATCACCGACTGGCGGGTGGCGGCCGAGACGCCGGGCTTGCCGTTGAGCACCCTGCTGACCGTGGCCTCACTCACCCCGGCCTGGGCGGCGATGTCGGCTAGGCGAGCGTGACCGTTCATGCCTGACACTTTACTTTCCACCACGCGGCCGAATCCCCTGCTCCAGGGACATCCGAGGCCAGCAGGAGCTCCCCGTCGACCCCGAAGTCCACGGGTGTCCCGGTGAGGTTGACGGCACAGACCACGCTGCCCCTGGAGAACACGAGCGTGCCCTCCGGCGACTCGTGCCAGGTCAGGTCTCCGCTGAACGCGCTCCGGAGCCGCAGCGCCGCCCGATACAGCTCCAGCGTCGAGCCGGTCACCCCTTCCTGGGCCTCGACGCTCAGCTCGGCCCAGTCCGCCGGGATCGGCAGCCACGGGTTCCGCCAGCCGTGCTCACGGGTCCAGGGCAGCGGCACGCGGCAGCCGTCGCGGCCGCTGTCGGCGTCGCGCAGGCGCTGCGGGTCCTGGCACACCTCGGCCGGCAGGTCGAGCACCTCCGGCAGGCCCAGCTCCTCGCCCTGGTAGACGTAGACCGAGCCGGGCAGCGCGAGTGTCAGCAGCGCGGCGGCGCGGGCTCTGGCCAGGCTGCCGTAGCGGGTGACGTGCCGCTTGACGTCGTGGTTCGACAGCACCCAGGTGGTCGGGGCGCCCACCGAGGCGGCGGTGGCGAGCGAGGAGTCGATCGCCGTCCTCAGCTCGGCCGCGTCCCACGGGGCGAACAGGTAGTGGAAGTTGAACGCCTGGTGCAACTCGTCCGGGCGGACGTACATCGCCAGCCGCTCGGCCGTGGGCGCCCACGCCTCGGCCACGCCGATGCGCTCACCGGGGTAGGAGTCGAGCAGGCGCCGCCACGAGCGGTGGATGTCGTGCACGCCGTCGTTGTCGAAGTACGGCACCGGCTCCTTGCCGACCAGCCTGGCCTGGTCCGGGCGGCCGATGTCCGGCAGGCCGCGCGGCTTGACCATGCCGTGCGCCACGTCCACGCGGAAGCCGTCGACGCCCAGGTCGAGCCAGAATCGCAGGATCGACTCGAACTCGCCGCGCACCTCGTCGTTGTCCCAGTTGAGGTCGGGCTGCGCGGGGTCGAACAGGTGCAGGTACCACTGCCCGTCCTCCACCTGCGTCCACGCCGGCCCGCCGAAGATCGACTCCCAGTCGTTCGGCTGGTCGCGGAAGATGTAGCGATCGCGCTGCTCGCCGCGTAACGCCTGCTGGAACCAGGGGTGGGCCGAGGAGGTGTGGTTGGGGACGATGTCCACGATCACCCGCAGCCCGAGGGCGTGCGCGTCCTCGATGAGGGCCTTGGCGTCGGCGAGTGTGCCGAAGAGCGGGTCGACGTCCCTGTGGTCGGCGACGTCGTACCCGAAATCGGCCATGGGGGAGGGGTAGAACGGCGTCAGCCAGACGGCGTCCACGCCCAGACCTGCCAGGTACGGGAGGCGATCGCGAACGCCGATCAGGTCGCCGATCCCGTCGCCGTCGCCGTCCGCGAAGCTACGCACGTACACCTGGTAGATCGCGGCGTCCCGCCACCATGCCGTCATAGTCCCCCCTGAAGGTCCCGACTATGAAATCCCTTGCCGCAAGTTTACGCAAGTCCTTACATACCACTCGAATACGGAAATTAAGGCTTATGGCTCCCCAAAACGCGCGACCGAAACCCCTTTGAAGCAGATTCTTTATGTCAAGGGTGGACATGTACCGTTAAGGCGCGATGTACTACCTCTTCAATCAGCCTCGTCACAGGTGACACGCGCGCAAGGTGTAGGCCCATGAGCTCGGTCGTTCTCGACAAAGTGACCAAGGTGTATCCGGGCGACTACCTCGCAGTCGACCGGCTGAGCCTTCGGGCGGAGGCCGGCGAGTTCCTCGTCCTCCTCGGTCCCTCCGGATGTGGCAAGTCCACGCTGCTCCGCATGATCGCGGGACTGGAGGAGATCACGGAGGGCGACCTCTGGCTGGACGGGCAGATCGCCAACCACCTGGCTCCGCGCGATCGGGACGTGGCCATGGTGTTCCAGAACGGCGCCCTCTATCCGCACAGGACCGTGCGCGGGAACATCGCCTTCCCACTGGAGATCGCCAAGTCGGACCCGGCGATGGTGCGGGAGCGCGTGACGGAGCTGTCGAAGGCTCTGCACATCGACGAGACCCTGGACCGCCGCCCCGGCACGCTCTCGGGCGGTCAGCGGCAGCGCGTGGCGATGGGCCGGGCGATCGTCCGGCAGCCCAAGCTGTTCCTGATGGACGAGCCGCTGTCGAACCTGGACGCCGGCATGCGTACCGAGCTGCGCATGGAGATCTCGGCGCTGGTCAGGTCGCTCGGCGTGACCACGATCTACGTCACGCACGACCAGGTGGAGGCCCTGACGCTCGCCGACAGGATCGCCATAATGAACAGGGGAGTCCTGCAGGACGTCGGCACACCGGCCCAGATTTACAACGATCCAGCCACCGCCTTCGTCGCCGCGTTCCTCAACTCCCAGCAGCTGAACCTGTTGGCGGCGGGCGTCAGGACGCCGCAGAACCAGTACGTCATGCTCGACTTCGGTCCGCACCGGCTCACGCTGCCGTGGAGCGATCCGAGGGCGTACGCGATCTCCCAGCACACGGGCGGGCAGGTGCTCGTGGGCCTGCGGCCCGACGGGCTGGCCCCGGTGCCGGAGTCGTACGAGGGGCCGTCCTTCTTCGGGCGGGTGCGAGCGCTGGAGTACCACGGGCACGAGTGGCTGGCCTACATCGAGTGCGGGATGCCCGCCGTGCCGGTGCCCGAGCCGCCGGACCCGCGCCAGCGGATCAACGGTCAGAAGAACGGGTCCGGGAAGCTGTCGGGGCTGGTGCGGCGGATGTTCTCGTCGTCGCGCGAGGAGGAGCACCAGGAGCAGGAGAGGGTGGGCCAGCACCCGAACAGCGGCATCCACCGCCGCTCCGACATCATCGTCCGCCTGGGCAACCGCCCCGTCTGGCGCGCCGGCGACGCGGCCAAGGTGGCCGTGGATCTCTCCCGGTTGATGATCTTCACCCTGGACGGCGCCCGGATCGACCCTCCCCGCCGGTAGTTTCTCTCCGCCTGCCGAACGCGCCATCCGCACGATCGATCGTCTGCGCGCATCTGCATGTTGACTAACCGGACCTCAGTCCGTATTTTCATGAGTGCTAATCGGACCGAAGTCCGGAAAGGACATGAACTCATGAGCAGACTGCTGCACATTTCCGCCTCTCCTCGGGGCGGGGAGTCGATCTCGCTGGGGATCGCGCAGGCCTTCGTCGAGGAGTACCTGGCGGCCCGTCCAGGCGCGACGGTCGACCACTTCGACCTGTGGGACGGGACGCTGCCCGAGTTCGGGCCCGCCGCCGCTGGGGCGAAGATGACCGTGTTCGGGGGCGGCACTCCCGAGGGCGAGCAGGCGGAGGCGTGGGCGGCCGCCGTGCGCACGTTCGAGCGCTTCGACTCCTACGACCGTTATCTCTTCAGCGTGCCGATGTGGAACTCGGGCGTGCCGTACAAGCTGAAGCAGTTCATCGACGTCGTCAGCCAGCCCGCGATGATCTTCGACGTGCACCCGGAGACCGGCTACCGCTCGCTCCTGGCCGGCAAGCGCGCCGCCGTCGTCTACACCAGCGCGGTCTGGGGTCCGGAGCTGGGGCCGGCGTTCGGGAGCGACTTCCAGTCGACGTTCTTCAACGGCTGGCTGCGCTGGACCGGCATCAGCGACATCCAGGAGATCCGCCACCATCCGACGCTCACGGGCTCGTACGAGGACGAACGCAAGCAGGCCGACGAACGCGCGCGCCAGATCGCCAGGACCTTCTAGCGGCGAGGTCTCATCGAGATCGCGGCCCGGTCAACGCCGCTGGATCGAAGGAGACGGGGAAGGGCTGGTCGAGCGTGAGCATGGTGCCCGCCTCCGCCTCCGCGACCAGCTCGTAGCCCTGCTCGCCCAGATGGAAGACCTCGACACGAGGCACGCCCTGGAGCTCGACCCTGATGAAAACCGGGATGCCTGCTGCGGCGTATTTGGGCGGTTTGATCGTGTAGTCGCGGTCTCGATTCACCTTGCCAGGGCTGACGACTTCAGCCACGCACAGGACGTCGGAGGCGGCGAGCGCGACAGGGCCTTTGAGTATGGCCTTGGCGTGCCCTACGACGACGTCGGGAATGAGCCCGTCATCTCCGACGATGACATTTCCCGCCGCCACCATTTCGAGGCTTCGGGGGGAGATCGTCATCCAACGCGCGGATCAGCCGGCTCGTCGCGATGGCGTGGACATATGCGGGTATGGGGCTCGCAATGAGGCTCCCGTCGATCAGCTCGATCCGCTCGCCGGTCTCGGGCAGCTCGAGCCGGTCTTCGACGGTGTGGCTTCCGTGGCGACAGTCGTCCGTCACGTCAAGGAGTGTAGGTCCAGCGGGGCCCGTCAGGTGTGTCCTCCACCGCAATGCCGCCCTCCAGCATCGCCGTGCGCAGCGCATCCGCCACGTCGTACTGTCCCTCCTCACGCAACCGACCCCGGAGCGCCAGCAGGGACTCGACCAGCGAGCGCAGGCCACGGGAGCCGACGGCGGCGGCCGAGGCGAGCTCGCCGAGCCGGGCGATCAGCAGCCGCATCAGCTCCCTGGCCTGCTCGACCCCGCCGGAGTCCTCCTCCGTGTCGGCGGCCCATTTGACGATCTCCGCCTCGAGGTCGAGGACGGTCTGGGCCGCCGCCACCAGGTCGGGCTTGCCCACCGCCGCCTTGAACAGCTCCTCGCACGTGTGGACGGTCTCCTCCAGCGTGACCTCCGCGGGAGCGGGCTCAGCCGGGGGCGGCGGGATCGTGGCCGAACCGGTGGCGCCCTCGGCCAGGCGGCGGAGCTCGGCGAGGTCGGTGCGGGTGCCGGTGGGCAGGACGGTCTGGGAGCCGGGGCGGCGGACGGTGAGGCCGCCGCGGCCCGTCACCCGTACGGACTCGGCCTGCAGATCGATCACCAGCGCCGTGTGCTCGTCGAGGCCGAGGACGGCGGTGCCGGGCGGCAGCTCGCGCTCCATGCGCGACAGCCGGCGCTCGCCGAGGTAGCAGTATCGCGTGTCGTGGGTGCCGCCCTCGGCGTTGTCGAAGTGGGGGATCAGCACGGCCTGCAGGCCCAGCGGCTCCAGCAGGTCGATGCCCTCGCGCCAATGGGGCTCCGCGCCCACCTTGTAGATCTCGTAGACCGGCACCGTGGCCAGGCCCGCCGTGCAGGCGGCCGCCGAGGCCAGCACCGTCACCCCCTCGCGCGCGCGGATCCGGGCACGCAGGTCGCCGGCGATGCCCGAGCCGGTCCACCGGTCGAGCGCGTAGGTGGGGCTGCCGGGACCGGAGAAGACCCAGTCGGCTCCCGTGATCCCGGCCGCCACCTCGACATCCAGGCCGACGCTGTGGGCGAAATAGCGGCGGGCGCGGGCGGAGATGTCGGCGGCGTTCTCCTGGAAGGCGTAGGGGGTGTCGAGCAGCACGGCCCGCGCGCCCGCGCGCAGCGTCCGCGCCGCCGCGCGGTGGATCTCGACCATGGTCGGGCTCGTCTCGCCCGACCCCATCAGCACCAGCAAACCGGGCATCGCTGTCGGCCTCTCTCTCGCACGCCATCGACTACAGCCGGGCCCGCCGCCGTGTTCAAGAGCGAGAACATCATGCGCATAGGACGTACTTGCATATCATTGGCAGTAAGTTGTTGACGGTGACGGGAAGACACGTGGTCTCGGTTGAGACGCTCATGCTACGGATGGGCACCGACAGTCGCTGGTCCTACCGCCATGCCATCACCCAGCCCGCGCCCGGCGAAAGCCCGGACGAGTGCGCGCGCCGGCTCAGCGGGGTCGCGGCGGGAGATCCCGGCACCGTCGTGCACTCCACGAGCTGGCGCCATGAGCCGGACGGCGGGATCGTGCTGACATATGCGGTCTGCCCGGATCCGGCGCCGTGGCTGCCCGCGGTCGAGGTGCCCGCGCTGGAGATCGCCAGGGGCGAGACTCCCGCGACGCCGTCACCCGACCGCGTCGCCCTGGCCAACGTGGTCGCGCACGCGGTCAGGCACCTGGCGTTCCTCATGGCCGAGGACCCCGTCGTGGCGCGTGCCCTGTCCGGGCATCCGGAGATCGCCCGCGCGCTGGAGCCGGCGGGCGCTCCGGCGTGACAGGCGGCGGCCCAGCGCCTGCATGGGCCGTTCGACGTATCTGAAGGACAGCGCGCTCACGGCCAGCACGACGGCCACGGCCAGCGCCGTCATCATGAGCTGGTACGGCAGCTCCGCCCGCCGCAGGTCACCGGTGATCTCCACGAAGTACTTCAGCAGCGGATGATGCACCAGGTAGAGCGAGTAGCTGATCAGGCCGAGCCAGGTGAGCACCCTGGGCAGCCGCCGCCCGCGCAGCGCCATCCCCGCCGCGAAGGTGGCACCGGCGAGCGCGATCGTCGTCAGCCACACGTCCGCCCGCACCCACCACCATCCGCCCTCGATCGCCCACAGGGGCGCGAGCGCCACCAGGGCCGCCGTGACCGCCACCGGCCACAGCCGCCCGCCGCCCCGCTCCCACCGGTGGATGGCCGTGCCCGCGAACATCACCGCGAGCACCGCCGTCCCCAGCCACGGCACCCGGCTGCTCAGCAGCAGCAGCGCCAGCGCCATCAGGCCGAGCACGCAGG
Source organism: Nonomuraea sp. NPDC049695 (assembly GCF_040674955.1). Classification (NCBI taxonomy): domain Bacteria; kingdom Bacillati; phylum Actinomycetota; class Actinomycetes; order Streptosporangiales; family Streptosporangiaceae; genus Nonomuraea; species Nonomuraea sp. NPDC049695. The sequence continues at coordinate 6,702 of NZ_JBFANV010000079.1, read as the reverse complement.
CCGAGGCCGTGCGGAGGCGCCCCGACATCACGCACGCCAGCCCCACCAGGAACACCGCGGCGGAGACGTAGGCGGGCCATCCGCCCGCCACCAGTGCTCCCGACACCACGAGCCCTACCGCCACGGCGCCCGCCGCGAACACCATCGACAGCAGTCCGCTGCGGCCATGCCCTCTGACCAGGAACAGCGCCGTGACCAGGAGGTAGAACACCATCTCGTACGAAAGCGTCCACATCGTGTCGGCCACGCCGCCCACGCTCACGACGTCGAGCAGCATGGTCGCGTGCGCCGCCACCGCGCTCCCGTCCCGCGGCACCTCCGCGCGCAGCGGCACCCACCAGGCCAGAGCCAGCATGACGACGATCACGCTGAGGTAGAGCGGGTAGAGGCGGAAGATCCGGCTGATCCAGAACGCGCGCACATCGCCGTGGCGCTCCAGCGAAGTGGGGATGATGTAGCCGCTGACCAGGAAGAACACCAGGATGCCGTAAATGCCGAGGTTGAACCAGTACGGCCTGAGCTGGGGGAGGAACCACGGCAGGAGGTGCTCGGCCACCACGGCCACCGCGCCGATCCCGCGCAGCGCGTCCAGCCACGCCAATCTGGAGGGGCTGGGCCCGGAGGAGTCAGGCAGGGCGATGGCGGCGGACACCCGGCACAACATACCCACGCTCCCTGAAGAGATGCTGGCACCCGGAAACGCCGTGCTCATACGCCATCGGTACGCTGGTGGCCCCATGCGAGAAGGAGACGCAGCATGACCGTCGCCGTCCACGTCGGACCTGAGCCGGTGCCCGTGCTCATCGATGCCGTACGCCGGGCGGGCGGTGAGGTCGTGCCGCTGGAGGACGCGGAGGCGATCGTCTACTACGGCAGCGGCGGCCCCGAGGAGCTGCGGTCGATGCTCCACGACGGCATCCGCTGGGTGCAGCTGCCCAGCGCGGGCATCGAGCGGTTCGCGGACGCCGGAGTCGTCTCCGAGCACCCGGTCTTCACCGCCGCCACCGGCTCCTACGGCGTGCCGGTGGCGGAGCACGCGCTGGGCCTGATGCTGGCGGCCGCGCGCGGCCTGCACCGGGCGGCCAGGGCCACGAAGTGGGGACGCAACGAGTCCAGGGAGTTCGCCGGCTCCACGGTCGCGATCGTCGGCTTCGGCGGCATCGGACGGGCGCTCATCCGGATGCTGGAGCCGTTCGGCTGCCGCGTCCTGGCGGTCACCGACAGCGGCGAGGCGCCCGGCGCCGACCTCGTGCTCCCGCGCGCCCGCTACCGCGAGACGCTGCCCGAGGCCGATTACGTCGTCGTCTCGGCGCCGGCCACGCCGGAGACGAGGGGGATGTTCGGGAAGCGGGAGTTCGAGCTCATGCGCGAGGACGCCTGGCTGGTGAACGTCGCCAGGGGCTCTCTCGTCGACACCGACGAGCTGGTGGACGCGCTGCGCGCGGGTCGCATCGGCGGCGCGGCCATCGACGTGACCGACCCCGAGCCTCTGCCCGACGGCCACCCGCTGTGGAGCCTGGACAACGCGCTCATCACGCCGCACTGCGCGAACCCGCGCTCCTCCTACTGGCGCGGCCTGGCCGAGCGCGTCACCTCCAACGTGCGGCGCTTCAAGGACGGGGCTCCGCTGGAGGGCGTGGTCTCGCCGTCCCGGGGCTTCTGAGGCGCGCCCGCCCGTACGACGGGGCCATGGTGCGGTGCAACCCCGCCGCTGCGGCTGAGTGGGTGCGGGGCCCGTGGGGCGGCCCTGCTCCCGGTCGCGCGGTACGGGTCAGCCCAGGTTGAGCCGGGCTCCGTTGCTCAGCCCCGAGTCGTGCACCTCGAGCCCGGCCGGGTCGAGGCCCTTCGGCAGCTCGAACACCAGCGCGCCGGTGAACGACCGACCGGCCTCGATGCGGATCGGCGTGATCTCCTTGCCGTCCTGGTCGAGCAGCTTGGTGCCACCGTGCAGCTCGTCGTTCTCGTCGATCAGCTTCTGCTGGCCCGGGTAGAGCACCCTGGCCTCCTGCCCGACGTTGCTGACCGTCACCCCGACCTGGCACGTGCGCTTGGCCGCCGATCTCGTCGGCTTGGGGCACTTCGTGCTCGTCACGGCGAAGCGCAGCTTGCCGTCCTGCACCGGCCCGTCCTCGCCGACCGCCGGGGAGCGGAACACCCACGCCAGCAGCACGATCAGCGCCACCAGCAGCACGACCGCGACGACCAGGGCGGTCAGGCAGCCCGTCAGCACGCCCCGCTTGCGCTTGGCGGGCGGGTAGCCCGGCAGCGGCCCCTGACCGGTGGTCGAGTGGTGGGGCAGCGGACTCTGCTGGTGGGGGAGCGGCCCCAGCGGCCCCCGGCCGGTGCTCGGCACGGGGCCGGTGCGCTCCGGATGGGGAGCAGGAGGGACGGGCCCGGTGCGTTCGGCGGGTGGCGGCTGCTGCGGCCCGCGACCCATTCCAGGCGTGGGCCCGGTGCGTTCGGCAGGCGGTGGCTGCTGTGGCCCCCGGGCCGTCCCCGGTGTGGGTCCGGTGCGCTCGGCAGGCGGGACCGGGCCCGCTCCCGGCGTGGGACCGGTGCGCTCCGCGGGTGGCGGAGGCTGCGGGCCGCGCGCGGGTGCCTCGGGGTGCGCGCCGCGGCCCTGCTGCGAAGAAGTGCGCGACGGGCCGTGGGACGGACCGTGCGATGGACTCTGGGACGGGCCGTGCGACGGGTGCGGCCGGCCGGTGCCCGGCACCGCGCCCGTGCGGTCGGGCGGCATCCGGTGCGGCGGCTGCGGCATCAGCGGGAAGTCCGATGGGTTCCACGTGTTGGTCAGGTGCTTGGTGGCGGCCAGCTGCGCCGCGGGCTCGTCGGCCGCGCCCACCAGCTCCAGCAGCAGTTGCCTGGCCGCGGGCCGGCGCGTCGGGTCGGGGTGGATGGCCGCGGCCACCAGCCGGTCCAGCGGCGCGGGCAGCCCTCGCAGGTCGGGCGGCGCCGTACGGGCCCGGGCCGCCATCACGTACGCGTCCCCCTCGCCGAACGGATGCCCGCCCAGCCCCGCGTACGCGATGAGCGACCCCCACGCGAACACGTCGCCCGCCGGGCTCGTACGCCCCTCGAAGACCTGCTCCGGAGCGATCCAGCCGGGCGTGCCCATCACCATGCCGGCGTTCGTGTGCCGGGAGTCCACGTGCGTCGACCGCGCCAGCCCGAAGTCGATCACCCGGGGCCCGGCCAGCGTCAGCATCACGTTGGCCGGCTTGAGGTCGCGGTGCACCAGCCCCGCCGCGTGGATGGCGGTCAGTGCGGCGGCCACGCCGACGGCCGCGGAGTGCAGCACGGACGGCGAGAGGGCGCCGTGCTCGATCAGGTGGTCCTCGAGCGAGATGCCGTCGATGTACTCGGTGACGAGGTAGAGGACGCCGCGGTCCTCGCCGTGGTCGAGCACGCGCGCCGTGCAGAACGAGGCCACCTTGCGCGCGTTGGACACCTCTTCGTGGAAACGCGCCCGGTAGACCGGGTCGGCCGTGTAGTCGCGCCGGATCGCCTTGAGTGCCACCCGCGACCCGTCGGCCGCCTTGGCGAGGTAGACCACACCCATGCCACCGGAGCCGAGACGGCTGATCAGCTCGTAGGGGCCGATCGCCGGCGGATCTTCCGGCTCCAGCGGAGTGCCTGCGGAGCGCCCCAACGTCGCCGTCCTCTCGCCGTCGTCATCCCGTCTCAACCCGAACCGTTCCTCCGCCAGGCACGCCTTTTGTACCCAAGACTCTAACGGAGGAAGGGGGCACCCGTTGGCCACTGGTTCTGAGCAGGCATGCGCATCAGCACGCCCGGTCCCGCCCATGCGACTGGGGGCGGTGCCATCACTGAGTGAGGCGGTGAATGCGCAGGGGGCGCATCGCGACGCGGAGGCGGGAGACGTTGAGCGCGTAGGGGAGCGGGCGGTGGGGTGACAGCAGCCGGCCGACCGGCTTGGGCCGGGCCGCGCGGACGATGCCGGCGAGGAAGGCCGTGCCGACCGCGAGCGTCAGGTGCACGCCGTCGCAGCCGGGCCGGGCCCACCACTCGTTCGCCGCGCTGCCGTCCAGCCAGATCTCGGGCGCGAACGTGTTCGCGTACGGCAGGCGCGGGCTGCGCTGGTGCGCCGCGATCGGCACGAGCACGGTGGTGCCCGCGGGCAGGGTGGTGCCGTACCAGTCGGTCGGCGTGGTCGTGACGCGGGAGAGCGCGGGCACCGGCGGCCACAGGCGCAGCCCTTCGCGCAGGCAGGCCCGCAGGTAGTCGGGGTCAGTGCGGGCCGATTTGCGCTGGGCGGGGTGGGCGGCGAGCAGCGCCAGCGTCTGCGTCAGCCCGGCGGAGATCGCGCCGAACCCCATCAGCCAGAACGCCGCCTGCATGAGCCCGCGCGACTCGGCCTCGCCGGCGTTCTCCGCGATCAGGCCGGCCAGGCTGCCGGGTTCGGCACGGCGCAGGTGGTCGAGGATGCGGGCGTCGTACCGGCCCGAGAGGATCTCCTGGCGCCGCCTGGCGCGCCACCTGCCGGCCCACGTGAGGCCCGCCAGCAGTCTGGTGAGCTCCTCGTCGTCGGCCGCGCCGTCGCCGTAGACACAGCGTCTGGCCACGCGCTGCCAGCGGGCGTCGAGGCGGTCATGGTCCACCACCCCCGAGGTCAGCTCCTTGGCCTCCGCCCTGGCGATCTCGATGAACGCCGGGCGCAGCACGTCCGTCGGCAGGCCGAAGGGGCGTTGTTCGACGCCCTGCGCGTACTCGCCCCCCTCTGACAGTACGCGCAGGGCGTCGCGCTTGGACATGACCAGCAGCGCCGGGCCGCGCAGCCCGCGCACCAGGACGGGGCGGCCGCCGTACCTGGCCTCCAGTTCGGCCAGGAGCGCGCGGGAGCGAAGCAGGTCGCGTCCGGGCATCGCGTGCGGCGCGCCGGGCGGGACGACGGTGGCAGCCAGGCGCAGGCTCTCCAGCACAGTGGCCCTGGGGAGGCCCCTAGGCACGCGCGGCCTCCCGCGTTCCGACCGGCGCCCGCGGGTCCGGGGCCATGCGGGTGCGGACCTCCCGGACCGCGGGCGCCTCCTGGGTGGCCGGAGCGGGATGGAAGTCCATATGCCGATGTGAACGCCGGGGCCGCCGCGCCGCAATGAGCGGTTTCGGCCAACGGAACACTTCCGGTCACGCACCGATGAGGTGTTCCGATGACCGGAACGCCTACGCGCTGAGGAGCGCAGCCGAGTGACCGGAACGCCTACGCGCTGAGGAGCGCGGCCGAGATGGCCTGGGCGGCGCCGCGTACGGAGATGCCGAGCCTGGCCAGCGGCGCCGCGCCGGCGGGGGCCGCCACCCCGAGCGACATGCAGATCCGGCCGCCCGGGCCGAACACCGGCGCGGCCACGCACGACACCCCCTCGGTGAACTCCTCCTGCGCGTACGCCACGCCCTGCCTGCGGACCTGATCCAGCTCGCGTTCGAGCCCGGTCAGGGTGGTGATCGTGCGGCGCGTCATCCGCTCGAACGAGCCGCGGGCGATCAGTTCGCGGCGCAGTGCCGGGTCGAAGGCCAGCAGCGCCTTGCCGGTCGCCGTGCAGTGGAGCGGCGCGCGGTCCATGCCGTCGGATCGGGAGTCGACCCGGTTGTGGCCGTACAGGCGCTCGACGTAGCGGGCCTCCAGGCCGGAGGGGACGGCCAGGTTCACCGTCTGCCTGGTGGTCTCGTACAGGTAGAGCAGATAGGGCAGCACCACCTTGCGGGTGCCCGGCACGTGCAGGCGGGTGATGCCGGTCGTCGTCTCCAGCAGCTCGCCCGGCAGGTAGCCGTTGCCCACCCGCCTGGCCAGCTCGCGGGAGCACAGCACGCCCAGGATGCGGTGCGCGGTCGATTTGGGCAGGCCCGTGGCGCGGCACAGCTGCGACAGGCTGACCGGGTGAGCGGCGGCGCTCAGGGCGAGCAGGATGTCGATGCCCCGCTCCAGGCTGCCGGGCTGCGCCACGGGGCGGCCGTCCGTCACTACTTGGCTGGCCGTTTCCGTCGGCATTCATCTCCCTTTCGCTCTCCGAGGAGCGGAAGGGGCTTCCCGGGGGCTGCGGTTTCCCCTGAGCTGTACCCGGCCGCCGCGCGTTCAACGCAGGCTGATGATCTCCGCGTAGACGGAAACCGCCACTTCACCGGGTGTTCTGGCCCTTATGTCCAGACCTGCCGGAACGTGCACCCTGCATCCCGCGCAGCCGCTTCCACCCGCCGATCCACGTGCCGGTCTGGAGCGGAAATTGCCGGCTCTGCGCAGCGGAAATGCACTGGACGAGTAGCATTTGTGATCGTATTCAGCGGCAGGGGCAAAGGCAGGGGCGTGGAGCGAGCGTTTCAGGTTGACCTACGGGGGGTCGTCGACCTGCTCAGCCGGCATCTCTACGCCAGTCCGCGGGTGTATGTACGTGAGCTGCTGCAGAACGCGGTCGATGCCATCACCGCGCGCCGGGCGGTCGATGGGGACGCGCCGGCCGTGGTGTCGATCGAGCCGTCCGAGGTGACCGGCGACGGGACACTGCGGGTGCACGACAGCGGCATCGGGCTGTCGGAGTCCGAGGTGCACGAGTTGCTCGCGACGATCGGGCGTAGTTCCAAGCGGGACGATCTGGGGCTGGCGCGGCACGAGTTCCTCGGCCAGTTCGGCATCGGGCTGCTTTCGTGCTTCCTGGTGGCCGACGAGGTGCGGGTGACCACCCGGTCCGCGCG
>NZ_JBFANV010000078.1:0-47823 GCF_040674955.1 Nonomuraea sp. NPDC049695 | reverse complement strand
CCGAAGCCGCGCTCCCCGCTACAACCTGGGGAAAGTCAACAAGCGGCCCACGTCCCTGACCACCAAACGCGATCTCGGACCTTAAAGAACAAGCTGAGGCAAATCTCCTGGCTAAGGCAGCGCGGCTACTGATCGTCTGGTGGTGGCTCCTCTGCGGTTCGCAGGCATGCCGCGTCCTGGTATGCCCGCGTCACGGCAGCGATCATGGCGAGCAGCGCAACGGCGGGCGCGATGAGCAACACCGTCTCCCCGGGGATGTACCAGGCGGGAATCAATTGCGCCACGGCCAGGAAGATCCAGAAGCCGGACGTTCCGGGAACTCTCAAAACCGGCTCTCCCATATGTACCAAGGACCTCGGATGTGGGTGTACCCGGTGTGGGACTCGTCCGACGGCTCGCCGCCAGGGCTCCACGCGAAGCCGTAGTGGTCAAGGAACCCGGTGTCGCTCACCAGGAACCGCGCCCCGCCTTCAATCCGCTCGATCGATGTCAGCGGGTAGAGCCCTGCCCATTGATCGTCATACTCGGTGGACTCGTCCCCCGAGGCGACCGTGCGGGCGACCTGCTCCAGGCTCGACTCCGAGAGCGCGAACCGGGCGGTGAAGGGCAGATCCGCAAATACGATGCCAACTACGGCTACCCCCATGACCGGCGCGCACGCCCAGCGCACCCAGTGCCGGCGCAGCCCGGAGCGGCCGTCCGAACGCAGCAGGCCCACGACGAACCGGGCGGTCCAGACGACGACTGTGGCGAGCCCCAGCATCAAGCCCGTCACCATCAGCGAGAGGGAACCGCCGCCCGGCAGGCTCCAGTAGTTCAAGATGATCAGCGCGAGCAGAGCGACAAGGGGAAGCAGCACCTTTCCGGGCGGACCGATCAGAATCCGGGTGAGCTCCGGTAACGGAGGTTGCGCGGTGGCATTGTCGGACATGCCGCGAGCGTATCGCGGCGTGCCCGCTACAACGTAGGAGGAATTGCCGGCCCGCGTCGAAATGCGTGAGCCCGCCATCGGGAGCTAACGGTCGGCGGCCTGGTGGTACGAAAGCTCATAGAGGTGTCCGCCTTTGATGAGAATCGAAACCTCCACCGGTCGTTGGGAGTCGCTGTAGATGACCCGGAATTGCCGGAACACCGGCACATCGGCCGGCAGGTCCAGGCCTTCTGCTTCGTGCACGGTGGGTTGCCGGACAGAGATGCGATCATCGAAATACCGCTCAGGAAACCCGAGGTCCGCCAGGACCCGCGGTGCGCCGCCACGGATCTTTTTGCGGCTTGCCAGAGGGCTCCCAACAGCGATGTCCACCGGATAGAACGACCACGAGAGCTCAACGGGGTCGCCGTCACGCAGCAACAGCCGATGGCGCATGATGACGCTGCCACCGGGAGACATCGCGAATGCCGCGGCGACATCGTTGGGCGGCTCCACCTCGCCGACGTCGAGCAGTTCATAACTGTAGCCACGCGGGCCCGGGGACTTGTACGTGGTGGCTTCGACCACGAATTGCCGACCCTCTCGGACGAACACCCCTTTACCAGCATGGCCGCGTACGAATCCCTCGTCCTTCAGTGATTGAAGGGCGCGTTGAATCGTCGCGTTGGCCGCCTCGAAACGCGCAACCATCTGGGGCGTCGAAGGAAGTTGCTCGCCCGGCTTCAGCGCGCCGGACATGATCTCGGCTCGCAACTCCGCAGCGATCTGCTGGTGACGAGGACGTGGGTCCGGGCGCCTTGCCAAGTGTCAGGTCCCCTCGTTGATGATCATTCTGTAGCGTAGCTCACGCCCGTCGGCGACCATCGTCATGACGGTGGCCTCGATCGGCCTTCCAGTGTCCGTGCGCAACACTCTAGTGAGGACCAGCACCCAGTCTTCGGGGCGGATATCAAGCGCATCCTGTTCAGGCATGGTCGAAGGCCGGGCCGTTACGGACTCCTCGGCGCTATGGGGCAGGTAACCGAGTTCGGCCAGAGCGGTGAGGGCCCCGCCTGAGATCTTGCGCTCTTCGGCCAGCCGCGTGTCGTGGGCGATCGACGACGGGTAATAGGAGTCGGCCAATTCCGTCGGCCGCCCGTCGAGGAGTACCAGCCTGCGCCGGACGACCGCTGTCCCCTCTGGACCGAGGTCGAGCACATCAGCCACCTCTTGGGGAGGGCGCACCTCTTCCACGCCGCACAGCCGGTTCGTACCGACATGACCATGCGCGGCCGCCTCCTCTGTCCAGGCATCCGCTTCGCCGGGCCGCCGCGGCCTTACGTAAGGGGTGGAGACGCTGGCCCAGCCTGTGTCTGGCATGTGCTCCTCCATCGAGACGAAAGGGACCACTAGCACGCCACTGTCCGGGTTCGTACGTGACGCCTGGATCAAAGCCTACTCAGGTCACTTCCATAAAGCCTTGATGCCTTTCGGGAATGGCATTAAGGTTTGAGTGGATAGACGGCAGGCAGACGACCGGAAGGCTGAAGCGATGACGGGCACCGAACTGGACGGCCTCATTCCTGTGGCCGCTCAGGACATGCGCCAAGTCGTAGCGCAGGCGGCGCTCCTACAGGACTGGGCAGGCCGCCAGCTTTCGACATTGCGAAACACTTATCCGGCGTGGGACATCGAACGCGAGCGTGATGCCTCCGGCCAGATGTGGTGGACCGCCAGGCTGCGCCAGCAGCTCAATCTCGACATGGTGGCGGCCGGGGTGTTGCAGACCGTCCGGCAGCCGGACGCCATCGCGCTCGCTGCAGCACTGGCCTGGCAGACGGCTTTCTTGCAGAACGCCCGGACCCGTGTCGGAACGTGGCGAGCATGCCAGTCCGAGGAATCCAACCAAAGACCCGGCCTTATGGAAGGAAGCCATCCCGCGACCTCATAGGTCCGGCAAGGAGAGATCCATACGGGCTCTATAAGTCGGAGCCCAGGCGCCATGAGCAGGCGGGCGGTGTTTCCCTTCGACCGGTCCCATCGCCACGCCACGAGATGTCCGGCAGTGCTCCGGAGTCCTGCCGGTGGCCCCGCCGTCCGGGTCGGGCGGGGCCACCCTTCTACCGCCGTGCGACGGACTTAGCCTGCGGAATCACACCGTTGGCCCCCGACTAAGCCCTGGGACGGTGCCTCACACCTCGGGCCCCACGGAAGCGATGCATCATGTACCGCTGGAACCAGCACATCCCTCACAGCCCACAACTCCGTGTACGCCAAACGTCCTGTTGCGGCGAATACGAACTTGCCTCCGAGGGAGGCCAGTTCTTCGTCCTCCGGCCGACCATGGACGGCGGTTACGAGGAGACCGCAAGAGGCCTGTTCGCTCTCGCTGCACGGGTGTTCACCGAACTCGCCTCACTGCACCGATGCCGCCGATGCCCTTGAGCGGGTCAGCGCAGCCCGAACATGAGCAGGGTCCCAGCCGGACGTGCGCCGGACGGCTGCACCATCACGACCCGCCCACTGCCGAAGGCTGCCCTAGGGAGAGCAGCTTGTAATTGGGCAACAGGTGGGGGGTGGGTGACCTACAGCGTGGGGAGGAAGCCGACCTTGTCGCGGACGTCGGCCATGGTCTGCCTGGCCACCGCCGACGCGCGTTCCGCGCCGATCGCGAGCAGGCGGTCGAGCTCCGCCTCGTCCGACAGCAGCTTCTCCGTGCGCTCCCTGATGGGCGTGAACGTGTCGGCCACCGCCTCCGCCACGTCCTTCTTGAACGTGCCGTACCCCTGCCCCTCATAGCGGGCCACCAGCTCGGGGATGGGGGTGCCGGTCAGCGCGGACTGGATGCGGAGCAGGTTGGAGATGCCGGGCTTGTTCTCCTCGTCGAAGAGCACCTCGGAGCCGGTGTCCGTGACCGCCCGCATGACCTTCTTGCGCAGCGGGCCGGGCTGCTCCAGGACGTCGAGGATGCCGGCGGGGCTCGAGGAGCTCTTCGACATCTTCGCCGTCGGGTCCTGGAGGTCGGTGATCTTCTCGACCTCCTTGAGGATGTACGGCTCCGGCAGCGTGAACGTCTCGCCGAAGCGGTGGTTGAAGCGCTGGCCCAGGTCGCGGGTGAGCTCCAGGTGCTGCTTCTGGTCGGCTCCCACGGGGACGCGGTCGGCCTGGTAGAGCAGGATGTCGGCGGCCTGCAGGATCGGGTACGTGAAGAGGCCGACGCTGGCCGCGCTCTCGCCGAACTTGGCCGACTTGTCCTTGAACTGGGTCATCCGGCCCGCCTCGCCCATGCCGGTGAGGCAGATCAGGATCCACGCGAGCTCGGTGTGCTCGCGTACGTGCGACTGCACGAAGACGGTGGACCGCTCGGGGTCGAGGCCGGCGGCGAAGAGCTGGGCGGCGGCCACGCGGCTGCGGCGGCGCAGCGCGGCGGGCTCGGTCGGCACCGTGATCGCGTGGAGGTCGACCACGCAGTAGAAGGCGTCGTGGGTCTCCTGCAGCGTGACCCACTGGCGGACCGCACCCAGGTAATTGCCCAGGTGGAAGGAGTCCGCTGTGGGCTGGATGCCGGAGAGAACACGAGGTCTGGCCATAGCAGCCAATTGTGTCAGGAATCCCGCTCAGGCGGCGACTCGGTCACGGAACGTCGTTTTACTCTAACCCTGGAGATACGGCGCCCGTCCAGCTCGGTTACTGTCATCTCAAATCCCGTTATTTCCACCTTTTCCCCGACGGCTGGCACATGCCCCAGCATCGCCATGACGAATCCGGCCAGCGTCTCGTACGGGCCGTCGGGCAGCCGGAGGCCAGTCTCACCGGCGAAGTCGTTGAGGTTCGTGAGGCCGTCGATCTCGATCTCCCCGGCGGGCAGGATCACGACATCCTCCTCGACGTCGTACTCGTCCCTGATGTCCCCGATCAGCTCCTCGACCAGGTCCTCCATGGTCACGATGCCCGCAGTGCCGCCGTACTCGTCCACCACGATCGCCAGGTGCTGCCCCTCGTCGCGCATCTCGTTCAGGGTGCTGAGCAGCCGCTTGGACGCGGGCACGAACTTCGCCGGCCGGATCGGCACCACCGCGCTGATCGGCTCGGTCCGCCCGTTGAGCTCGGGGTCCAGCAGATCCCGTACGTGCACGAATCCGATGACCTCGTCGTACGTGTCCCGGTAGACGGGGAAGCGCGAGTGCGGGAGCCCGGCGGCCAGGCGGGCCGCATCGTCCAGCGGCGTGTCGGCGTCCATGAACTCCACCTCGGTACGCGGCAGCATCACCTCCCTGAGCTGCCGTTTCCCAGCCGCGAACACCTCGCCGATCAGCTTGCGCTCGTCGGCGGTGAGATCGGTGTGCCCGACCACCATGTCGCGCAGCTCCTCGGTGGTGACCTCCTCCCGGCCGGCCTCCGGGTTGCCGCCGAGCAACCGGACCACGAGGTCGGTGGACTTCGACAGCATCCAGATGATCGGCCGCGACAGGGACGCGATCCGGTCGAGGAACGGGGCCACGTACAGCGACAGGCCCTCGGCCCGCTGCAGCGCCAGGCGCTTGGGCGCCAGCTCGCCCAGCACCAGCGACGTGTACGAGATCGCCAGCGTCACCAGCACGAGCGCGAGCACGGGGGCGACGGCCGCGGGCACCCGCCACTGCTCGAGCAGCGGCACCAGTTGCCCGGAGAGCCGGTCGGCGCCGAACGCGGCCGACAGCATGGTGGCCACGGTGACGCCGATCTGGACGGCGGACAGGAAGCGGTTGGGGTCACGGGCGAGCTTGGCCACCCGCTCGCCCCGTCGGCCCCGCTGCGAGAGCTTGCGAACCTGGCTGTCCCGGAGGGAGACCATCGCGATCTCGGCGGCGGCGAAGAAGCCCCCGATCAGGATGAACAGCAGAACCAGGGCGATGTTGGCCGCGACGGTGTCAAACATGGTGGTTGGCAGCGTACTCGGCGACTTTCCCGCGTATGCTGAACGGCAAGCCGTACAAAATCAAACATATTTGAACAGGAGCGCACATGAGGCTACTGGTCACCGGAGGTGCCGGATACGTCGGCAGTGTCGTCGCGGCACAGCTCATCGAGGCAGGGCACGACGTGACCGTACTCGACGACCTGTCAACGGGACATCAGGACGCGGTGCCGGAAGGTGCCAGATTTGTCCAAGAAAGCATCACGGAGGCGCATGACGCGCTCGACGGCATGGACGCGGTGCTGCACTTCGCGGCCAAGTCGCTGGTGGGCGAGTCGGTGGAGAAGCCGGGGCTCTACTGGTCCAACAACCTCGGCGGCACGCTGGCCCTGCTCGACGCCATGCGCGACAAGGGGGTGGGCAGGATCGTGTTCTCCTCGACGGCGGCCACGTACGGCGAGCCCGAGCGCTCCCCGATCGAGGAGGACGACCCGACGCGCCCGACCAACCCCTACGGCGCCTCCAAGCTGGCCGTGGACACCGCGCTGAGCGCGTTCGCGGGGATCCGGGGCCTGGGCGCGGTGAGCCTGCGGTACTTCAACGTGGCCGGCGCCTACGGCCGCTACCGCGAGCGGCACACGATCGAGACCCACCTCATCCCGAACGTCCTGAAGGTCGCGACCGGCGAGCGCGAGTCCGTGAGCGTCTTCGGCACCGACTACGCGACGCCCGACGGCACCTGCGTGCGCGACTACATCCACGTGGCCGACCTCGCGCGGGCGCACCTGCTGGCGCTGGAGGCGATCGTGCCCGGCCGGCACCAGATCTACAACCTGGGCAGCGGCAGCGGGTTCAGCGTGCAGGAGGTGATCTCCGTCTGCCGCGAGGTCACCGGGCACGAGATCCCGGCCGTCGTCGCGGACCGCCGCCCCGGAGATCCGGCCGTGCTGGTCGCGTCGTCCGCGAGGATCCAGCGCGAGCTGGGCTGGAAGGCCGAGCGGCCGTCGCTTCGCGACATCGTGTCCGACGCGTGGGACGCGCTTTCCGCAAATGCGTGATACGGCACCCAGAAATGTGCTGTGATACCGAAATGTGAGGAACTTTTCACCAAGGGTCACGAAGCTGCTCTTCGGTGTCCTCATCGTGACCGGTAGCCTGCTGGCCGCCGCGGGCGTGGTCTTCGCCACACCGCAGGCCGCACCCGCCGAGCAGCGCGTGTCCTGTCCGCCCTGACGCCCCCCGCTCTCCGCACGGGGGGCGGGCCGGGCATCAGATCAGGCCGAGTTCCTTCACCGCGTCGCGCTCCTCCGCCAGCTCGCGCACGCTGGCGTCGATCCTGTCGCGGGAGAACGCGTCGATCTCGAGCCCCTGGATGATCTCGAACGTGCCGTTCGCCGCGCGGACGGGGAACGACGAGATGAGCCCCTCAGGGACCCCGTAGGAGCCGTCGGAGACGACGGCGGCGGAGGTCCAGTCGGTGCCGTTGACCCAGTCGTGGACGTGGTCCACGGCGGCGTTGGCGGCCGAGGCGGCCGAGGAGGCGCCGCGGGCCTCGATGATGGCGGCGCCGCGCTTGGCGACCGTCGGGATGAACGTCTCGCGCAGCCACTCGGGGTCGACCTGCTCGGCCGCGATCTTGCCGCCGACCTCGGCGTGGAACAGGTCGGGGTACTGCGTCGCGGAGTGGTTGCCCCAGATCGTCATCTTCTTGATCTCGGTGACCGGGACCTGCAGCTTGGCGGCCAGCTGGGACAGCGCGCGGTTGTGGTCGAGCCTGGTCATCGCGGTGAAGCGGTCAGCGGGCACGTCGGGCGCGCTCTGCTGGGCGATGAGGGCGTTGGTGTTGGCCGGGTTGCCCACGACCAGGACCTTGATGTCGTCGGCGGCGTGGTCGTTGATCGCCTTGCCCTGGGGGCCGAAGATGCCGCCGTTGGCGCCGAGGAGGTCGCCGCGCTCCATGCCGGCCTTGCGCGGCATGGCGCCGACCAGCAGGGCGACGTTGGCGCCGTCGAAGGCGACGTTGGGGTCGTCGGTGATCTCGATGCCGGACAGCAGCGGGAACGCGCAGTCGTCGAGCTCCATGGCGGTGCCCTCAGCGGCCTTCACCGCCTGCGGGATCTCCAGCAGGCTGAGCTTGACCGGGACGTCGGCACCGAGCAGCTGCCCCGACGCGATGCGGAACAGCAGTGCGTAGCCGATCTGGCCGGCTGCTCCGGTGACGGTCACCTTGACGGGCCCCATGGCCTTCCCCTCACTCGCGGGATATTCGCTGACGCTTTGGGATGTTACCCGCTTGTCATCAGCAGGTTTCCATCGCGGGCACCTTCAGCTCGGGTTTGAAGTCGACCCTGGCGAAATGCCTGGTGAGGAGCTGCTTCATGAAGCCCGTACGGTAGAGGTCGACGATCACGGCCTTGACCGCCTTGCAGGTCTTCACGTCACCGTTCCTGATGCCGACGGCGTAGCGCTCGTTGTTGAGCCTGGCGCCGAGGATCTTGTAACGCATGTTCTCGCGGGCGGCGAACCCGGCCAGGATCAGGTCGTCGCCGGGGATCGCGTCCACTTCGCCGCTCCTGAGCCGGTCCATACAGAGGGCGTAGTTGCCGGCGCTGACGGGCTCGACCTTCACCTTGTCCTGCACCTCGCCGACGGACGGGCTGTCGGGCGCGCAGAGCTTCTTGCCCGCCAGGTCGTCGAGGGAGTCGATGCCGCTGCCCGCGCGGACGAGGACGTCGTGGTGCGCCAGGTAGTACGGGCCGGCGAACTGCGTCTCGCTGTTGTCGACCGAGTACGTGGCCACGACCAGGTCGACCTCGCCGTCGGCCAGGGCACTGGCCCGGGTGTCCCTGCTGACCTGGACGAACTCAGGATCCTTCGCCCCTAACTCCGCGGCGATGCGCCTGGCGACCTCGACGTCGAAGCCCTCGAAGCCGCCGCCGTCCTGCAGACCGACGCCGGGCAGGTCGCCTTTGACGCCGATCACGACCTTCCCGGTCTGCGCCACCTTGTCCACGACTGTGGCGAACGTGCCGGGGAGCTCCTGATTGGCCGTCTCGCTCGGCTCCGGCTGCTCGCCGAACGCCAGGGGCCAGCCCTTCATCGCCAGCGCGGCGCCCGCCGCGGCGAGCAGGACGACCGCGGTGGCCAGCGCGATCCACACCTTCGCGCGGCGCGACCGCGCGGGCGTGGCGGGCTCGGTCAGCTGGTACGGCGCGGCCTCCGGCGGCGTCGTCACGGCCGCCTCGTTACGCACGGGCTCGTTACGCACGGGCTCGTTACGTGCCGGCTCGTTACGTGCCGGCTCGTTCGGGGCGGGTTGGTTACGTGCGGGCTCGTTCGGGGCGGGTTGGTTGCGGGAGGGCGGCGCCGCCGGGGCGGCGTCCTTCCGGGAGGGCAGGTCCGTGATCGACCCGGCCGACACCCTGCTGAACGGCGTGGTGTCGTCACTGGCGACCTGCACGCCCCGGGTGAGCACCGCCGTGGACGCCCCCACCGTGGACGGCTGGCCGAGCAGCCGCAGCAGGATCTGGTCGGCGGAGGGCCGGTCGGCCGGCGACTTGGCCAGCGCGGAGCGCACCACACCCTGCAGCGGCTCCGGCATCATGCCGACATCGACCTGGTGGTTGAGGATACGGTTGAGCACCACCGCGATGGAGTTGCCCTCGAACGCCTGCTTCCCGGTGGCCGCGAACGCGATGGTGGCGCCCCACGAGAACACGTCCGTATACGGCCCCACGTCGTCGCCGGCGATCTGCTCCGGCGCCATGTAGGCGGGCGTGCCGATGGCCCGGCTGGTGATCGTGCCGGTGGAGTCGATGATCCGGGCGATGCCGAAGTCCACCACGCGCGGCCCGTCGGCGGCGATCAGCACGTTGTCGGGCTTGAAGTCCCGGTGGACGATCGCGGCGTGGTGGATCGCGGTGAGCGCGGTGGCGGTGCCGATGGCCAAGCGGTCGAGCACGGTGCCGGTGAGCGGCCCGTCGGTCTCGACGATCTCCCTGAGCGGCAGGCCGTCGATGTACTCGCTCGCGATGTACGGCGTGTTGCCGTCGAGATCGGCCTCTATCACCCGGGCCGTGCAGAACGACGCCACCCGCTGCGCCGCCTTGAGCTCCCTCGCGAAACGCGACCTGGCGATCGTGTCACCGCTGAACTTCACGTGCAGGAGCTTGATCGCGGCGCGCTCCCCCTTGTCGTTGACGCCCAGGTAAACGATGCCCTGACCGCCTTCTCCGATCCGTCCGGACAACCGGAAGGACCCCAGATGGGCGGGATCGCCGGTGACCAGCGGCGAGATTTGCGGCATTCGTCATCCCCACGTGTGCTGAACCCCAATCACGCAAACTTTACGACGGTCAGCAACTTCTCAGGGATCCGTTAACCGTTCGTGACGTCACGGTTTTACTCGCCCGCGAGGGAGCGCCGTCGCCTGGACTGAGGAGCGTCGGGAGCGCAGCGACCAGAGCGACGAGGGAAGGCGACGGCTCAAAAGCGACCGAGCACGCCTCCACGGAGTGGAGGCCATGAAAGCTGAGTGTCCGGCCTGTCTGCGTGGGAGGGTGAGGATCATGGATCGCCCGTACGACATCGTGCTCTTCGGAGCGAGCGGCTTCACCGGCGCGCTCACCGCCGCCTACCTGGCCGGCGCCGCGGGCCCCGGCACGCGGTGGGCGCTGGCCGGGCGCGACCGCGCCAAGCTGGAGCGGCTCGGACTCGACGTGCCGATCCTGCTCGCCGACGCCACGGATCCGGCCTCGGTGGCCGGGCTCGCCCGTCAGACGCGCGTCCTGGCCACCACGGTCGGCCCCTACGTCACGTACGGCGAGCCGCTGGTGGCGGCCTGCGCCGAGGCCGGCACGCATTACCTGGACCTGACGGGCGAGCCCGAGTTCGTGGACCTGGTCTACGTCCGCTACGGCGACAGGGCGGCCAGGAGCGGCGCCAAGCTCGTGCACGCCTGCGGCTTCGACTCCATCCCGTTCGACCTGGGCGTGCTCCACACCGTCGGCCACCTGCCCGAAGGCGTCCCGCTCAAGGTGCGGGGCTTCCTGCGGGCGCGGATGAGCCCGTCGGGCGGCACGCTGGCCACCATGGCGTCCATCGTCGGCCGCGCCCAGCAGGCGGTGGAGCAGGGCACACAGCGCCGCTCCGCCGAGCCCAGGCCCGCCGGCCGCAAGGTGAGCTCCCTGCCCGGCGGCGTCCGTTACGTGGGCGGCTGGGCGCTTCCGATGCCGACCGTGGACCCGTTCATCGTCGGCTACTCCGCCCGCCTCCTCGACCGCTACGGCCCGGACTTCACTTATCGCCAGCACTACGCCGTCAGGACACTCCCCGCGGCCCTGGCCACGGCGGCCGGCGCGGGCGCCTTCGCCGCGCTCGCCCAGATCCCGCCCGTACGCGGCTGGATCCAGAGCCGCGTACGGCCCGGCGACGGCCCTTCGGCCGAGCAGCGCGCGCGGAACTGGTTCAAGGTCACGTTCCTGGGCGAGGGCGGCGGCGAGCGCGTGGTGACGGAGGTCGCGGGCGGCGACCCCGGCTACGGCGACACGGCGAAGATGTTCGCCGAGTCGGCCCTGTGCCTGGCCTTCGACGACCTGCCGGACCGGGCGGGCCCGCTCACGACGGCCTCGGCCATGGGGCAGCCGCTCATCGACCGGCTGCGCGCGGCGGGCATCACGTTCACCATGCTCCGGAACGCGCGCGTCCGTCAGTAGGGCAGGCCCCACTTCACGAACGTCTTGCGCAGATACGGCGTCTTGAACTTCGGGTACGCCACCGTGGTCACGTCCCCGTCCGACGTGTACCGCATGTCCGGGTTGCTCTTGAGCCAGTCCAGCCAGGCCTCCGAGCAGAACTGCTTGCAGTCGCCCTTCTTCTCCATGACCTTGATCCGCGGGATCGCCACCGGGTCGAACGCCTTGCTGAAGGGCGACGCGGCGGGCGTGTACCCCGCCAGGAACGCGCCCTGGTGGTTGTACTCCTTGCCGCCGTGCATGGCCCACTCCCTCTGGGTCGGCGCGTTGCCGTACGGCAGGGCGATCGTGGTCGGGTTGATGCCGGTCAGGGAGTTGATCTGCTTGGCGATCGAGCCGATCTGCTCCTCGACCTCCTTGTGCGAGCGTCCGCGCAGGTTGATGTGGTCACGGGTGTGGTTGCCGATGTCGAAGCCGTTCTCCTTGAGCCAGCCCAGCGTCTCGGCCTGCTCCTCGCGCACGGTCTTGCCGAACATGTCGCGGGTCACGTAGAACGTCGCCTTCGGGCGGAACCCTGGGTTCTTGGCGGCCACGTCCTTCAGGATCGCGACGGCCGTGTTGGGTGCGGGGACGCCCACCTCGTTGAGGGTGAGCTGCGAGGGAGACGAGTCATCAAATGTCAGGACCACGGGGTGCTTGCCGGCCGGGATGTCGATCTTGCCGGTCACCATCTCGGTGGCCGTGATCGGCACGTACCCCTCCCGGGCCAGCCGCTCCAGGTCCGCGCGGAACTGCTGCGGCGTCCTGTCGTCCGTCGTGGACGGCTTGTCGATGATCCGGTGGAACATGAGCACGGGGATCTGCCCCAGCTCGTTCGCCTTGACCTTGGCGGCGAACTGCGCCTTGGCAACCTTGGCCGCCTTGAGCTTGGCCGCCGCGTCGACCTTGGTGTCGGCCATCTTGACGGTGCTGGGCTGCGAGTCGCACCCGGTCAGGCTCGCCGCGGCGGCCAGCAGGCCCAGTCCACTGAGAATACGCAGTCGCATCCGAACCCCCCGAGACACGTACGACTGTTGCTGTGGGGGCTCTTACCCAGCTGATCAACTACGGCACGCCGTGTCACCGTCAAGAGATGGTCTGGGAAGCACGAAGGGGTGGGAGGGGGTCGCGGGCCAGGATGAGTTTGGTGGTCTTCGCGGCATATGCGGTCGGGGCGTCCTCCCAGTCGGCGGTCAGGGTGGTGACGTGCTCGGCGGGGAAGCCGGTGCGGTGGACGAAGTCGAGCAGGGCGGGCAGGTTCGCGCGGGCGTGGGAGACGCCGACGCGGAGGGTGGCGTCGGTGGCGTACATGCGCATGAGCGGCAGCCGGGTGCCGGTCGCCAGGTAGTAGCCGACCGCGGTGCAGGTCCCGCCGGGCGCCAGCGAGCGCAGCGCCGTCCGGAGCCCGCCGGCCCGTGAGGTCGCCTCCACGACGACGTCATACGCCCGGCGCGGCCGGCTGCCGGCGTGGGCCCGCGCGCCGAAGGACTCGGCGATGCGCCGTCGCGCGGGGTGGTCGTCGAAGTAGTCGACGAGGTCCGCGCCGAGGGCGACGGCCAGCCCCGCGGCGTACAGGCCGATGCTCTTGGCGCCGCCGCCCAGGATCAGCACCGTGCCACCGTCCCGGGTCAAGGGGGCGACGGCCCGCCAGGCGTCGGCGAGGTTGTCGCTGGCCGCGGCGACGCGTTCGACGGGGATGCCGTCGGGGACCGGGACGAGCATGTGGTCGGCGAACGGGACGCGGATCCGGTCGGCGACCATGCCGCCCCAGGGGCCGCTGGCCGGTCCGAACCCGAACGCCGCCAGCACATCGCCCCCGGCGCTGGTGGCGCATTTGGAGGTCAGACCGCGCACGCACGCTGGGCATGAGCCGCAGGAGACCGCCCACGGAACGACCACCGTCTGCCCGACGCGCACCTGGCTGACCTGCGGCCCGACGGCCGTGACCTGGGCGACGCATTCGTGACCGATCGCGAACGGCCCCCGGAAGGGGACCCTTCCGCAGATGCGCCCGACGACCGGGTCGATGAGGCCGAGCGCCATGCCCGCCTGCATGGCGCGGGAGACCGGCCGGTGGATCGGCACGGTGTCACCGTCGCAGCGCCCGGCCAGGAACGGGCGGACGATCGCGTCGCCGGGATCGACCGGCTCCGGAGCAGGGAGTTCGGCCCAGGCGAGCGTGCCGCTCCGGATGAACCGCAGCTCTCGCATCGTCAAAGCACGCCTCCCGGATCAGTGGAGTCCGATTCGGCGTGGTGCTTACGGAGGCGCCAGGCGGCCTGGGCGCCCAGGCTGGTGTCGATGTGCTCACGCATGACGGCGGCGGCCGATTCGGCGTCGCCCGCGATCACGTACTCCAGGAGTGCCTCGTGCTCGGTGGCCTTGCGGTCGCGGGCGTCCTGGCCGCGCTCGACCTCCAGGGCGAGGCGGCGGTAGCGGTCGGCCTTGTCCCACAGGCCGTCGAGGGTCTGGATGAGCAGATCGTTGTGCGAGGCGGAGTAGAGGGCGGTGTGGAACTTGCGGTGGGCGACGAGTTGCTCGTAGGCGGGGTTGCCGGGCAGTGGCCTGAGGCCGTCGTGGGCGGCACGCATGGCGGCGATGTCGGCCTTGGTGCGGCGTTCGGCGGCCAGCGCGACGGCCAGGGGGTCGAGGGAGCGGCGCAGCTCCAGCAGGTCGCGGGCCTCCTCGGCGGCCAGGGGCGCGACGCGGGCGTCGCGGTGGGCGTCGAGCTCGACCAGCCCCTCGCTCTTGAGCCGGCGCAGGGCCTCGCGCAGGGGGGTGGTGCTGATGCCGATGTCGCGGGCCAGCTGCGCCTGCGCGATGACGGAGCCGGGGAGCAGCGTCCCTGACAGGATCAGCTCCTTGACGCGCAGATAGGCGAAGTCCGCCTTCGTCGTGTAGAGGTCGGCCGCTGATTCGCTCATCGCTGTCCTGTCTCTTCGGTGACGGTTATAACCTACACCGCTGCCCTACCGAGTCGGCAAGAAACCCGACTCTCTGCCGCCCTGCCACGAGGCCGGATCGCCGCAGATATAAGCCGTTCACCACGCTGGTCGCGTTACATTCCAGAAACGAAGGGTTGACGTCATAGGTTATAACGAAGCAGAGTGTGCGGCATCGCAGGCGACGGCTGGTCGGTCTCGCCTGGTCTAGGAGGAAGCACATGACCACCTTCCACTCCACCTTCCGCGCCTTCGGCGTCGCCGTACTCGCACTCGGCCTGCTCACGGCCTGTGGCGGAGGTGGTGAGGCGAAGAAAGAGCCGCCGCCGAACGCGATCGCGACGGGGCAGGCCCCGTCGTACTACCCGGGCGAGTACTCGCAGCTGATCGAGGCGTCCAAGAAGGAGGGCGGCACCCTCACCATCTACTCCAACACCGACCAGGAGAACTGGGCGCCGATCTTCCGCGACTTCCAGAAGAAGTACCCCTGGGTGACGAAGATCGCGGCCAACAACCTGGACAGCGACGAGGTGTTCCAGCGAGTGCTCAGCGAGCAGGCCACCGGGAGTTCACCGGCCGACCTGGTCGTGTCGAACGCCGCCCAGGGCTGGGCCGACTTCGCCGGCCGCCAGGGCACGCTGATGGAGTACGCCTCACCGGAGAAGGGCAAGCTGCCCGACTTCGGCGAGCTGATGCCCAACGTGTACGCCATGTCGGTCGATCCGTTGTCGATCGCTTATAACACCTCGCTACTGCCCGAGAAGCCGACCGGGCTGAAGAGCCTGGCGGCGATCCTGGCCAAGGACCCCGCCCAGTACAAGGGCAAGATCACCACACGGGACGTGGGCGGGGCGTTCGGCTTCACCGTCTCGCACGCCTTCGCCGCCGCCCGTCCGGCCGCCTGGACCTCGCTGCAGTCGGTGCTGCCGCTGGCCAGGCCGGAGACGTCGTCCGGCACGCAGCTGGAGAAGATCACCTCGGGCGAGTACGTGGCGGGCTTCTTCGTCAGCGCCGCCCCGGCGTACCCGGTGGTGGACAAGAGCGGCGGCCTGCTGGCGATCTCCTTCCTCGACGACGGCACGGTCGTGCTGCCGCGCGGCATCGGCATCGCCGCCAAGGCGCCGCACCCGGCGACCTCGAAGCTGTTCGTGGACTTCGTGCTGTCGCAGGAGGGCCAGCGGGCAGTGGCCGAGGGCGGGCTCACCTCCTACCGGGACGGTGTCGCCGGCGACGGGCTGCATACCTACCAGGAGCTGGTGAAGGCCGTGGGCCAGGCCAACGTGATCTTCGCCAAGTACGCGAAGGTCCCCGACGCCGAGGTCAAGTCCTTCATCACCAAGTGGAACGGCCTGCTCGGCCGCTGAGAGGAACGCGATGACCACCCTGTCCCCGCCGCGTCCACCCGCGCATCCGCCACCGCGCTACCGCAGGCCGCTGGGGCTGGCCCGGGAGAGCTGGCTGCAGTACGCGGTGCTGCTCCTGCTGGCCGTCCTGGTGCTGGCGCCGGTCGTCCCGACGCTCTACCAGTCCTTCCTCGACCGCCCCCTGTACGAGGCGGGCGGCGTGCTCGGCGCCGGCAACTACGTGCGGCTGTTCACCGAGGCGGGGTTCGGCCGCGTCGTGCTCAACACGGCGCGCTTCGCCGGGCTGACCACCATGCTCAGCCTGCTCATCGCGGTGCCGATGGCCGTGGTCGTGGTGCGCACCAAGCTGCCGGGCGGCCGGATCTTCGCCGCCGCCATGCAGTGGCCGTTCTTCATCTCCTCGCTCATCCTCGGCTTCGGCTGGATCACCATGTACGGCCCGGCCGGGTTCGTCAGCGTCGAGGTACGCCGGTTCCTCGGCTTCCTGCCGTGGAACCTGTACTCCATCCCCGGCATGGCCCTGACCGAGGCGGTGGCGCTGGCGCCCATCGCCTACACCTTCTGCGCCAACGCGCTGCGCCAGAGCGACGCCTCGCTGGAGGCCGCCGCCCAGGTGTGCGGGGCCGGGCCGCTGCGGGTGCTCCGGTCGGTGATCCTGCCGCTGCTGCGCCCGCCCGTCGTCTACAGCTCGATCCTGGTGATCAGCATGTCGGTGGAGACGCTGAGCGTGCCGCTGCTGTTCGGCCAGCCGGTCGGCATCGACGTCTTCTCGACGTTCCTGTACCGCAACGGCCTGCAGTCCATCCATCCGGACTACGGGGTGCTCGGCGCGGCGTCGGCGATCATCCTGCTGGTCACCGTCGGCCTGGTCGCGCTGCAGGCCAAGCTGCTGAAGAACGCCCAGCGGTTCGTCTCGGTGCGCGGCAAGGCCACCCGTCCGCGTCCCCTGGACCTCGGCTGGCTGAAGTGGGTGAGCGTGGCCGCCATCGCCTTCTACGTGGTGATGGGCGCCCTGGTGCCCATCGGCGGGCTGGTCTTCCGTTCCTTCACACAGGTGTTCACGCCGCTGCAGTCGCCGTTCAGGACCCTCACCGGCGACAACTACGAGCGGATCTTCACCTACCCCGTGTACGTGCAGTCCATCGTCAACAGCCTGCTGGTGGCCGCGATCGGCGCGGTCCTGGTCAGCGTCCTGTCGCTGGTGGCGGTCATGGTGGCCAGGCGCTCGACCTTCCGCTTCGCCCGCGCGGTGGAATATCTGGCGCTCGCCCCGCAGGCGATGCCCGGCATCATCGTCGGCATCGGCCTGTTCTGGGCGCTGGCCTTCGCGCCCTTCGGGCTGGGCGGCCTGATTCAGGGCACGCTGTGGGCGCTGATCATCGGATTCGGGCTGCGCGCGCTGCCCAGCGGATTCGGCTCCATCTCGCCGTCGGTCATGCAGATCGGCCGGGAGCTCGACAGCGCCGCCCGGGTGTCCGGGGCCGACTGGGTACGCACGTTCACCCGTGTCCTGGCGGCGCTGCTGCGGCCGGCCTTCGCCGGGGCGCTGATCCTGACGTTCGTGACGCTGCTCAAGGAGTACTCCCCCGCGGTGTTCCTGGCCTCGGCCGACTCCAACATCATCGGCACGACCATGCTGGAGCTGTGGGTGCAGGGCAACACGGGCTCCGTGGCCGCGCTGGCCGGCCTGCAGATCGCCATCACGGCGACCTTCGTCGGGCTCGCCGGACTACTTCTCAGAGGACGTAACGATGCCTGAGGTCAAGGTCGCCAACCTGTCCAAGCAGTTCGGGGAGAACGCCGTCCTGCACGACATCACCTTCACCATCGCCGACGGCGAGTTCTTCACCCTGCTCGGCCCCAGCGGCTGCGGCAAGTCCACCACCCTGGCCTGCATCGCCGGCCTGGAACGGCCGACCGGCGGCAGTATCGCGGTCGGGTCCACCACCTTCGTCGGCTCCGGCACGTTCGTGCCGCCCGAGGGGCGCAACCTCGGGATGGTGTTCCAGTCGTACGCGCTGTGGCCGCACATGACCGTCGCCCAGAACCTGGCCATGCCACTCAAGATCCGCAGAGTCGACCGGCGCGAGCAGGACGAGCTCATCACCGAGGCGCTCGGCAAGGTGGGCCTGGCCGAGCTGAAGGACCGCTACCCGCACCAGCTCTCCGGCGGCCAGCAGCAGCGCGTCGCGCTCGCCCGCGCCCTGGTCTACTCCCCCAGCGTGCTGCTGCTGGACGAGCCGCTGTCCAACCTCGACGCGCAACTGCGCGAGCAGGCCCG
Organism: Nonomuraea sp. NPDC049695; assembly: GCF_040674955.1. Taxonomy (NCBI): domain Bacteria; kingdom Bacillati; phylum Actinomycetota; class Actinomycetes; order Streptosporangiales; family Streptosporangiaceae; genus Nonomuraea; species Nonomuraea sp. NPDC049695. The sequence goes on along the minus strand of NZ_JBFANV010000078.1, from coordinate 29,697 downwards.
CGCCTGGCTCAAGCGGCTGCAGACCGAGCTCGGCATCACCACCGTGTACGTCACCCACGACCAGGAAGAGGCCCTGGCCCTGAGCGACCGCATCGCGGTGATGTCCAAGGGCGACATGGTGCAGATCGGCACCCCGAAAGACATCTACGAGACGCCCGCCACCGCCGAGGTCGCGGCATTCGTCGGCCGCTGCAACTTCCTCACCGGCACGATGACCGGCCCCTCGGAGGTGCGGCTGGACTGCACCGGACAGACCATCACCGTTCCGGACGCCGCGTCCCGCCGTCTTTCGGGCCGGCGCGTCACGGTGGCCGTCCGACCCGAACGGCTGGAGATCCTCCCGCCCGGACGCACCGCTCCCGCCGACGTGAACGTGCTCACGGCCGAGGTGCTCACCAGCTCCTACGTCGGCTCGCGCTACGAGTACGACCTGCGCCTCGGCGACCACGTCATCCAGGCCGAGACCACGCGTCCCGGGCTGACCGGCGAGGTCACGATCATCGTCGAGCCCGCCGCCTGCCTGCTCTACCCGACCACCGACGCCCTGCCCGAGGACGTCGAAGCACTCGTAAGGACGTAAATTTCATGACTTCCTACAGTCTTGGCGTACTCGAAGGCGACGGAATCGGCCCCGAGATCGTCCCCGCGTCCGTCGTGGTCGTGGACGCCGCACTCGCCGCCGCCGGCGCCGCCCCCGTGGAATGGGTGGAGCTGCCGCTGGGCGCCTCGGCCATCGACACCCACGGCGACGCCCTGCCGGAATCGACACTGACCGCTCTGGAGGGGCTGGACGCCTGGCTGCTCGGCCCGCACGACAGCGCCGCCTATCCCGAGCCGCACCGCTCCAAGCTCAACCCCAGCGGCACCATCCGCAAGCGCTTCGACCTGTTCGCCAACATCCGCCCGGCCAAGTCCTTCGAGGGCGCCGACGCCGTCGTCCCCGGCACCGACCTGGTCATCGTCCGGGAGAACACCCAGGGCTTCTACGCCGACCGCAGCACCTACCAGGGCACCGGCGAGTTCATGCCCACCCCTGACGTGGCCATCGCCATGGGCATCATCACCCGGCCCGCCGTCGAGCGGATCGCCGTCGAGGCGTTCGAGCTCGCCTCCCGCAGGCGCGGCAAGGTCACGATCGTCCACAAGGCCAACGTGCTGCGGCTGACCACCGGCATGTTCCGCGACGTCTGCCGCGAGGTCGCCACCCGCTACCCGCAGGTGGCCGTGGACGACTTCCACATCGACGCGATGACCGTTCACCTGGTGCGGCGGGCGAACGACTTCGACGTGATCGTCACCGAGAACATGTTCGGCGACATCCTGTCCGACCTGGCCGGCGAGATCGCCGGCTCGCTCGGCATCGCCCCGTCCATCAACGCCTCCCACGAGCGCGCCATGGCCCAGGCCGCCCACGGCTCCGCCCCCGACATCGCCGGACAGGACCTGGCCAACCCCATCGCGATGATCCTCTCCAGCGCCATGCTGCTCGACTGGCTCGGCGCCCGCCACCAGGACCCCGCCCTGGCCCAGGCCGCCACGCTCATCGAGGCGGCGGTCGCCGACACCGTCCGGGCCGGCACCCGTACCCGTGACATGGGCGGCACGGCAGGAACCCGCGCGTTCGCCGAGGCAGTCGCCGCCGGTGTGAAGCAATGAGCTTCACGGTCGCGGTCGTCCATGCCACACCCGCCTCACTCCAGCCCGCCACCGACGGCCTCGGTGAGGGATTTCCGCAGGCCGTGCCCTGGCACCTGCTGGACGACCGGCTCGCGGCCGAGGCCGACGCGGCCGGCGGCATGACACCCGAGCTGACGCGCCGGATGCTCACTCTCATCGACTACGCCGTCCGCGGCGGCGCCGACGCCGTGCTGCTGGCCTGCTCGATGTACGGCCCGGTCGCCACGCTCGCCCGGCGGCTGCACGAGGTGCCGGTCACGGGCTCCGACGAGGCGATGTTCGCCGACGTCGCCCGGCGGCACCCGGGCAGGGTCCTGGTGCTCGGCTCGCTCGACTCCGCCGCGGCGGACTCCGCCCGGCGCCTCCGGCTCGTGGCCGAGGGCGTCGAGGTGAAGGCGGTCGCGGCGCCCGGGGCCGCCGCCGCGGCCGCCGCAGGCGACTGGCCGGACCTGACCGACGCGCTGGCGCGGGCCGCCGAACCCGGCATCGACGGAGCCGAGCTGATCGTGCTCGGGCAGTACTCGATCAGCCCCGTGCACGCCGAGCTGGCCCAGCGGCTCAGCAGGCCCGTTCTCAGCCCTCCCCTCATGGCGGCACGGGCGCTGCGCGAGGCGTCGGTATGAGCGCCGTGCTCGGCTGCGTCGCCGACGACTACACCGGCGGCACCGACGTCGCCGCGGCCCTGCGCCGCTCGGGTCTGCGCACGGTCCTGCTGTTCGGCCCGCCGCGGCCGGCGACGGCCGTTCCGGACTGCGACGCGGTCGTGGTGGCGCTCAAGACCCGCTCGGTCCCGGCCCAGGAGGCGGTCACCGCCTCCTGGGCCGCGCGCGACTGGCTCGTCCGGCAGGGCATCGGACGCGTCTACTTCAAGTACTGCTCCACCTTCGACTCCACCGACCAGGGCAACATCGGCCCGGTCGCCGACCTGCTGACCGACGCGGCCGGAGGGCGGCCGGCCGTCGTCTGCCCGGCCGCGCCCGAGCACGGCCGCACCGTCTACCAGGGGCACCTGTTCGTCGGCGACCGGCTGCTGTCGGACTCGGCCATGCGCCACCACCCGCTCACCCCCATGACCGACCCCGACCTGGTCCGCGTCCTCGCCCGCCAGACCCCGCACCTGGTGGCGCTGATCCCGCACGGGACCGTGGAACGCGGCCCGGACGCGGTACGGGGTGCGCTGGAGGAGCTGGAGGCGCGCGGCGTCCGCTACGCCGTCGCCGACGCCATCGGCGACCGCGACCTCGACGTCATCGCTCGCGCCACCGAGCACCTGCCCGTCATCACGGGCGCGGCCGGACTGGCCCGTGCGGTGGGCGCCCTGGCGGCCGGCTCCGACATGAGGATCGATCCGAACGGCATGCAGACGCTCCCGCCGGGACCCGCGGTGGTGCTCGCGGGCAGCTGCTCGGCGGCCACCCTGGAGCAGGTGGCGCTGGCCCGCCGCACGATGCCCTCCTACCGGCTGCACGCCGAGAAGGACGGCCTCGTCCTCGTCGAGGAGGCTCTTGCCTGGCTGGAGGCGCATTTCGGCGCGGAGCACGGCGTCCTGGTCTACTCCTCCGCCCCGCCCGGGGAACGCTCACCCGGCTCTGCCGAGCTGATGGAGCAGGCGCTGGCCGCCGTCGCCGCCCGCGCCGCCGAGCTCGGCGCCCGCCGCTTCGTCGTGGCCGGTGGCGAGACCTCCGGCGCCGTGGTCAACGCGCTCGGGGTGACCGACGTGGTCGTGGGCGCCGAGGCAGACCGGGGCGTCCCCTGGCTGCTCACCACCGATCAGCGGCGTCTGGCACTGCTTCTCAAGTCCGGCAACTTCGGCCGCCCCGACCTCCTCACCCGAGCCGTGGAAGCGACATGACCGACCTGACACTGCAGATCGCCGACCTCGGCGCATCCCTGTTCCAGCGGCGGCTGACGCACGGCCGCACCGGCAACATCAGCGCCCGCGCCGGCGACGGCTTCCTGATCACACCCACCGGCGGCTCGCTCGGCGACGTGTCACCCGGCGGCCTCTCCCTCGTGAGCCTGGTAGGGGAGCACCTGGAGGGGCCCCGACCGTCGAAGGAGGCGTTCCTGCACGCCGCCCTCTACCGCGCCCGCCCGGACGCCGGCGCCGTCGTCCACCTGCACAGCACCCACGCCGTCGCCGTGTCCTGCCTCGACGGCCTGAACCCCGACGACGTGCTGCCGCCGCTGACCGCCTACTACGTGATGCGCGTCGGCCGGCTGCCCCTGCTGCCCTACCACGCGCCCGGCGACCCGGCACTCGGACCGATCGCCGAACGAGCCGCCCGCACCGCGCACGCCCTGCTGCTGGCCAACCACGGCCCGGTCGTCGCCGGGCCCGACCTGGCCTCGGCCGCGGACGCGGTGGAGGAGCTCGAGGAGACGGCGCGGCTGTGGCTGCTGCTGCGCGACCGCCCCATCCGACCCGTCCGGAGAGTCACATGATCGATCCGTCCGAGCTGATCTCCTTCGGGACCGCGGTCCTGACCTCGCTCGGCGTCCCCGAGCAGGACGCGCGGCTCGTGGCCGACAGCCTGGTCACGGCCGACATGCAGGGGCATCCCTCGCACGGCATGCTCCGCCTGGAGTGGTACGCCGACCGGCTGCGCTCCGGCGCCATGCGCGCGGTGACCGACGTGGCGACCGTCATGGACGGCGGCGCCGTCGCCGTCCTGGACGGCCGGGACGGCATCGGCCAGGTCGTCACCGCGTACGCGGCTCGCGACGCCGTACGCCGCGCCGGCGAGCACGGGGTCGGCGTGGTCGCGGTCCGCAACAGCAACCACTTCGGGACCGCCGCCTACTTCACCCGCATGATCGCCGCCGAGGGCTGCGTCGCCCTGCTGACCACCAACGGCAGCCCCGCCATGGCCCCGTGGGGCGGCCGGGAGAAGAGCGTGGGCGCCAACCCGTGGTCCATCGCGGTCCCCGGCGGCCCGCACGGTCCGGTCGTGCTCGACATCGCCAACACCACGGTCGCCCGCGGCAAGATCTACGCCGCCCTGGAACGCGGGGAGCCCATCGCCGAAGGCTGGGCCCAGACCGCCGACGGCGCCCTCACCACCGACCCATGGCAGGCCATAGACGGGCTCATCCTGCCCATGGCGGGACACAAGGGATATGGCATCTCGTTCATGATGGACGTGCTGTCCGGCGTGCTCACCGGCAGCTCCTACGCCACCGACGTGACCGGCCCCTACGTGCCCGACCGGCGCAGCGGCTGCGGCCACCTGCTGCTGGCGCTCCGCCTCGACGCGGTGGCCGACCCCGCCGCCTACGCCCGCCGCCTCGGCGATCTCATCGACCGCACCAAGGCCGTGCCGCTCGCACCCGGCTTCGAGGAGATCTTCTATCCCGGCGAGATCGAGGACCGCAACGCGGCCAAGGCCGCCCTCACCGGGGTGGAGTTGCCCGGCAAGACCCTGCGCGGCCTGCGACGGCTGGCCCAGCAGTGCTCGATCCCCGCGCCGGAGTGGATGACGTGATCACGAACCAGGAACCGGCAAGGGCAGGACACGTGACTGACTACCTCACGGTGGGACCCCGCCGTTACCGCATCCACGCCATCGACGCACCCGCGCGCCTGCCGTACAGCCTGCGCATCATGCTGGAGAACCTGCTGCGGCACGGCGCCCCCGCCGAGCAGGTGCGGGCCGTGGCCGGATGGGAGCCGCGCGCCGACCGTACCGCGGCCGTGGACCTGCACCCCGCCCGGGTGTTCCTGCACGACACCAACGGCGTGCCCGCGCTCGCCGACCTGGCCGCCATGCGCGACGCGATGACGGCCCTGGGCGGCGACCCCGGACGCGTCAACCCCGCCATCCCCGCCGAGCTGGTCGTCGACCACTCCATCATCGCCGACGTCTTCGGCCGCCCCGACGCCCTCGCGCGCAACGCCGAGCTGGAGTACGAGCGCAACGCCGAGCGCTACCGCTTCCTGCGCTGGGGGCAGGCGTCGCTGCGCGGCTTCACCGTGGTGCCGCCCGGCAAGGGCATCATGCATCAGATCAACGTGGAACACCTGGCCCGCGTGGTGATGCGCCGAGGCGACGAGGCGTACCCGGACCTGTGCCTGGGCACCGACTCCCACACCACCATGGTCAACGGGCTCGGCACGCTCGGCTGGGGCATCGGCGGCATCGAGGCCGAGGCGGCCATGCTGGGCCAGTCGGTGTCCATCCTCGTACCCGACGTGATCGGGGTGCGCCTGCACGGCGAGCTCCCGGTCGCCGCGACCGCGACCGACCTCGTGCTGACCCTCACCGAACGGCTGCGCGACCACGGCGTGGTCGGCAAGATCGTCGAGTTCCACGGGCCCGGCGTCACCGCCCTGCCGGTCACCGACCGGGTGACGATCTCCAACATGAGCCCCGAGTTCGGCTCCACCGCCGCGCTGTTCCCCATCGACGCCGAGACCGTCCGCTACCTGCGCTTCACCGGCCGCGCCGACGACCACGCCGACCTCGTCGAGGCCTACGCCAAGGCGCAGGGCCTCTGGCACGACCCCGCCGCGCCGCCCGCCTACACCGCCGACCTCGACCTCGACCTGGCCACCGTCGTCCCGTCCATCGCGGGCCCCCGCCGCCCGCAGGACCGCATCCCCCTGGAGGGTGTGAAAGCCGCCTTCCGCGCGCAGGAGCGGCCGCCCGTCGAGGCGGACGGGGAGATCACGCACGGAACCGTCGCCATCGCCGCCATCACCTCCTGCACCAACACCTCCAACCCCTCGGTCATGGTCGCCGCCGGGCTGCTCGCCAAGAAGGCCGCCGAGCGCGGGCTGCGCGCCAAGCCGTGGGTGAAGACCACTCTGTCTCCCGGCTCGCGCGTCGTCATGGACTACTACGGCGAAGCGGGCCTGACGCCGTACCTGGAACGGCTCGGCTTCACCCTGGCCGGGTTCGGCTGCATGACCTGCATCGGCGCCTCCGGCCCGCTGGTGGAGGAGGTGTCGCGCGCCGTGGCCGAGCACGATCTCGACGTCGCGGCGGTCCTGTCCGGCAACCGCAACTTCGAGGGCCGCATCCAGCCCGAGGTCCGCTCCAACTACCTGGCCTCACCGCCACTCGTCATCGCGTACGCCATCGCCGGCACGATGGACCTCGACCTCACCACCGAACCTCTCGGCACCGATCCCAGCGGTCAACCTGTCTACCTGCGTGACCTGTGGCCTGCTCCGGAAGAGGTGCGCGACGTCATCGAGCGGGTGATCCGCCCGGACATGTTCGCCCGCGCCTACGCCGACGTCCTCGACGGCGACGCACGCTGGCAGCGCCTGGACGCTCCCGCCTCGGCCACCTACCCCTGGGACCCCGGCTCCACCTACGTGCGCCGCGCCCCCTACCTCGACGCCATGCCCCCCGAACCGCCGCCCGTCACCGACATCACCGGCGCCCGCGTCCTGGTCAAACTGGGCGACTTCATCACCACGGACCACATCTCACCACCCGGCGCCATCCCGCCGTCCAGCCCCGCCGGCCGCTACCTCACCCAGCTCGGCGTCCCCCGCCACCAGCTCAACACCTACGCCTCCCGGCGCGGCAACCACGAGGTCATGATGCGCGGCGCCTTCGCCAACGTCCGCCTGCGCAACCACCTCGCCCCCGGCACCGAAGGCGGCCTGACCCCCAACCTCCTGGACGACGGCGCCATCACCACCGTGTACGAAGCCGCCCGCGCCTACCAGCAGGCCGCCGTACCGGCTGTGGTGCTGGCCGGGGAAGGCTACGGCGCCGGATCCTCCCGCGACTGGGCCGCCAAAGGACCCGCACTGCTCGGCGTCAGAGCCGTCCTCGCCAAGTCCTTCGAACGCATCCACCGCTCCAACCTGATCGGCATGGGCATCCTGCCACTGCAGTTCCTGCCCGGCCAGGGCCCGGACGAGCTCGGCCTCACCGGCCGGGAAGTCATCGGCATCACCGGCCTGGCCGCGCTCACGGGAACGCACATCCCGCCCACGCTGACCGTCACCGCCGACCACGTCACCTTCCAGGCCCGCCTCCGCCTCGACACCCCTCGCGAGGCCGACTACTACCGGCACGGCGGGATCATGCCCTACGTCCTGCGCGGCCTGCTCGCCGAGCCGGCCGGCTGACATGCGAAACGGCCCCTACCTTGCGGCGTAACCGCAGGCAGAGGCCGTTTTCGGCGTCTAGGCGGACATCTTCTTCTTGAGGTTCTCGTCCAGCGCCGCCAGGAAGTCCTGGGTGGTGAGCCACTTGGCGTCGCCGCCGACCAGGAGCGCCAGGTCCTTGGTCATCTGGCCGCCCTCGACGGTCTCGACGCAGACCTCCTCCAGCTTGTTCGCGAATTCGGTCACGGCGGGGGTGTTGTCGAGCTTGCCGCGGTGGGCAAGGCCGCGCGTCCACGCGAAGATCGAGGCGATCGGGTTGGTGGAGGTGGGGTTGCCCTTCTGGTGCTCGCGGTAGTGGCGGGTCACGGTGCCGTGCGCGGCCTCGGCCTCGACGGTCTGGCCGTCGGGCGTCATCAGGACCGAGGTCATCAGGCCGAGCGAGCCGAAGCCCTGGGCCACCGTGTCGGACTGCACGTCGCCGTCGTAGTTCTTCGCGGCCCAGACGTAGCCGCCCTCCCACTTCAGCGCCGCGGCGACCATGTCGTCGATGAGGCGGTGCTCGTACGTGAGACCGGCCTTCTCGAAGTCGGCCTTGAACTCGGTCTCGAAGACCTCGGCGAAGATGTCCTTGAAGCGGCCGTCGTACGCCTTGAGGATCGTGTTCTTCGTGGAGAGGTAGACCGGGTAGTTGCGGGCCAGGCCGTAGCGCATCGACGCGCGGGCGAAGTCGCGGATCGACTCGTCCAGGTTGTACATCGCCATCGCGATGCCGCTGCCGGGGAAGTCGTACACGTCGAGCTCGATCGGCTCGGAGCCGTCCTTCGGCGTGAACGTCAGGGTCAGCTTGCCCTCGCCCGGGATCTTCAGGTCGGTGGCGCGGTACTGGTCGCCGAACGCGTGACGGCCGACGACGATCGGCTTGGTCCAGCCGGGCACGAGGCGCGGCACGTTGGACATGATGATCGGCTCACGGAAGATCACGCCGCCGAGGATGTTGCGGATGGTCCCGTTGGGGGACTTCCACATCTTCTTGAGACCGAACTCCTCGACCCGCGCCTCGTCCGGGGTGATGGTGGCGCATTTCACACCGACGCCGTACTTCTTGATGGCGTTGGCGGCGTCGATGGTGACCTGGTCGTCCGTCGCGTCCCGGTGCTCGATGCCGAGGTCGTAGTACTTCAGATCGACGTCGAGGTAGGGCAGGATCAGCTGGTCCTTGATGAACTGCCAGATGATCCGGGTCATCTCGTCGCCGTCAAGCTCGACGACCGGACCCTCCACCTTGATCTTGGGCATGCGAATGGTTCCCCTTCAATGAATCGATGCGTTGAGGCTATCGGACCGTCCGGTCAACGGGCGAAAAGGGACAGGATCAGCGCCTTGAGCTCGTTGTTGTAAAGCAAGAGTGACGTCAGGACCAACACGAACCCGAACCCCGCAAGGGTGATGACGTCGGCCCTCTTGCTGCGTACCGACAGCGGCCCGCCGAAGCCGGCGAAGCGGAGGGCGGCGGCCGTCATGATCACGCCGCCCAGCGCGAACCCGCCCCAGTTCAGGTCCACAAGAAGGATCACGAGCACGCCGATGGCCGCACCCGCCAGTATCAGCGGGTACGGTCCCCAGCTCTCGCGCTCAGTCCGATGATCGCTCAACGCTCACGCTCATCGCTCGTCGATCGGCTTCCACTTCTGGTCGGTCTCCCCGATGTACTCACTGTCGGGCCGGATCAGCCTGTTGTCCGCGTGCTGCTCGATGACGTGGGCCGTCCAGCCGGACATCCGGCTGACCGAGAAGACCGGGGTGAACAGGTCGGTCGGGATGCCGAGATAGTGGTAGACCGAAGCCGCGTAGAAGTCGACGTTCGGATAGAGGCCCTTGGTCTCGAAGACGACCTCCTCCATTTCCTTGGACATCCGATAGTAGGTGTCGTCGCCGCTCGCCTCAGCCAGTTCGGCGGACATCCTGCGCAGGTGGGTAGCGCGCGGGTCCTCGGTCTTGTAGACGCGGTGACCGAAGCCCATGATCTTCTCGTGGGCCGCGAGCTTGTCGCGTACGGTCTGCGCCACCTGGCCGGACGGGATCGACTCCAGCGTCTTCATGACCTGCTCGTTGGCGCCGCCGTGCAGGGGGCCCTTGAGGGTGCCGATGGCCGCGACGATCGCGGAGTGCATGTCGGAGAGGGTCGCGGCACAGACTCGGGCGGCGAACGTGGAGGCGTTCATGGTGTGGTCGGCGTGGAGCACCAGGCACTCGTCGAAGATCTCGACCTCACGGGGGTCGGGAACGCGGCCGGTGATCTCGTGCAGGAAGTTCGCGGCGATGCTCAGGGACGGGTCCGGCTCGGGGACGCTGGCGCCGGTGCGGGCGGCGTGGTAGCGGGCCACCAGGAGGGGTTGCTGCGCGGTCAGCCGGGCCGCCTTGCGCAGGTTGGCCTCGGGGGCGATGGAGTCCTTGTCGGGGTCGTCCGCGCCAGAGAGCGACACCAGCGAGCGCAGCGCCTCCATCGGTTTCTGCTTCTCGGCGATCTCGGCGATGTTCGCGGAGACGAGGGCGCCCAGCTCCCGGCCCTGCGCCAGCTCCTCGCCGTAGGCGTCGAGCTCGGACCGGTTGGGCAGCTTGCCACGCTGGAGCAGGTGTGCGGTCTCCTCGAACGTCGCACGTCCGGCCAGCTCGTGGATGTCGTATCCACGGTAGAAGAGCCGGCCGGCCTTTCCGTCAATGTCGCTCAGCGCGGTGGACGCCGCTACGACATCGGCCAGACCTTTCGTGGGCTTGTCCGCCATGAGTGTTTCCTCCGCTTATCTTCGTCCGAAGTCTACCCGTGAGCAGGCAAAACCGTCCGCAAAGGTCCAGACCAATTTCACGCCGGATTCTCCTTTCGGCAAAGGCGATTCCGCATCCCCTCGTTTGGGTAAGCCGGAGCTGTAGTAATAGTTACGGCGGGCTACCTGGGGAGGAACTGCCGTGCCCAGGAGGAGGCGTGCCGTTCATACGCTGCCTCACAAGGGGAGGAACCGCCAGTGGAGGGGCCGTTCATACGCATCGAGGACACTGGCGAGGTGGTCCCGTTGCGCCCCGAGATCACGACGGTCGGGAGGGGCCGGGGAGTCGACATCCGGCTCACCGATCCCAGCGTGTCCCGGCTCCATGCCGAGTTCGTCAGACGAGGACCCTACCTGTACGTCGTCGACCTGGGCCTGTCCAGGAACGGCACGCGGGTGAACGGCAGGCCGATCGCCCGGAGGGTCCTTGACGACGGCGACGTCGTCTCGTTCGGCGCGGCGCGGGGTCGCATCGGTGGAGTCCCCCGTGAGGACTTCACCCCTGAGGTCGAGCTGCGCAGGGCGGCAGCGCCCGAGCTGACCAGACGCGAGGTCGACGTGCTCACCTCGCTCTGCAGGCCGGCGCTGTCGGACGAGGCGTTCGTCGCCCCGGCGACCGCACGCGAGATCGCCGACGACCTGGTCGTGACCGAGGCCGCGGTCAAGCAGCATCTGCTGCGGCTCTACCAGAAGTTCAGGATCCCCGAGGGCACCAACCGGCGCACGCGCCTCGCCAACGAGGTCGTCGCACTCGGTCTGGTACGCCCGACCCCCGTGGTGCCACCACAGCGGTCGTCGGGCGCCTCGACCGAGCAGCCATCGGCAGCTGGGCGAAGGGCGTCTTGAGTACGGGCTACTTCAGGGACGGTTCTTAGGGACCGGGTCGCGACCGGGGCTTCGGCGAGGGGTTCCGGCAGCGTCGGAACCCCTGGTGCAACCGTGCCCGCGCGAAAAGTCACGGGCGGCGGGCAGTCGCCGGCCGGGAAACCGGCCGGCGACGCGAGCAGGCGTAGCGCGCGCTCAGATCAAGGCGTAGCGCGCTCTCAGATCACCCTGAAGCCGTTGCTCGGCTTGCTGGTCCGGTTGGCCCGGTCCACCGCCACCACGTAGTAGTGGTCGCCGCGCTTCCCGTCGGGGTCCGTCCAGCGGACCTGACGGTCGCCGGGCACGATCGCGACGAGGTTGCGCGCGTCGGCGAACGCCTCCGGGGAGGCGTGCCCGTCGAAGCGGAAGATCGCGAACAGGAACGGCTCCTTCCTGCCGGTGGCCACGGCCCGCACCTCGACGCCGCCGGAGCGGCGCAGCGCGTACGCCAGCACGGGCCGGTGCGGCGGCTCGCCGTCCGCCAGCCTGTGCAGCACGGGAGCGAGCGCCGGCCGCTGGTAGTGGTCGTTGACGGCGGTCGTGATGGAGCCGATCCTGTCGACCTTGACGTCGTTGGCGTTGTACCAGATGTCGCCGCCGACCTCGGGGTGGTCCCTGTTGAGGGTCAGATGGCCGGACAGCTCGCCGGGGGCCTGCCACTGGGCCGCCTGCGCCGGGTCGCCCGCCTTGTAGGCGGCCTGGCCGATCCAGAGCTGGGTGTTCGTGCCGCTCGCCACGTCCGACCACCAGGGGACGAGCTTGGAGTAGTCGGCCGGCGGCTGCCCGATGTACCAGTAGAGCTGGGGCGCGATGTAGTCGAGCCAGCCCTTCTTGACCCAGCCGCGGGTGTCGGCGTGCAGGCCGTCGTACGACTGGCCGCCGCTGGTCTCGGAGCCGAGCGGGTCGCTGGCCTTGTTGCGCCAGATGCCCGACGGGCTGATGCCCCACGCGATGTCCGGCTTGGCCTGGAGGACCCGCTGCTGCATCTCCTGCACCATGAGGTCGACGTTGTTGCGCCGCCAGGAGGCCAGGTCGGGGAAGCCGGCGCCGTACTTGGCGAACGCGGCGCTGTCGTCGAAGGCCGTGGTGTTGGTCGGGTAGAAGTAGTCGTCGAAGTGCAGGCCGTCGATGTCGTAGCGGGTGACCGCGTCCATCATCGCGTCCTGGCAGAACTTCCGCACCTCCGGCAGGCCCGGGTTGTAGTAGAGCTTGCCGCCGAACGGCAGGATCCAGTCGGGGTGCTTGCGCCCGGGGTGGTCGGGGTGCAGCTTGGCGGGGTCGGCCTGCATCGAGACGCGGTACGGGTTGAACCAGGCGTGGAAGGCCAGGCCGCGCTTGTGCGTCTCCTCCACGGCGAACCCGAGCGGGTCGTAGCCGGGGTCCTGCCCCTGGGTGCCGGTCAGGTACTGTGACCAGGGCTCGAACGGCGACGGCCAGAACGCGTCCGCGGTCGGCCTGATCTGCACGAACACCGAGTTGAGCTTGCGCTGCTGAGCCACGTCCAGCCAGGCGAGATACTCGGCTTTCTGCTGCTCCGCGGTCAGCCCCGGCTTCGAGGGCCAGTTGATGTTGACCACGGAGGCGATCCACATGCCGCGCATCTGGTGCAGCGGCGGAACGTAGTCCGCCGCCTCTGCTAACGCGGGCAGCGGTACGGCGACGGAGGCGGCGGCGAGGGCGAGACCCTTGAGGAGAGTCCTTCTGCTGGGCATTGGGGGGTGGCCTCTCGAAAGTGGTTGTATCGAAGGCGACGATGACAGAAAATTACCTTCAGATCAACAACCGTGAAGGAAAATGCCGATGAGCGGTGACCTGTCCAGACTGGCGATGACCGTGCTGCAACCAGGGTACGAGGGGATCTCCACTCCCGACTGGCTGCGGCGCGCCCTGGGCGAAGGTCTCGGCGGGGTGGTCCTGTTCGCCCGCAACGCCATCGACGCACAGCTCGTACGGCAGATGCGCGCCGAGAATCCGGCGGTCGTCATCGCCATCGACGAGGAGGGCGGCACGGTCACCCGCCTGGAGGTCCAGAACGGCAGCTCCTTTCCCGGCAACAGGGCGCTGGGCGTGGTGGACGACGTGGCGCTCACCGAGCGGGTGGGCCGCCAGATCGGCAGGATGCTCGCGGAGCTGGACATCACGCTCAATTACGCGCCCGACGCCGACGTGAACTCCAACCCGGCCAACCCGGTCATCGGCGTCCGTTCGTTCGGCCCCTCCCCCGAGCTGGTCTCCCGCCACACGGTCGCGTACGTGAACGGCGTGCAGGGCGCGGGCGTGGCCGCGTGCGCCAAGCACTTCCCCGGCCACGGGGACACGGTCACCGACTCCCACCTGGCGCTGCCGACCGTGCACGCCTCCCGCGAGGTGCTCTTCTCGCGCGATCTCCCGCCGTTCCGGGCCGCGATCGGCGCGGGGGTGCGCGCTGTCATGTCGGGCCACCTGCTCATTCCCGCTCTCGACCCGTCGATGCCGGCGACGCTGAGCCGTACCGCGATGACCGAGCTCCTGAGGGGCGAGCTCGGCTTCGACGGGATGCTCGTCACCGACTCGATCGACATGCAGGCGGTGGCCGCCATGTTCGGCCACGGCGAGATCGCGGTCAGAGCCCTGAACGCGGGCGCGGACGCCATCTGCGTGGGGCAGGGCAGCGAGGAGATCGTGTACGAGATGCGCGACGCGATCGTCGCCGCCGTGCGCGCCGGAGAGCTGCCGGAGGAGCGGCTCGCCGAGGCGGCCGCGCGAGTGCTCGCACTCTCCGAGTGGTACGGCGCGCAGGCGGCGCTGCGCGACAAGGCCAGGAGCGACGTGGACGAAGGCGTGGGCCTGGCTGCCGCCAGGGCGGCGCTGACCACCTCGGGCACCGCCACCCTGGACCGGGCGCCGCTGGTGGTCGAGGTCAACACCCGCTTCAGCAAGGCCGTCGACGCCGCCACGCCGACCGGCATCACGGCGGCGCTCACCGCCCTGCTGCCGAACACCGCACGCCTGCAGCTGGACGCCTCGGGAGAGCTGCCGGATCTCGCGAGCGACGAACGGCCGGTCGTGCTGGTGGTGCACGACGCCGCCCGGCACGACTGGGTGCGCTCGACGGTGACCAGGGCCCTGGCGATGCGGCCCGACGCGATCGTGGTGGACACCGGTGTGCCCGCGCCCCCGGGTGCGGCCGTACACGTGGCCACTCACGGGATCTCCCGCGTGTCCGCGCAGGCCGCGGCCGAATGGCTGACTCAGTGACCGCCGAATCCGCCAACCCGGTCGCCGCCGTACGCGCCGTGCTGCCGTCGCTCACGCCGGCGGCGCAGGGCATCGCCCGCATCATCCTGGACGATCCCGGGCTGGTGGTGCGGAGCACGATCACCGAGTTCAGCGCGGTCTCCGGGACCAGCGAGGCCACCATCGTCAGGACCGCCCGCGCGCTGGGCTTCACGGGGTACTCGCAGATGCGCTTCGCGCTGGCGGCGGCCGTGGCCAAGGAGCCGGAGCGGCTCGTGCCCGGCGACCTCGCGCCCGACGACCCGCTGACGGACGTGATCGCCAAGGTGGCCCGGGCCGAGTCCGAGGCGCTGGCCGACACCGCGGCCCAGCTCGATCCCGATCAGCTGGGCGAGGTGGTCAAGGCGATCTCGCTGGCGCGGCGGGTGGACGTGTACGGGGTCGCGGCCTCGGGGCTGGTGGCGGCGGACATGTCACAGAAGCTGCTGCGGATCGGGCTGTCGAGCCATCCGTTCAGCGACGCGCACCTGGCGCTGACCAGCGCCGCGCTGCTCCGGGAAGGGGACGTGGCCGTCGCGATCAGCTGCAGCGGGGAGACGCCTGACGTGCTGGTGCCCGCCCGGACGGCCGCCGAGACCGGGGCGCTGATCGTGGCGATCACCAACAACCCGCGCTCCTCGCTGGCCGAGCTGGCGGACCACACGCTGGTGTCGGCGGGCCGGGAGACGGCCTTCCGGCCGGGGGCGCTGGCCAGCCGGATCAGCCAGCTGCTGATCGTGGACTGCATCTTCGTGGGGCTGGCGCAGCGGACGTACGACTCGGCCGACGCCGCCATCCGCGCGACCCGCGAGGCCACGGACCGCTACCGCAACCGCTGATCCCCGCACCTCTTCCCGCCGACCCCGATGTGACCGCAGTCAGTGGTTGCGGTCCTCAGGAGGGAGAGGGCGAGAGGTGGCGCCAGCGATTGCACGTGATCAGCCATGGTGATCCGCTTGACATGGGCGGGTGAAGGCGTAGGTTCCGCGGTACGGGGCTGTTCGGTCAGAGAATACATGTGCGCATCGCAAGCAAATGGAGCCTCAAAGGTGGCCCTGCCCCCTGAACGCGATCAGCTCACGACCCGCTCGCTGCCCCGCTTCGCGGAGCTGCGCGGTCATGTCTACCGGCAGATCCAGCGGACGAGGGGCGAGCGATGACGACGGTCAGGGGCGCCACGTTCGACGTGCTCAGGCGGTACGGGCTGACCACGGTCTTCGGCAACCCCGGCTCGACCGAGGTGACGCTGCTGACCGGGCTGCCGGACGACCTGCGTTTCGTGCTCGCCCTCCACGAGGGTTCGGTCGTGGGCATGGCCACGGGATGGGCCATCGGACAGGAGGCGCCCGCGCTGGCCGTCCTGCACACCACGGCGGGGCTGGGTAACGCGGTGGGGGCCATCGCCACCGCCCGGGTGAACCGGGTGCCGCTCGTCATCCTCGTCGGGCAGCAGGATCGGCGGCATCTGGCGCTGGAGCCGTTCCTGACCGGGCGGATCCACGGGCTGGCCGGGGATTATCCGGTCTGGGTGGATCAGCCGGTACGGGCGCAGGACGTGCCGGGGGCGGTGGCGCGGGCCTTCCACGAGGCGACGACCTTCCACGGGCCCGCGCTGGTGGTGGTGCCGATGGACGACTGGGAGGCGCCCTTCTCCGGTTCGTCCGGTTCATCCGGTTCGTCCGGGGAGCCGGTGGCGGCGGCCGTTCGGGTGGTGCGGCCCGTCGCCGTCTCGGACGGGGACCTGGCACCGCTGGTGGAGCTGCTGTCCGGGGCCCGGTCCCCGGCGATCGTCGCGGGGGCGAGAGCGGAATGGGAGTCGCTGGTCCTGCTGGCCGAGCGGCTGGGGTGTCCGGTGTTCCAGGAGTCGTTCGGCGGTCGTGCCGGGTTCCCGCAGGACCATCCGCAGTACGCCGGGGTGCTGCCGGCCGACCGGGGCCGGCTGCGGGAGGCGCTGGCCCCGCATGACGTGGTGCTGGCCGTGGGGGCGCCGGTGTTCCGGCAGTACCCGTACGCGCCCGGTCCCCTGGTGATGCCGGGGACGTCGGTCGCGGTGGTCACGGACGACCCGGCCGAGGCGCATCGGAGCCCGGCCGCCCTGTCCTACCTCGCCTCGCCGTCGGCCGTCTGCGCTCGCCTGGCCGCTCTGCTTCCCGCTCGGCCTCCGGTCGCGCGGCGTTCTGACGTACCCGACATTCCCGAAGTGCCGGCGGAAGGGCGGCCGTTGCGGGCGGCGCACGTGCTGCGGGAGCTGGCGCTGCGGCTGCCCGCCGACACCGCGCTGATCGAGGAGACCCCGTCCTCCCGCCCCGACCTGCACCGGCTCGTACCCGCCAGGACCCCGCTCGGCTTCCTGTCGGCGGCCATGGGCGGGCTGGGGTTCGCCGTGCCGGCCGCGGTCGGCCTGCGGATGGCGCTGCCCGAGCGTCCCGTGGTCGCGGTCGTGGGCGACGGGTCGGCGCTCTACGGCGTGCACGCGCTCTGGAGCGCCGCGCACTACCGGGTGGGCGCGCTGTTCGTGGTGCTCGCCAACGGCCGGTACGCGGTCATGGACCGGCTGGCCGACAAGCAGGGCGGCAAGGCGCCGTGGCCGCCGTTCACCGAGGTGGACATGCGCGGCCTGGCGAGGTCGCTGGGCTGCCCGGCCAGGCGGGTGGACACCTACGACGAGCTGACGGCGGCGCTGGACGAGGTGCTGCCGACGCTCTCCACCCGCGACGAACCCCTGCTGCTCGACGTGACCGTGACCGTGGACCCGGATTTCCAGCCTTAGGAGGCTCACCATGACGTTCCTCGACCCCAAGATCTGGACGGGGTCCGTCTTCGACGGCGGATGGACGGCCTCGCGGGGCGGCGACGCCCCGGTCATCGAGCCCGCGACCGGCAACGAACTCGGGCGCGCGGGCACGGCCGGCGCCGATGACGTGGCGGCGGCGGCCGTACGGGCTCGGGAGGAGCAGCGGGCGTGGGCCGCGACGCCGTACGAGGAGCGGGCGGCGCTGCTGCGGCGGGCCGGGCGGCTGTTCGAGGAGCACGCGCAGGAGATCCAGGAGTGGATCGTCCGCGAGTCCGGCGGCGTGCCGGGCAAGGGCGGGTTCGAGACGCACGTGGCGGCGCAGGAGTGCTACGAGGCGGCGGCGCTGGCCTCGCAGCCGCTCGGCGAGGTGCTGCCGACGGCCCGCAAGCGGCTCAGCTTCGCGCGGCGGGTGCCGGTCGGGGTGGTGGGGGTGATCGCGCCGTTCAACTTCCCGCTGATCCTGGGCATCCGGTCGGTCGCTCCGGCGCTCGCGCTGGGGAACGCGGTCGTGTTCAAGCCGGACCAGCGCACGGCCGTCTGCGGCGGGTTCGCGATCGCGCGGGTCTTCGAGGAGGCCGGACTGCCGGCCGGGCTGCTGCACGTGCTGCCCGGCGGTCCCGAGGCCGGTCAGGCGCTGGTCGCCGACCCGAACATCCCCGTGATCTCCTTCACCGGCTCCACCGCCGCCGGGCGCAGGGTCGGCGAGGCCGCCGCGCGCCTGCTCAAGCGGGTCCACCTGGAGCTGGGCGGGAACTCGGCGCTGGTCGTGTTCGACGACGCCGACCTCGGCCCGGCCGCCTCCGCGGGCGCGTGGGCGTCGTTCTTCCACCAGGGGCAGATCTGCATGACCTCAGGGCGGCACCTCGTGCACGAGGCCGTGGCCGAGGAGTACGTCGAGCGCCTGGCCGCCAAGGCCGCGGACCTGCCGGTCGGCGACCCGGCCACCGGGCAGGTCGCGCTCGGGCCGCTCATCGACGCGGGGCAGCGCGACCGGGTGCACCGGCTGGTCACCTCCAGCGTGGAGGCCGGGGCCCGGCTCGCCGCCGGGGGGACGTACGAGGGGCTGTTCTACCGGCCCACCGTGCTGGCGGAGGTGCCGGTGACCGCGCCCGCGTACGCGGAGGAGGTGTTCGGGCCGGTGGCGCCGGTGACGACGTTCGCCACGCTGGAGGAGGCCGCGGCGCTGGCCGCGGACTCCGAGTACGGGCTCTCGCTGGGCATCCTCACCCGCGACGTGATGAAGGGGCTGGCGCTGGCCGACCTGGTGCCGACGGGGATCGTGCACATCAACGACCAGACCGTGGACGACGAGGCCGTGGCGCCGTTCGGCGGGGTGGGGGCCTCGGGGACAGGGGCCCGGTTCGGCGGCACCGGGGCGAACGTGGACGCCTTCACGGAGACGCAGTGGGTCACGATGCAAGGGGACATCGCCGCGTACCCGTTCTGAGTCCCACATCTGGGCGGGCGGCACCCGCGTCTTGTCGGCCAGGGGCGCGGGCGACGGGGTCCGCCGCCCGCGAAAAGGTGCCGCGTGGCTCAGTGGAGGCGCTCGGCGGCCTCGACCACGTTGGACAGGAGCAGGGCGCGGGTCATGGGGCCGACGCCGCCCGGGTTGGGGGTGAGGAAGCCCGCGACCTCGGCAACGTCCGGCGCCACGTCACCGGCGATCTTGCCGTCCACGCGGGAGACCCCCACGTCGAGGACGGCCGCGCCGGGCTTGACCATGTCGCGGGTGATCAGGCCGGGCACGCCTGCCGCCGCCACCACGATGTCCGCCCGGCGTACGTGGCCTGCCAGGTCCTGGGTGCCGGTGTGGCAGAGGGTCACGGTGGCGTTCTCGCTGCGGCGGGTCAGCAGGAGGCCGAGCGAGCGGCCCACCGTGATGCCGCGCCCGACCACGGCCACCTCCGCGCCCTTGATCGGCACGCCGTACTCCTGCAGGAGCAGCACGATGCCGTGCGGGGTGCACGGAAGCGGGGCGTCGACCATGTGGACGAGGCGGCCCAGGTTGACCGGGTGGAGGCCGTCGGCGTCCTTGGCCGGGTCCATGCGCTCGAGCAGGGCCATCGTGTCGAGGTGCTTGGGGAGGGGGAGCTGGACGATGTAGCCGGTGCACTCGGGTGAGGCGTTGAGCTCGTCGACGGCCGCCTCGACCTCGGCCTGGGTGGCGGTCGCCGGAAGGTCGACGCGGATGGAGGCGATGCCCACCTCGGCGCAGTCGCGGTGCTTGCCCGCGACGTAGATCTGGCTGCCGGGGTCGTCGCCCACCAGCACGGTGCCCAGGCCGGGAGTGATGCCGCGTTCCTTGAGCGCGGCCACCCGGGCCGTGAGGTCTGCCTTGATCTTGGCGGCGGTCGCCTTGCCGTCGAGTTTCACTGCGCTCATGCCGCAATCCTTCCATGTCCGCCGGCACCCTCGGCACGCCGCCCGACCCTGTCCGGCATTCGCATGCTCCAGATGTCCTGGCGAAGAGTTATCCACAGACGCCAGGCAGCTGAGTCGAGTTATCCACAGGCAATCGTTGACATCGTTGTCATTGATCTTGGAAGGGCTTAGTGTTGCGGGCGCCAGCAACATGCTCAGGAGGTTCCCTTGCCTTGCCGCCTGTTGTCCGCAGAGTCGACCGATCTGTTCGTGGGCTCCCACGACGCGCCCTGCCAGGTGCTGAGAGTCACCGTTGCCGAAGGAGAGCACGAGTCGTCGCTGGAGCTGCGCGGCGAAGGCGTGCGGCTGGCCGAGCCGGTGACCGTACCCGCGGCCGCCGCCGTCCTCGAGGTGCCCATGGCCGTGTCCGCGCCGCCTGGCAGCACCGTGCCCTGCGTGCTCACGCTGGGCGAGGATTCGCTGGCGGTCACGGTCACGGCCGAGGAGCCGGGCTGGACCATGTACATGGTGTCCCACTTCCACTACGACCCGGTGTGGTGGAACACGCAGGCGGCCTACACCAGCCCGTGGGAGCTGCTCTCCGGCGACGGCACCACCAGGCCGCTGTGGGAGCGAAACGCGTTCGCGCTGGTCGAGGCCCACATCGAGCTGGCGCTCCGCGACCCCGACTACCGTTTCGTGCTGGCCGAGGTCGACTATCTCAAGCCGTTCTTCGACACCCACCCCGAGCGGCGGGCCGACCTGCGTGCCCTCATGGCCGAGGGCAGGGTCGAGCTGATCGGCGGCACGTACAACGAGCCCAACACCAATCTGACCGGCGCCGAGACGACGATCCGCAACCTCGTCTACGGCATCGGCTACCAGCGCGACATCCTGGGCGGCGACCCGCGCACCGCGTGGCAGCTCGACGTGTTCGGCCACGACCCGCAGTTCCCCGGCTACCTGGCGGCGGCCGGGCTGACCGGCAGCGCATGGGCGCGCGGCCCCTTCCACCAGTGGGGCCCGATCAGCAAGAACTTCAAGCAGGCCAAGAACGACGCCGCGCTGATGCAGTTCCCGAGCGAGTTCGAGTGGATCTCGCCGTCCGGCCAGGGGGTGCTGACCCACTACATGCCCGGCCACTACTCCGCGGGCTGGTGGATGGACTCCTCGCCGTCCCTGGACGATGCCTGCCAGGCGGTCTACGACCTCTACCGCTCGCTCAAGCCGGTGGCCGCGACCAAGAACATCCTGCTCCCGGTCGGCACCGACTACACCCCGCCCAACAAGTGGGTCACCGACATCCACCGCACCTGGGCGAGCCGCTATGTCTGGCCCAGGTTCGTCTGCGCCACTCCTCGAGACTTCCTCGACGCCGTCCGCGCCGACCTGTCGTCGTTCAGCCCCCAGACCCGCGACATGAACCCCGTCTACACCGGCAAGGACGTGTCGTACATCGACACCAAGCAGGCCCAGCGCGCCGCCGAGGTGGCCGCCCTGGACGCCGAGCGGCTGTCGACGTTCGCGAGCCTGCTCGGGCTCGGCCGTTATCCGCACACGGCGCTCGACAAGGTGTGGCGCCAGCTGGCCTACGGCGCGCACCACGACGCGATCACCGGCTCGGAGTCCGACCAGGTCTACATCGACCTGCTGACCGGCTGGCGAGAGGCGTACGACCTGGCCACGACCGCCCGGGACAACGCCCTGAGCGCGTTGACAGGCCGGATCGGCGTGGACGCGGCAAGCGTGGTGGTGACCAACACGCTCCCCTTCGCCCGCGACGGCCTGGTCCGCGTGCCCCTGCCGGCCGGGCAGACCGTGGCCGATCCCTCGGGCGCCCATGTCCCCGCCGTCCGGGAGCACGGCACGCTGACGTTCCTGGCCCGCGATGTTCCTTCCATGGGCTGGCGTACGTACCGGATCGTGAACGGCTCCCCAGCCACCTGGCACCCGACCGACGCCGAAGTCCTCACCACCCTCACGTCCGACGGGGCTCCGACCACCGACCCGAGCAGCGGCCCCATCATCGGCCCGACCACCGACCCGATCACCATCCAGAACGACCGATGGCAGGTCACGGCCGATCCTGCCCGAGGCGGCGCGCTCACCTCGATCCTCGACCGATCCACGGGCCGCGAACTCCTCACCGGGCCAGGCAACGAGCTCCGCCTGTACGACGAATACCCCCAGCACCCGGACATGGGCGAGGGCCCCTGGCACCTCATCCCCACGGGCCGGGTCGTGGGCTCCGCAGACACGCACGCCGCGACCGCACGCGCCGACACCAGCCCGATAGGCCGGCGCCTGACCGTCACCGGCCAGGTCGGCGAGATCACCTACGAGCAGACCGTCACCTTGCCGACCGGCTCCGACCGGATCGAGTTCACCACCTGCGTGCTCGACCACACCGGCGCCGACCGCCTGCTCCGCGTCCGCTTCCCGGCCCATGTCGAAGGCGCGCTCCCGGTGTCCGACGTCTCGGGCGCCGTGGTGGGGCGCGGCTTCGCACTCCCCGACGTGGACTCGGCCGAGCACCCGTGGACGCTCGACAACCCGGCCAACACCTGGTTCGGCCTGTCGGCCACGGCCAAGGTCGACCTCGGCGAGGCGGGCGCCAGGGCGTTGGGCGTGGCCGAGGTCGTGGTGCCCACCTTGGAGGACGCCCCGGAGGCCCGGGACCTGGTGGTGGCCCTGGCCCGCGTGGGCGTGACCGCCACCACGTCCTCCGCCCCGGGCACGAGGTACGGCTGGCTCGACGTCGACTCGAACCTCCCGGACGTACGCATCGTCCTGGGCGGCCCCGACACCAACCCGCTGGCCGCCGAGATCCTCTCCCGGGCGGACCCGGCCTACCTGGACGCCCTGAAGTCCGGCGAGTCCCGGGTGTGGATCCCGGCCGAACGCCCGCTCCCGGCAGTCTGGCAACCGAGCGCCGACCTCCGTGACGTACGCGCCCTCCCGGCCCTGATCGTCGCAGGCCCGATCGCCGACCTCGTGACGGACCTGGAGGACGCGACGATCGAAGCGGTGTGCCCTCTGGGCACGGAGCGCCTCGACAACCGCACGGTCGCTCTGCTCGCCTACGGCCTGCCCGGTTTCGCGGTCGACCCGTCGGGCGCGCTGCACCTGTCGTTGATGCGCTCCTGCACGGGCTGGCCGTCCGGCATCTGGCTGGACCCACCTCACCGCACGACGCCGGACGGCTCGGGCTTCCAGCTCCAGCACTGGACGCACGAGTTCTCGTACGCCCTGGTCGGCGGCGAGGGCGACTGGCGAGCCCAGCGGCTCCCCGCCAAGGCTCAGGAGCACATCACTCCGCTGCTCCCCCGCACCCTCACAGCGCCCCAGGCCGGCGACCTCCCCCAGACCCACTCCCTCCTGACCCTCGCCCCCGCCCTGGACGTCCTCCTGGGCACCCTCAAAGCCACCGGCAACCCCCACGCCCACGGCCACACCACCGGGCCTGACCAAGGCGTGACGATCCGCCTGGTCGAAGCCACCGGCCTGGGCTCCACAGCGGAGATCAGCTCTCCGCTCCTCCCTCTGCACTCCCTGACGCACTCCGACCTCCTGGAGCACCCCGGCGCCCCGGTCACGACCACGAGCCTCCCTCTGACCGGCTCCGAGATCGCCACCTACTTGACCCCCACAGACCGGGGCACTCCGATGGAATCCGGCACCGTGCCTCCCGAGCTCGGCCCCACCGCGGAGCAGGCCCAGCCGGTCTTCACCCGCTACTGGCTCCACAACAAGGGCCCGGCTCCGCTCGGCTACCTGCCGATCTCTCTTGCGATCAGCCCCGGCCTGGTCACGCCGTCGGGCGGCGAGCCCTTCGAGGTGGACGTGGTGCTCTCCTCCCACCTGACGAACGAGGCCCACGAGGGCCTGGTCACCCTCCACGTTCCCGAAGGCTGGACCGCCTCCCCGGCCCAACGCGCCTTCCGCCTCCCGCCGGGCGGCCACCTCCGCTTCCCGGTCACGGTGACTCCGTCCGCCTCCTCCGAGAGCGGTGGACGCACTCACCCCGCCACGGGCCTGCACTTCGTCTCCGCCCGGACCTCGGTAGGCGGCCAGTTCATCGAAGACGTCACCACCGTGGCCCTCAACCCCACCCCCGAGCTCCCGAGCCAGGGCACACCCCATGCCTCCACCAGGGCCGACCGCGGCACCACGTCCGCCGAGGGCCGCCCCACAGGGCTGTCCGTCTCCCCCATCACCGACGCCCTCGCTCTCCGTCCCGGCACCAGCACCTCCCTCGTCCTGAGGCTCACCAACACCACCTCCGGCGAGATCCGCGGTGAGTCCCAGCTCGCCTCCCCCTGGGGGACGTGGCACCTGCTCCCCGAGGTCATCCAGGGCTTCACGGTCGCAGCAGGCGAAACGGTGGACGTGTCATTCCGGGTGGAGGTCCCCGAGGACGCGCCCGAAGGCCACGCCTGGGCCCTGGCCAAGGTCATGTGGTTCGGCCGCTGCCAGTACAGCCCGGCGATCCGGCTGGAGGTGACCCGGTGACGACCCGTATGCAGCAGCCGGCAGGCGGCCGGGCTGGAGGCGGCCCGGTGGCGGAGGACGTGCGTCCGGCCGCCACCGCGGAGGGCGTGCGTCCGGCCACCCCTGCGGAAGGCGTGCGCCTGGCCGCCCCTGCGGAAGGCGTGCGTCCGGCTGCCACTGGGGCGGCCTCGGCGCCTGGCATCGGGGCGGTGGCCGGGTGGGTCGACGGCCGTCCGATCCCCCGCGAACGGCTCGAACGACGCCTCGCCGACCTGCGCAACGGTCCCTTCCGCGCGACGCTGCCCGTGCCAGGAAGCTCGGAAGACCGCCAACTCGCCAGATGGCTGACCCAGGTCATCCTCACGGAGGCGCTGTGCGAAGCGGTGGCAGCGGATCTGGGGCTCGATCCGGTGGAGGCCGAGCCGTTCGAGGGCGTGGCGGCCGTCGAACTGGGCTCCATCAACACCGCCGCGTACAACGGCAATCCGTGGGTGCGTGCCGTGTTCGAGCACGTCACCGCCACTATGGAAGCCCCACCGGAATGGCGGTCCCCCGCCCGCGCCGAGCGCCCCCCGCAGTACCTCATCCGGCACCGCCTCTTCCCGGACCACTCGAGCGCCCACCGCGCGACACCCGACGCCCTCGACTCGCTCGGCCCGGCGGCATCGCTCGACTCGCTGCCTGCGGCGATAGCCGAAGCACTTCAGCGCCATCCACACGGCACTCTGGTAGGCCCCGTACAGGATGCCTTGGGGTGGCATGTCGCCATCGTCACCCCCTTCACAGAGCGAGGAGCCGCCCTTCGGCCGCCACCAACCGCATGCGACGCGCCCACCTCAGCGGAGCAGGCCACCATCCCACCCCGACAAGACCGGAGTGGAGCGACGCTGCTGGATGCCGCGCGGCGGAGGACCTTCGCGCGCCGGCTGGATGACCTGCGCGCCAAGAAGGTCGAACTCGTGCCCGGACTCGAACACCCTGGCGATCCCCGCCAGCCCGACAACCACCACAAACATTGATGAACTACGTACTTGCCATAGACATCGGAGGAACCAAGCTCGCCGCCGCACTGGTGGACGAAGCGGGTTCCGTGTTGCGTTCCGGTACGCGGCCCACGCCACGTACGGACGTCATGTCCGCCCTGGCCGCGCTCATCGCGGAAGTGACCGACGACGGCCCGCCACCGGAGGCCGTCGGGATCGGCTGCGCCGGACCACTGGATCTGGCCGCCGGGACGGTGAGCCCGGTGAACATGCCCAGTTGGCGCGGGTTCCCCCTGCGCGAGGAGGTGCGGAGGCTGACGGGACTGCCCACCGTCCTCGCGGGCGACGCGCAGTGCTTCGCGCTCGGGGAGCACTGGCTGGGGGCTGGGCGAGACAGCAGCTCGCTGCTCGGCATCGTGGTGTCCACCGGGATCGGCGGCGGGCTGGTGATCGACGGCAGGCCGCTGCTGGGGACGAGCGGGAACGCGGGCCACGTCGGTCACATGTCCATCGATCCCGGTGGCGAGCGGTGCGAGTGTGGCGGCCGGGGCTGCGTCGAACGCTACTCCAGCGGACCCAACCTCGCCCGCTGGGCGCTGGACAACGGCTGGTCGCCCTCCTCAGGCCAAGCGGATGAGAAGGCGGACGCGCGAGCACTCGCCAGAGACGCCGCGGCAGGCGATCCGATCGCGGTGGCGGCGTTCGAACGCGGCGCGCGGGCGCTGGCCGGGATGATCGCCTCCACGGCGGCCGCAGTCGAGATCACCACGGTGGTCGTCGGTGGTGGCGTGTCGGCGGCGGGAAGAGTGCTGTTCGACCCGCTGGAGCGCATGCTTGACGACGTGGCAGGGCTGGCGTTCGTCCGGGCGGTACGCGTCCACCAGAGCACGCTGGGCGTGCAGGCGGCCCTGGCGGGGGCGGCCCGGTTAGCCTGGCAGCGCACGCCGGCGGCCCCATAGTGGGGTGACCGGACGGCGGGGCCTGCGACCTCGTGCACAGCCGATTCCGGCCCTTGTCCCACAACGAGAAGTGGAGGATCCTGGCGGCTGGTGAGCCTAACCAGCCTCATCTTCGGGATCATCGGACTCTTCGGGAGCTGGTGCCTGTTCGGCATCCCGTCCATCGTGGCCGTTGTCCTGGGCCATGTGGCCACCACGAAGACCAGACGTGGCCTCAGGTCCGGGCACGGCCTGGCAGTGGGCGGACTCGTCCTCGGCTACATCGTGCTCGTTCCGGCGCTCATCGTCTCCGGGGTCATCATCACGCACCCGGAGACGCCGGCCCAAGGGCTCAACGACGTCTTCGATGGTTTGTCTGGCTGATGAGCCCTAGGGAGCCTTTCGGCCACCGCTACTCGCGCTCGAGGGCCTGAGCTCCCATACGGGATCCATGCAGGATCCATGCGCACGGCTGTCACGCTGCTGCCAAGTCCCTCCTCAGAGATTGGCTGATGCGGCGATGAGGCCACGACTCAAAGGCATCGCCTGGGAGCGGGTCGGGGATGTGCTGCGGTTGGTGTACGACCCACGCGACCAGCTGATTCTGACCGACCCCGACGGGACGGTGGAGAAGCTCATAGGTCTCCTCAGCGAGGGCGGCAGGACCGTCGCCGAGCTCGCGAAGGAGCTGTCGCTGGACGAGGCCGACGTACGGGACGCCGTCGCGGCGCTCGACGCCGAGCGGCTGCTGGAGGACGGCGACCGCCTCGACCGGTTGGAGCCTGCCGACGCCGAACGGTATTTCAGCAACCTGGCCTTCTTCGAGTCGTTCAGCACCCTCGACCGCAGCCGCG
Organism: Nonomuraea sp. NPDC049695; assembly: GCF_040674955.1. Lineage (NCBI taxonomy): Bacteria > Bacillati > Actinomycetota > Actinomycetes > Streptosporangiales > Streptosporangiaceae > Nonomuraea > Nonomuraea sp. NPDC049695. The sequence continues at coordinate 2,585 of NZ_JBFANV010000078.1, read as the reverse complement.
AGGACCTGCAGCGCCGCCTCCGCGAATCACACGTCCTGGTGCTCGGCACCGGGGGCCTCAACTCCAACACCATCCCGCACCTCGCCGGGCTCGGCGTCGGCGCGATGACGCTGCTCGACCGGGACGCCGTGGAGCTGCGCAACTTCGCCCGGCAGTACCTCTACCGCACCGACGACATCGGCGCCCGCAAGGTCGAGCGCGCCGCGGCCTGGGTGCGGGCCTTCGACCCGGCCGTCCAGGTCGAGTGGGTCGAGGCCGACATCTCTGGACCGGAGCAGCTCGTCGAGCTCATCCGCCGGGTCGGGCCCGACGTGGTGGCCTCGGGCATCGACCGGCCGAAGGGGATCGACCTCTGGGTGAACGAGGCGTGCGTACGCACTGGGGTGCCGTTCGTCCGTGGCGGCATGTCGGTCACCACCGGCACGGTCTGGTCGGTGAACCCGGGCGTCAGCGCGTGTCGCGCCTGCGTACCGGCCGACCCCTCGAACCCGGCGCACTTCCCCGACCCCGACGATCCGGCCATCGCCAGTGCCATCGCCGCCACTCGCCTCTTCGTCAGCAGGCCACAGCCCAACCGCGGGATCGGGCCGGTCGCCGGCCTGCTGGGGGCATTCGGCGCCTTCGAGGTGCTGCGCTACCTGACCGGTTTCGAGCCACCGGCGTACGCCGGTCGGCCACTTGACATCGACTTCGCGCACGGCTGTGCGACGAGTCGGGCCGAGTGGCCACGTGATCCCTCATGCGCGGTATGCGGAGGGAGGTGATCACTGTGAAGATCGAGATCGTGCGAGTCGAGAACACCCGACTCACGCAGAACGGCACCGATTCCTGAGAATCGGCCAAGGGGCCGCACTCCTGCCTGATCGGGGTGCGGCCCCTTTTCCGCTTCCTGCCGACCGTGGAGAGAAGATCCCAGGAGAGAAGAATGGCCATGTCCCTGGATGAGGAGCTGCGCGAACGGGCCGCCCGGCTGACGGTCGCCTTCGACGGCGAGGCATGGATTCTCGGCCGCCCCGAACTGGGCATTTTCGTCGCGGTGCCAGAGCCGGGTGCGGTCTTCGTCACGACGCTGCAGGAGACCGGCTCGCTCGACGAGGCCGCCGCGCGGGCCGGCGAGGTCGCGGGCGAGCAGGTGGACGGCCCCGACTTCGTCGACGGGCTCACCGCCGCGGGACTGCTCGATCCGCCGGCCGAGGCCGGCGGAGCGCGCGGGCAGATCAAGTGGATCGAAGGGGTCAGTCCCCGATCGGCGGCCCGACTGTTCGGGCCCGCCGCCTGGACGTTTTACGCGGCCGCCGTGATCTTCGCCGTCTCCCTCTTTCTGATCAGGCCCGATCTGCGCCCCTCCTGGGACGACGCCTGGTGGCTGCCCAGCCCTGGCCTGTCCGCGTTGAGCTGGCTGCTGTTCGGCATCGCGTTCGGCGCCGTGCACGAGGCGTGGCACTGGCTCGCGGGACGGGCGCTCGGCGTGCCGGCGGTCTTCCGGGTCAGCTATCGGGGCATATACATCGTCTTCGAGACCGATCTCACCCAGATCGTCACGGTGCCGCGCCACCGTCGCCACGGGGTCTACCTGGCCGGAATGGCCATCGACACCGTGGTCCTGGCCGTCACGCTGGGACTGCGGCTGCTCGACCCGCCCGGCGTTCTCGACGATCTCCTCGCCGTCGTGGCGCTCTCCCAGACTTTCGGCATCATCTGGCAGTGGGCCGCCCTGCCACTGCGCAGCGACTCGTACGCCTTGCTCGCGAACGCGCTGCGCTGCCACAACCTCTACCGGACGACCTGGCTGACCGCCAAGGCCAAGCTGTTCCGGCTCACCGAGGACGAGACGAATGAGCTGTCCGGGATGAGCGCGCGTGATCTCCAGGTCGCCCGATGGTTCGTGGTGCCGTACATCGCCGGGATCGCCGGCATGGTCTGGATACTCTTCACGGGCGTGCTGCCGCTGGTCGTCTCGCTGGGGAGCTGGGGCCTGGCCCAGCTGGCCGGCGGCCCGATCGGCTCGTCGGGCTTCTGGGAGGCGCTCGCCGTGGCCGTGTACATAGCCGTACAGGTCGGCCTGCCGCCGCTGCTCGCCCTCCGCGAGCGCCGCCTGCGCCGGGCCGGCGGACTCCTCTGAGGGTGCGGCCCCGGTAAGTTACTCGCGCTCGAGAGCCTGGGCTTCGCGGCGCTCGATGATCCGGCGGGTGAACGGGATGATCTCGACGACGCGGCTGCCGAGATAGGCACCGATGAAGGCGAGCACCAGGAGAACGACGGGGCTGGTGGCGAAGCCGTTCATGGTGACGAATGCGCGCAGGATCGCCTCGAGCAAGGGGAACTCCGTGAGGATCGGCAAGATGGGGGAGCATCAGGCTAACCGCATCTCGCCGATGCTCGGCCCCAAAACCGGACACGGCATGCCCGGGGTGGCCGCGTCCCGTGGTCCAAGTCCACGCCGACGGGCCACCCGTCCGCAGGCGGCCTCCATAGCGGGCAGCCCGACCTCAGGCGGCCTCCATAGCGGGCAGCCCGACCTCAGGCGGCCTCCATAGCGGGCAGCCCGACCTCAGGCGGCCTCCATAGCGGGCAGCCCGACCTCA
>NZ_JBFANV010000077.1:0-49566 GCF_040674955.1 Nonomuraea sp. NPDC049695 | reverse complement strand
CTCTCGTGCTCCGGCGATGCGGATGTGATCGCGTGCCATGCGGTGAAGCTAGGCCGGGTTGTGGTCAGATCATGGCCACAATGTGCGAACCTGGCCAGGCGGGCGGGCCCTCGTGCGGGCCCTGTGGTGTCGTCGCACCGCAGCAGCCTGCGATGGAGGTGGCGCAGCGCCGTACCCGGCTCGACGCCCAGTTCCTCGGCGAGCGTGCGGCGTACCTGGGCGAAGTGCGCCAGTGCCTCGGCGGTCCGCCCCCCGGCGTGCAGCGCCTCGATCAGCGCGGCCGCCACCGCTTCGTCGAGCGGGTACTCCTCGGCCAGCGGCGACAGCGCCGTCTCCGCGGCCACGGGGTCGTGGCCGGTCACGAGCCGCGCCCAGCGCAGGAGAATCTCCCTGCGTTCGTCGCGCAGCCGGTGGCGGGCCCGTTCCGCCCATTCGCCGGGAAGCCCGGTCAGCGGATCTCCGCGCCACAGCGCCAGTGCCTCGCCCAGCGGCGGCCCCGGGTCCGGCCCGGCCGCCGCCAGATCAGCGAGGCCGCGGAACCTGGACACGTCCACGGCGAATTCGTCCACGTCGAGCAGATAGCCCCCGACCCGGCGGACGACGGCGCCGTCGTCGGCGAGCACGTCGCGGCGGATCCGCGTGATGATCGTGTGGAGGGTGTGCCGCGCGCCGGCCGGCACCCGATCACCCCAGACCCGGGCGAGGAGCGAATCGACGGAGACGACCCGGCCGACCTCCCACGCGAGCGCGGCCAGCGCGAGCGCGACCTGCGGCGGCCGCACGCCCCGGACCTGCCCAGAACGCTCGACCTCCACCGGGCCGAGTAACCGGATCAGCACGACGGTCCACCTCCCTGCCTAGGGATCTTCGAGCGTAACGAGACCGTGGGGGCAGGCGGTACGCCGTCGCCGGGCGAGACCGTGCGTGATCGGGTCAGAGGAGCAGCGCGGGCTCCATGACCTCGGCCGGACAGAGCCGGCCGATCACCGCGCGCACCTGCGCGCGCAGGGCGGGATCCGCGAGGTGGCCGTCCTCGTCGAAGTGGCGGCAGGCGGGAGAGATCACCAGCTCCTCCCCCATCACCACGGCGCCCGCCGCCTGCAGGCGCTTGTACAGCTCGGCCTGCGCCCACATGGCGCCGCACGCTCGGGCGCTCGCGCTGATCACCGCCACGTGCTTGCCCGACAGCCCGTCCCGCGCCGACATCCACTCCAGCGCGTACGTCAGCTCCACCGGCAGCAGGCTGTGCTCGGGAGCCGTCAGCAGCACCGCGTCGGACGCGGCCACCAGCCGGATGAGCTCCCGTGCGGAAGCCGGCACGGGACCGCGCGCGTACGGCGGGATCTCGCCCAGCCCGGACCACACCGAGAAACCGACGCCCTTGGGCAGCTCGCCGCCCGCTGCTTCCAGCAGCCTGTTGATGAAAGACCCCGCGTGGAGGCCGGCGGCAATCCCGATGATTTTCACCCTCTGCTCCCAAGGGGTTCCGGTTTTCGGGAAACCTGCCCGATGCCTGGGATGTCCAAGACCAGCTCCCGGTCAAGAGGCGCACACGCTATGCCGCATGATGAGCCGATGGATCACATACGGGTGGGTTCGTCAGGGCTGAAGGTGTCGGCGATCGGGCTGGGCATGATGTCCTATGGGGATCCGGCGCAAGCGCCGTGGTTCCTGCCCGAGGACAGGGCGGAGCCGATCGTGCGGCGGGCCGTCGAGGGCGGGGTGACGCTCTTCGACACCGCGGACATGTACTCGTCCGGGGTGAGCGAGGAGATCACCGGGAGGCTGCTGCGGAAGCTGTTCGCCAGGCGCGAGGAGTACGTGCTGGCCACGAAGGTCTGCTTCCCCATGGGGCCGGGGCCGAATGATCGCGGGCTGTCACGCAAGCACGTGCTCGCGTCGGTGGACGCCTCGCTGCGGCGGCTCGGCACCGACTACATCGATCTCTACCAGGTGCACCGCTGGGACGCGGAGACCCCCGTCGAGGAGACGATGACGGCGCTGGACGACGCCGTGCGGGCCGGCAAGGTGCGTCATCTCGGGGCCTCGCTCATGTACGGCTGGCAGCTGGCCAAGATGCAGCACGCCGCGCGGCGGGCGGGCGGGGCCCTGTTCGTGTCCATGCAGACGCGTTACAACCTGGCCTACCGGGAGGAGGAGCGCGAGGTCATCCCGTACTGCGCCGACGCTGGTCTCGGCGTGCTGGCCTACAGTCCGCTGGCGCGCGGACTGCTCGCCGGGCGGACGGGCGGCGGCACGGTGCGGGCCGAGCACGAGGCGCGGGCGCCGGAGAGCGAGGCGGTCGTGGAGGCGCTGCGCGCGGTGGCCGAGGGGCGCGGCGTGCCGCCCGCCCAGGTGGCGCTGGCCTGGCTGCTCGGCAAGGGGAGCGTGCCCCTGGTCGGCGCCACCAAGTCGCACCACCTCGACGACGCGCTGGCCGCCGCCGAGCTCCGGCTCACCCCCGGCGAGAGCGCCGCGCTGGAGGCGCCGTACCGGCCGCGGGAGCCGTTCGGGTACGCGTGGTGATCGTCTGAGGAGGGTGGTGGAGCCCAGGGCCGCCGGGGGAGAGGCGGCCCTTCGCGACGGTCAGCGTGCGGCCGCGGCGCGTGCCCGGCGCTCCTCGCGGCGCTCGACGAACCGGGCGGCCGTGGCCTCGGTCTTGGCCAGGAACGCGGACAGCTCCTCGCGGGCCTGCTCGCCGCCTGCGTCCAGCCCCGTCTTGTCGAACACGGCCCACTGCTTGAGCACCGGCATCAGCACGTCGTCCAGGTGGAGCCGGAGGTCGTAGATGCCCTCGTTCGCGATGATCATGGCCTTGCGGGCGAATCCGTCGATGCCCGTGCCCGGCATCTGGAACGTCGTGACGACGTCCGTCACCGCGCGCATGGTCTGGCTGGGGTCGAGCTCGAAGGCCGCCTTGAGCAGGTTGCGGTAGAAGAGCATGTGCAGGTTCTCGTCGGCGGCGATCCTGGCGAGCAGCCGCTCACAGCCCTCGTCGCCGGAGGCCCTGCCGGTGTTGCGGTGCGCGATGCGGGTGGCCAGCTCCTGGAAGGAGACGTACGCGAGCTGCTCGAGCATGGTGCCGTAATCGGAGGTGAAGCCGTTGGCCATGTGGTGCATGCGCGCACGCTCGAGCGCCACGGGGTCGACGGCGCGGGTGACCGTGAGATAGTCGCGGAGGGCGGTGCCGTGACGGTCCTCCTCGGCCGTCCACCGGTGCACCCAGGTGCCCCAGGCGCCGTCGCGGCCGAACGTGCTGGCGATCTCGTGGTGGTAGCTGGGCAGGTTGTCCTCGGTGAGGAGGTTGACGATGAGTGAGACCCGAGCCGCCTCGGGGATCTTCGAGTCGCCTTCCTGCCACGCCTCGCCCCCGTAGATGCCGTCGAAGTCGCGGCCCTCGCTCCACGGGATGTACTCGTGCGGGAACCACTCCTTGGCCATCTTCTCGTGGCGGTCGAGCTCCACGGCCACGACGGGCTCAAGCTCGTGCAGCAGCTCCGTCTGAGTCATCGCCATAAAAGATCTTCTCCTTCAGGTTACGGTACCGTAGGTTAGGCTACCGGAAGGACATACCGGTCAAATAGGGTGTCCGTATGCGACCCAGTGTCCGCGGTGTCCTGCTCGACCACAACGAACGGCTGGTGCTCTTCCGGCGTACGGTGCCTGGACGTGACATCTACTGGAGCATCCCCGGTGGACACGTGGAGCCCGAAGACGACACGCTGGAGCACACCCTGCACAGGGAGATGCTCGAGGAACTGGGCGCCACGGTGTCGTCGGTGACGCCTCTGGTCACGGTCTCGTACCCGTGGCAGGGCGAGGTGAAGACGCAGCACGTTTACGGCTGCCGCCTGGTGTCGATGGATCCGGCGCTGCGGCACGGGCCCGAGTTCGAGGATCCGTCGAGGGGCCTGTACGAGGTGGAGCGCGTACGGCTGGACCGGTCGGAGATCACCTCACGCCATCTGATCCCCGAGGCGGTGGCGGGCTACCTGTCCGAGAACGTCACCGCCCTGCCCCGCCTGATCGCCTAGGTCCGCTCCTCAGGGCTCGCGGCGCAGGCGCTTCAGGTCGGAGCGCTGCTTCTTGGCGGCGATGCGGCGCTCGACGGCGCCGCGGCTGGGCTTGGTCGGGCGGCGGCGCCTCGGCGGCGGGGCGATGGCCTCGCGCAGGCGCTGCGCCAGCCGGTGCGCCGCGGCCTCCCTGTTGCGCAGCTGGGAGCGGTATTCGGAGGCGGCGATCGTGATCGTGGAGGCGCCCAGCCGCTCGAGCGCCCTGGCCTTCAGCGCGGGCGGCAGCGCGGTGGTCGCGGCCACGTCGAAGGTGAGCTCCACGCGGCTGTCCGTGGTGTTGACGCCCTGGCCCCCGGGGCCCGACGAACGTGAGAAACGCCAGACGAGCTCGGCGTCGGGAATGACGACCGAGTCGTTGACGACCAGCGGGCCGGGCATGGCTGGCTCCTGTTCTCCTTCTGCAAACGGGTGTAACCGTATATGAGGGACATATGCCACCCGCAACGGCATTTTCAATCACTGCCGTCACTGCGAATATGGAGGGAACGTCCCGCAGGAGAGGCGAAATTCCATGCAGCCACCCTCGGCCGCGCAGGTCGGCCTGACCGTGGCATTGGCCATTGTTTCCGCTGTCGGATTTCTGCTCCTGCGATGTCAGGGCAAGGGGCGTCCGTTCGGGCCGGCGGGGCGGTGGCTGGCGATCGCCATCACCACGCTGACGGGCGGCCTGTCGGCCGGGGTCGCGCTGGTGAGCGGGATGGTCCTGAGCGAGAACCTCGCCACGGTGCTGGGCGCCGTCGCGCCGAGCGGGCTCTGGCTGAGCCAGATGCGGGGCCAGGAGGACGAGCGGCGCTCGCTGGCGCGGGAGGCGGCGACGTTCTGGCTGGTGTCGCTGCTGGCCCGGCTCGACCAGGCGATGGCCGAGGACCAGCGGATCTGGTGCGAGAAACGGGTGGACGACTCCTGGAACGTCTACGAGCTCAGCCTGGCCGCCAACCGCTACCACGCGCGGATCGCCGAGCGGCTCTCACCGGAGGAGCGCAGGCGGGAGCGGATACACGCCAGGCTGGACGCGATCGAGCGGCGGCTGGACGTGGCGGCGCTGGTGGAGGACGGGGCTTCGCGCTCGAAGGTCGTCACGGCCCTGAACGGGTCGCGCCACACGCGGCTGGCCAGGTACGAGCGGTATCTGAACGACCTGACGCGGCTGCACGGCGTGCTCAGGCACGACGCGGAGGCCGAGGTGCTGCGGCTGCTGGCGGCGGCCTACCGTGCCGGCTACCGGTCGCTGCCGGCGTTCGTGCCGCACACCATGGACCGGCGCGACGCCGGGGTGCGTACGAGATGAGGCCACGAGATGAGGCGGGGCGCGGCGTCAGCCGGCGGGGTCGTGGAGCAGGATCTCCGAGCCCTCGGCGTCGCCCAGCGTGAACTCCAGGCGGGCGCCGAGCGCGCCCACGACGGTTTCGAGCGTGCGGAGCGTCAGGTTCTCGTCGCCGGACAGGATCTGGCTCACCCGGCCCGCGGAGACGCCCATCGACGCGGCCAGGTCGGCGCGGGAGATCTTGTGCTCCCGCATGTACCAGGTGATCTCGTCCACGACGTTCTGGGCGAGACCGCCCACCTCGTCGCGGGTGCTCCGGCGGAAGGCCATCTGGGTCTCGCTCTCGACGCTCAGCGACAGGCTCACCTACTGGTGTTCCCACTTTAGCTCTACCTAAATCTTTAGGCAAGCCTAAAGTTTTGGGGGGATGCGGGCCGATGGCGGATTGCAAGGGACGTGTGCCACCATCACGGCGAGAAGATCACGGGGTGGGGAGGCGCTGTGGCCGGGATCGTCGGCGTGCACGGGATCGGCAAGTACAACTACTACCTCGAGGCCGGGCGGTCCGCGGCCGGGGCGGCCGAGGCGATGCGGATCAAGTGGGACCGCTACCTGCACGTGGCGCTCGGGGGCGAGACGCGGGCGTACTTCAGTGAGATCGCCTATTTCGCGCACCACCTGCACGACGGGCGGCGCGGCGGGCGGGCGCCGAGGTCCGCGGCCATGGAGCGGCCGGCGCAGCAGGTGCTCGTCGCCTGGGCGCGGAACCGGGGCGTGGGCGAGCACGTCACGGGGGCGCTCAAGTCGTTCACCGGCTGGCTGCTGGACAGGCTGGACGGCAGGTCGGCGGCGTTCGCCAAGTTGTTCGCGCCGGAGGTGGCGGCCTACCTCACCGATGCGGACAAGCGCGAGAGGTGCCGGCAGGTCGTCGCCGACGTGATCAGGAAGAACCGGCCCGAGGTGGTGATCGCCCACTCGCTCGGCAGCGTCGTCACGTACGAGGCCCTCTGGGCGAACCCCGACCTCCAGATCGACCTCCTCATCACCCTCGGCAGCCCGCTCGGCATGCGCAACGTCATCTTCGAGCAGCTCCTGCCCGCCCCCATCAACGGCCGCGGCGAGCGCCCCGGAGGCGTCAGGCGCTGGGTGAATATCGCCGACAAGGACGACATCGCCGCCATCCCGCCCAACCTGGCCGTCAGCTTCACCGGCGTGGACGCCGAGGAGCTGGTCAACCTGGACTGGATCGACTTCCACACCGCCGAAAAGTATCTCGGCTGCCCGGCGCTGGACCCGCATCTGCGACCATTCCTGGCATGACGTGGATTGTCTTCGACTACGGCGGTGTCCTGTCCCTTCCCCAGCCCGAGTCCGACGCCGAGGCCATGGCGCGCGCGGTGGACGCGGACCCCGAGGACTTCAAGCGGGGCTACTGGGAGCACCGGCTCGAGTTCGACCGGGCGAGCCTGAGCCCGCCGGCCTACTGGTCGGCGGTGCTGGGCCGGCCCGTGACCCAGACCGAGGTCGCGCGCCTGGTCGCCATGGACGTCGCGAGCTGGGCGTACCCGAACGAGGGCACGGTCGCCCTGCTCGGCGAGCTGATCGCGGCGGGACGGAACGTGGCGCTGCTGTCCAACGCGCCCGTCTGCGTCGGCGACGGCCTGGACCAGCTGCCCTGGATCGCGGAGATCGGTCAGCGCTTCTACAGCGGCAGGATGGGCCTGGTCAAGCCCGACCGGGAGATCTACGACGAGCTCGTCCGCGCGCTGGACGCCGACCCGTCGAAGATCGTCTTCATCGACGACCGCGAGGAGAACGTCGAGGGCGCCGAGCGCGCGGGCCTGACGGGCGTGCACTTCACGGACGCGGCCGCGCTCCGCGGCGCGCTCTCAGCGGCCCTGTGAAGTAGCGCTGTGACAAGCCGGGGCCAGGACGACTGATGCTGTTCACCCGCGCTTGACTCGGCGGTCACGGCCGGGTCAGCGCGGGCGGACATACCTGTGAACGTGGACCGCAGAGCCTTCCTGACAGCGGCGACAGCCGGACTCCTCCTTCCTCAGACCGCCACCCCGGCGGCGGCCAGGACCCTCAGATCCGACCCCTTCACGCTGGGCGTGGCCTCCGGCGACCCCTCGGCCGACGGCTTCGTCCTGTGGACCAGGCTGGCCGTCGACCCGCTGGGCGGCGACGGCCGCGGCGGCATGCCGGCCCGCGACGTCGACGTGGACTGGCAGGTCTCGGCCGACGAGCGCTTCTCCACGATCGTCAGGTCGGGCACGGCCACGGCGAGGGCGCGCGACGCCCACAGCGTCCACGTCGAGCTGGACGGGCTGGAACCCGGGCGCGAGTACTTCTACCGGTTCAGGAGCGAGGGCCGCCTCTCGCCGGCGGGCCGTACCAGGACGACGCCCACCGGGGAGACTCCGCTCACGTTCGCGGTCGCGGCGTGCGCGCACTACGAGCACGGCTACTACACCGCCTATCGCCGCCTGGCCGAGCAGGAGCCGGACCTGGTCGTCTTCCTCGGCGACTACATGTACGAGTACGGCCCCAGCGGCTACACGGCGCTGGCCGGTCGCGTACGCACCCACACGCCCGGCAAGTGCGAGACGCTCGCCGACTACCGGCTGCGGCACGCCCAGTACAAGAGCGACCACGACCTGCAGGCCGCGCACCTCGTGGGGCCCTGGCTGATGTCGTTCGACGACCACGAGATCGAGAACAACTGGGCCGGCTCGGTCTCCAGCACGGGCGCGCCCGGCTTCACCAGGCGCAGGGCGCAGGCGTTCAGGGCGTACTACGAGAACATGCCGCTGCGCCGCGCCAGTCTCCAGGGGGCGGTGCTCAGGGTGAACCGGCGCATCTCCTGGGGTACCCTGGCCCGCTTCCACCTGCTGGACACCCGCCAGTTCCGCGACGACCAGGCCTGCCTGGACGGGGTACGGGCCGGCTGCGACGACCGGCTGGCGTCCGGGCGGACGCTGCTCGGGGCCGACCAGTGGCGCTGGCTGGAGAGCGGGCTGCGCGGCTCGACGACCCGCTGGAACCTGCTCGGGCAGCAGATCCTGATGGCGCAGCGCGACTACAAGGTCGGGCCGGGCCGCGAGGTGAACCTGGACTCGTGGGACGGGTACGCGGCCGAGCGCACGCGCCTGCTGGGATCGCTGGCCGGGACGTCGAACCCGGTGGTGCTGACCGGGGACGCGCACATGCACCACCTGGCGGAGCTCAAGACCGACTTCGACGACCCGGACTCGCCGGTGGTGGCCAAGGAGCTGGTGGCCTCGTCGATCGCGAGCGACGGTGACGGGTACCGGGACCGTACGTGGATCGCGGAGGCGCTCCAGGAGAACCCGCACATCTCGTTCATCGACCAGCGGCGTGGATACCTCATGGCGAAGCTGACCCGTGACGAGCTCTCGGTCGACTTCCGGACCTTGGACTACATCTCCCGTCGCGGCGCCCGCGCCAAGACCTCCCACCGCCTCACCCTGCCCGCGACGACCGGCGCCGCAGCCGCCGCCCAGGCGGGCGCTCCGCGCGCCGGCTGAACGGTTCCGCCGGTGCGCGTTGCCTGAACGTTCGCTGGGAACGGGCTGAGGATTCGCTCAACCGCCACGCCCGCGTGTTGCGCCCGCCTGCCGCGCTCGCCTGCCGCGCCCGCCTGCCGCGCCCGCCTGCCGCGCTCGCCTGCCACGCTCGCCTGCCACGCCCGTCGGAGGCGCTCGCCGGGGGCGGGTGGGCCCGGGCGTGCCGCACGCACGCCCGGGGCCCGAGGCCCGGCAGGAGGCGTGCCGGGCCGGTCCTGGGCTCAGGCGCCGGGCCAGCTCGCGTCCGGGAACTCGCCGGAGGTGGTGCCCGACATGACCACCTCCTCGCTCTCCTGCAGACCCGAGGTGACCTGCACGTACTGGTCGCCGCGCACCCCCGTGCGCACCGCCTTGGCCGAGTCGCGGCCGTCCGAGCGGACCGTGACCACCTGCGTGCCGTCCGACCGGGTGCGGACCGCGGCGGCGGGCACGTAGATCGCGTCCTTGGCCGAGCCCGTGGTGACCGTCACCGAGGCGGTCTGCCCGAGCATGAGACCCGTGGGCGGCTCGTCGAAGGCGAGGGTGACCGAGTAGCGGACGAGCTGGCCGTCCACCGTCGCGGTCGGCGCGATGGCCGTCACCGTTCCCTGGTAGCGCTCGCCGTTCCGGGTGGCCAGAGTGATCTGGGCCTTCTGACCGAGCTTGAGCCGGTTCACGTCGGACTCGGTGACCATGGCCTGGACCTGCAGCTCGTTGAGGTTCCCCAGGCTGATGAAGGTGCCGGTGCCCGCCGTGTCGCCGGGCGCGCCCGCCACCGACAGGACCGTGCCCGCCGCGGGGGCCACGATGCGGGTGGCCCGTACGGCGTCGGCCGCCTGCTCGAGCGCGGCCTCCGCGCGGTCCACGTTCGCGGCGGCCTGCTCCTCGCTGATCCCGCCGCCCTGCCCCGTGGAGCCCGTGTTACGGCTGCAGGAGCCCTGGGAGGACGGCCGGGAGCCGTTGGTCGGCCCACCGCTCGGCCTGGCGGTGGTTCTGCCGCTCGGCCTGCCGCTTGATCGGCCGCTTGGCTGGGCCGACGGCCTGCCGCTGCCCGTGGGCTTGCCGTTCGGCGACGGCTTCGCGCCGGTGGACGGCTTGCCGGAGGGTGTGCCGGTCGAGGAGGGAGGACCCCCCGGCTGGCTGGTCGCCCCGCCGCCAGGGATCTCGCCGCCGGGTGAGCCGCCGCCGGGTGAGCCGCCGGTGGGGGCGGCGGTGACGGTCTTGGTGACGGTGGCCGTCACGGTGACCGTGACCGTGGGCTGCGGCTCGGGGCCCGGATCGGTGGGCCCGGTGGTCGGCGTGGTGGTGGGGTGCGGCGTCGTGGTGGGGTGCGGGGTGGAGGTCGGCGCCGGGTCCACGTTCAGTGCGGACGGCGCCGTCGGCCCGAGCGCGGCGCCCGCCCCGCCGGTCGGCGCCGAGCCTCCGGTAGAGGCGGCGGCCGGTGTGGCGCCGGTCCCGGAGGGCGCGCAGGCCGCGGGTGTCGAGGCGGCCGGGGACGCGGCCTTCTCCTGGGCCTCGTCCAGGGCCTCCTCGGCCGCCGCCAGGTCGGCCTTGGCCGCCGTGTACGCCTCCTGAGCCCCCCGGCTGTCGATCCTGGCCAGCACCTGGCCCTTCTTCGCCTTGGTCCCGACCTTGACGTACACCTTGGTCAGCGTCCCGGAGGAGCCGAACGCCAGGTCTCTCCGCGAGCCGTCCACGGTGCTGCCCGCCGCGCTGACCGTGGCCGTGACCTGGCCGCGCTGCGCGGCGGCGAGCCGTACCTGGACAGTGGGCGGGGCGTCGTCGCGCAGCGCCAGCGCCAGGCCGCTCCCGGCCACGAGCACGGCAAGGGCGAGCCCGCCCAGCGCGATAGTCGGTCTCATGGCGGCCCATCCTGGCGGAGGAGGTTCGCGCCCGGCTGCGAGCAGCCTAAGAGTTACCTGAGTGCCCGTCGCGGCTGCGAGGTTGTCAGCGAACGTTCAGCTTGCTCGCGGCTCCGGCGCAGCATCATGTGCAAGGGTCACCGCCTGTGAAGGTGTCCACAAGGCGCAGAGCGCTGATGACCAACGGAGCACTGGCGGTGCTCCTGCTGGGCGGTGCTGTGCTCGCCTACTCCCAGCTCGGCACGGATCGGGCGGCCGGTGAGACGACCGTCAGGACCGTGACCGCGACCCGCGGCTCGGTGGTGGCCGCGGTGTCCGCGTCGGGCGCGGTGACGAGCTCCAAGTCCAGAGCGCTCTCCTTCGGCACGACGGGCACGGTCGAGAAGATCTACGTCAAGGCCGGCGACAAGGTGAGCAAGGGCGACATCCTGGCCAGGCTCGACGACGACGCCGCCCAGGAGAGCCTGTCGGCGGCCAAGGCCACGTACGACAGCGCCGTGGACGACGGGACCTCGACGGCCCAGCTCTACGCCTCCTACATCAAGGCCCGCAACGCCTACCGGGAGGCCCAGCGCACGGTGGCGGCCACGGTGCTGAAGGCCCCGTTCAAGGGCACGATCACGGCGGTGAACGGCTCGGTCGGCGGCGGCAGCTCCGGTTCGAGCTCGGGCTCCGGCTCCACCTCGGGCACGGGACAAGGACAGGGCGCAAGCTCGTCGTCCGGTACGGGCTCCAGCGGCTTCATCCAGATCGCCGACATCGGCAAGCTGCAGCTCGTGGGCTCCTTCACGGAGTCCGACACCGGCAAGCTCAAGCAGGGCCAGCAGGCCACGGTCACCTTCGACGCCCTGCCGGGGGTGACCGCGACGGGCAAGGTCACCCAGATCGATCCGGTCGCCTCCACCAGCAACAACGTCGTGCAGTACCCGGTCACGGTCACGTTCGCGAAGGTCCCGAGCCAGGTGCGGCTGGGCCAGACGGCCACCGTCGAGGTGGTGGTCGGCCAGGCCGACAACGTCGTCACCGTCCCCTCCACCGCCGTCTCCACCAGCGGCGGCCAGACCACGGTCACCCTGCTCCAGAACGGACGCCAGACCAGGACCCCGGTCGAGGTCGGCGTGCAGGGCACGAGCCTGACCGAGATCAAGTCGGGTGTGTCCGAGGGCGACCAGGTCGTGCCCCCGGTGACCACGACCGGCACCACAGGCGGCAACCTGCGCTTCGGCGGCGGCGGCGGATTCCCGGGTGGCGGCCCCGGCGGCGTGCCGGGAGGCGGGCGATGAGCGCCCCCTCAGCCGACACCCCCTCGACCGGCACCCCCTCGACCGCCGCCCCCTCGACCGCCGCCCCCTCGACCGCCGCCCCCTCGACCCGTGAGGCCCCGCCCGTCCTGCGCGTGCGGGACCTGATCAAGGAGTACGGCGAGGGCGACGCGAGGGTACGCGCCCTGCGCGGCGTCAACCTGGACGTCGAGCGCGGTGACTACGTCGCCATCATGGGCGCCTCCGGCTCCGGCAAGTCCACACTCATGAACATCCTGGGCTGCCTCGACATCCCGACCTCCGGCACGTACGAGATCGACGGCTCCGACGTGGGACGGCTGGACGAGCGCCAGCTCGCGATCCTGCGCAACCGCAGGGTCGGGTTCGTGTTCCAGTCGTTCAACCTGATCCCGCGCATGAGCGCGCTGGCCAACGTCGAGCTGCCGCTGGTCTACGGCGGCATCGGCCAGGCCGAGCGGCGCGCGCGGGCGCTGGCCGCGCTGGAGCAGGTCGGGCTGACCGACCGCGTGCACCACGAGCCGAACCAGCTCTCCGGCGGTCAGCAGCAGCGCGTGGCCGTGGCCAGGGCGCTGGTCACGGCGCCCGCGCTGCTGCTGGCCGACGAGCCGACCGGCAACCTCGACACCGCCTCCACGGGCGACGTCCTGGAGATCCTGGACCGGCTCAGCGCGTCCGGCCGCACGATCGTGCTCATCACCCACGAGAACGACGTGGCCGCGCACGCCAAGCGGGTGATCAGGCTGGTGGACGGCGAGATCGTGGAGGACCGCCGCCAGGCGCCGGTGGACGGCCCGCCGCCGCGTATGACAGAGAAGGCAGCGGCCAGGTGAACCAGCTCGAGATCCTCCGCTTCGCGCTGCGCGGCCTGCTGGCCAACAAGATGCGCAGCTCGCTGACCACGCTCGGCATCCTCATCGGCGTCGCCGCGGTCATCATGCTGGTCGCCGTCGGCGAGGGTTCCTCGCAGAGCATCCAGCGCAACATCCAGCGCCTCGGCGCCAACACCCTGACGATCTCCCCGCAGTTCTCGGGAGGCGGCGGTGGCGGCATGCGGGGCCAGGGCGGCGGCGGGAACACCGGCCCGCGTACCCAGGCCAGGCAGCTCAGCCTGGCCGACGCCAAGGCGCTGACGGACAAGACCCTGGCGCCCTCGGTCAGGAGCGTCTCGCCCGTCGTGACCGCCGCATCCTCGACCGCCGCGTACGGGGCCGCCAGCCACGCGATCTCGCAGTTCGTCGGCACCTACCCCAGCTACTTCGAGGCCGTGAACAAGCCCGTCGCCAAGGGCACCTACTTCTTCAACGACGACGTGCTGGCCGCCAGGAAGGTCGTGGTGCTCGGCCAGACCGTCGTGGAGGAGCTGTTCGGGACCGTCGATCCGATCGGCAAGCAGATCAGCGTGTCCGGCGTGCCGTTCACGGTCGTCGGCGTGCTGAAGGAGGCCGGGTCCACCGGCATGCAGGACGCCGACGACGTGGCCATCGCGCCGCTGCCCGCCGTACAGCAGAGCCTGAGCGGGTTCGGCTCGCTCAGCTCGGTCGTCGTCCAGGCGACCGGCGCGGACACCACGACGGCGGCGCAGTCCGAGGTCACGGCCATCCTCAACCAGCGGCACGGCATCAAGAACGACAACGCCGACTACCGCATACTCAACCAGGCCACGCTGCAGGAGACCGTCAGCGCGGCGACCGGCACCTTCACCGTCCTGCTGGGCGCCGTGGCGGCGATCTCGCTGCTGGTGGGCGGCATCGGCATCACCAACATCATGCTGGTGACCGTCACGGAGCGCACGCGCGAGATCGGCATCCGCAAGGCGATCGGCGCGCCCAGGAGCGCGATCCTGGGCCAGT
Source organism: Nonomuraea sp. NPDC049695 (assembly GCF_040674955.1). Lineage (NCBI taxonomy): Bacteria > Bacillati > Actinomycetota > Actinomycetes > Streptosporangiales > Streptosporangiaceae > Nonomuraea > Nonomuraea sp. NPDC049695. The sequence continues at coordinate 35,665 of NZ_JBFANV010000077.1, read as the reverse complement.
TCCTGCTGGAGGCCACGCTGCTGAGCCTGGTCGGCGGGCTGTCCGGGGTACTGGTGGCGTTCATCGGGACCAGGTTCACCGTCGCCGGCATCGAACCCGTCCTCGTGCCGTCATCGGTGGCGCTGGCGCTGGGCGTGTCGGTGGGGATCGGGCTGTTCTTCGGGAGTTACCCCGCCAACAGGGCGGCCAAGCTGCGGCCGATCCAGGCCCTGCGCCACGAGTAAGGAGAATGACATGGCCCAGCTCGACTCCTCACCCTTCCCCGACGACCTGGGAGAGGAGCTTGCCGTCCAGCCCAGCAGGGGCCCGTCGAAGCTCACGCTGGCGCTGGCCGCCGGCGTGGTGCTCGTGGCGGGCATCCTCATCGGCATCCAGGCGCAGAGCCTGTTCGGCTCCTCCTCCGCGTCCGTCGCCGGCGGGCAGCGCCCCGGCGCAGGCGGGTACGGCGCGCAGCAAGGGTACGCTCAGCCGCCAGGAGGCTTCGGCCAGCAGCGCAACGGGTTCGGGCAGCCCCCGGGCTACGGCGGCGGCCAGCGGATGGGCGGCGGGGGAGGTACGGTGGGCACCGTCCAGAAGGTCGAGGGCGGCAAGATCTATGTCAAGACCATGGACGGCTCCACCGTCACGGTCACCGTGAACGACCAGACCACCGTCCAGATCTCCAAGCCGGGCAAGGTGTCCGACCTGCAGACCGGCACCTCGGTCGTGGTACGCGGCCGGCAGGGCGGTGACGGCTCGGTGGCGGCCACCTCGATCACCCAGGGTGCCCAGGGAGGAGGCCCTCGATGAGCGAGCCCGAGGCCAGGCTGCTGGTGGTGGACGACGAGCCCAACATCAGGGAGCTGTTCTCGGCCAGCCTGCGCATGGCGGGGTTCGAGGTGCTGACCGCGGCCGACGGCATGGAGGCGCTTCGGGTCGCTGAGGAGAGCTCGCCTGACCTGGTGATGCTCGACGTCATGCTGCCCGACCTGGACGGCCTGGCGGTCGCGGGCAGGCTGCGGTCCCGCGGCCGCCGGGTCCCCGTGCTCTTCGTGACCGCCAAGGACACGCCGGAGGACCGGATCGCGGGGCTGGGGCTGGGCGAGGACTACGTGACCAAGCCGTTCAGCCTGGAGGAGGTCATCGCCAGGATCCGGGCGGTGCTGCGCAGGACCCGCCGCGGCGCGCCGCCGCCCAACCGGATGCGGGTGGCCGATCTGGAGCTCGACGAGGAGAGCCACGAGGTGTGGCGCGACGGCATTCCGATCAAGCTGTCGCCGACGGAGTTCAGGCTGCTGCGGTACTTCATGCTCAACGTGGGCCGGGTGCTGTCGAAGACGCAGATCCTCGACCACGTGTGGAACGGCGACTGGCGCACCGACGTCGGCCTGGTCGAGTCGTACGTCTCCTACCTGCGGCGCAAGGTGGACACCGGGGAGCGCAAGTACCTGCACACGCTGCGCGGAGTCGGCTACATCCTGCGCCCGCCCCGTATCTGAGCCCGTAGATGAGCACGCTCTTGACCAGGGTCGCCCGGCTGCGGAAATACCTCGCCAGGGCCCCGCTCTGGCTCCGCCTCGTCTCCGCCACGCTCCTGCTGGTCACCCTCGCCATCACCCTCACCGGCGGGTTCGCCGTGCGGCTGCTGCGCGGCTACCTCGTCGAGCGCGTGGACCAGCAGCTGATCTCGGCCACCCGCCCGCTCCGCGACCCGCCCCCGATGGCCGAGCAGCCCCGCCCCGGCGGGCGCCCGCAGCGCTTCTTCGGCCTGTTCTACGCGGTGCTCCTGGACCCCTCCGGCACCCCGATCAGGACGCTCAGCGAGTCGACAGAGGAGCACACGCCCGCCCTGCCCAAGCTCGACCTCCTCAAGGTCGTCGCCCTCAACGGCCGCCCTTTCACCGTCGAGTCGCTCGGGACCGGGGGCCCGAGCTGGCGCGTGGTCGCCGTGCCGGGCCGCGACGGCCAGAGCCGGGTGATCGCCGTCAACCTGAGCGAGGTGGACGCCACGGTCTCCCAGCTCGTCCTGATCGTCGCGGTCGCCGGCGGCGGCACGCTGGTGGTGCTCGGGTTCGCCTGCTACTGGCTGGTACGCCGCAGCCTGCGCCCGCTCCGCGAGATCGCGCGTACGGCCAAGGACATCGCGGGCGGCGACCTGTCGCGCCGCGTGCCCCTCTGGGCGGGCACCACCGAGGTCGGCAAGCTCGGCCGTTCGCTCAACAGCATGCTCGCCCAGATCGAGGTGGCGGTGGGCGAGCGGGAGGCGGCGGCCGAGTCCGCCCGCCGGTCCGCCACGGCGGCCAGGCGGTCGGAGGAGCTGATGCGCCGGTTCATGGCCGACGCCTCGCACGAGCTGCGCACGCCGCTGACCTCGATCAGGGGGTTCGCGGAGCTGTACCGGCTGGGGAAGGAGAAAGACCTGGCCGAGGCCGTACGGCTGCTGAGCCGCATCGAGGGGCAGGCGGCGCGCATGGGGCTGCTCGTGGAGGACATGCTGCTGCTGGCCCGGCTCGACCAGCGGCGGGAGCTGGCGATGCGGCCCGTGGACCTGCTCAGTCTCGCGGCCACCGTGGTGATCGACGCCCAGACGCTGGCGCCGGACCGGAAGATCGAGCTGGTGCGGCTCTTCGGTGGCGAGGGGGACGTGATCGTGACGGGCGACGAGTCGCGGCTCGGGCAGGTACTCAACAACCTCGTCACCAACGCGCTCACCCACACGCCGCCCGGCACGCCCTTCCAGGTGCGGGTCGGGCTGGACGGCGACCAGGCCGTGGTGGAGGTGGCTGACGAAGGGCCCGGGTTCCCGGCGGAGGTGGCCGAGCGGGTGTTCGAGCGGTTCTACCGCGCCGACCCGGCCCGGAGCGCCGGCGGGTCGGGGCTGGGGCTGTCGATCGCGGCCACGCTGGTGGAGGCGCACGGCGGCATCGTGATGGCGGAGGGCGCGCCGGGCAAGGGAGCGCTGTTCAGGGTGATCCTGCCCGTCAACGGCGCCGCGTCCCGCCCTGATCCCGTCTGAGGACCTCAGCCGAAGGTGTAACCGTACAGGCCGCTGCCCTGGCTGAGCCGGCGCACCTTGCCCAGCTTCAGCCCCCGCTTCCGCGAGCCGGGCGCGTACATGACGAGCCCCTGGTCGGGGGCCGCCACCACCAGCCCGTAGAGCGGCCGCCGCCGGTCCAGCGGGTGGTAGCGCTCGCTGAGGGGCAGCGCGGTCAGTGCGGCGCCGAAGTCGCGGCCCTTCCCCTTGACCAGCAGGTTCCCCGCGCGGGTCAGCCCGCCGGACGCGCGCCCGGCCAGCACCTGGACCGCCTTCTCGCCGGGCACGCCGATCGCCAGCTCGTCGTTGCCGTCCCCGTTGAAGTCCCCGGCCGCCAAGGACGCCCCGAACCGGTCGTAGTACCGGGGCACGCCTTCCAGCGTGTTCTGCGACCACGCCTCGCTCTTGTGGGTGGTCAGGCCGCCGCGCGACCCGTACAGGACGTCCACGGTGCCGTCGCCGTAGTCCATGGCCCGCTGGTTCGCGCTGAGGCCCTCGCCGGGGACCCCGACGGCCAGGTCGGCGCGTCCGTCGCCGTTGAAGTCGCCCGTGGCCAGCGCGGCGCCGAACGCGTCCCACTTCTCGGAGGCCCCCTTGATGCCGGGGCTGCTCTGGGTGAGCTGCCGGGCCCGCTTCGCCCGTACGTCGATCACGGTCACCGAGCCCTGCCCGTCCAGCGTGACGCTGTCGGCGGGCGCGCCGACGACCAGCTCGTCCTTGCCGTCGCCGTCGAAGTCGCCGGTCGCCAGCGCCGCCCCCCACTGGTCGGTCACGTTCGCCGCCTGCCGCACCCACGATGTCTTCTGCGTGATCTGGTACGGCTTGCGCCCTTTCATCCAGTAGACGGTCACCGCCCCGCCCGACCGGTGGCTCGGCGCGCCCACGACCAGCTCGTCCCGGCCGTCCCCGTCGAGGTCCCCGGCGGCCAGCGACGCGCCGAACCGGTCGCTGGACGGCCTGGCCAGCGCCAGCTCTTTGCCCGGGACCAGGCCCTCGGCCGACCCGTTGAAGATCTGGACGACCCCGTTCCCGTCCCCGCCGGGCACGCGGGCGCCCGTGAACTCCTCCGACACGCCCACGGCCAGGTCGGCGCATTTGTCCCCGTTGAAGTCCCCTACGGCCAGAGCCGACCCGAACGAGTCGCCCGGCTCCGCCCCGGCCTGGGTGAGCTTCGCCTTCTTCCCGGACCCGTACATCACGGTCACCGACCCGGCCCGGGAGTCGTCGTAGGGGGCGGCCACGGCGAGGTCGGGCCGTCCGTCGCCGTCGAAGTCGAGGGGGTGCCCACCGCACGAGCGAGCCGCGGTGGGAGCCGTACCGGAAGTGAGCGGAAGAACCAGACACGCGGCGAGCAGCAGCTTCATACCGGAAGTAATGTCCACACAGGTCGAACCGTGCCTGAACGGCGCGAGAACGGCCCTGGAGATGCGGATGCACATCGGTTGCCCATGCCCAGGGGCATGGGAACGTGCCACGATGGTCGCGTGGACATCGACCTCGCGGACCTGGATTTCTGGCGGAGGCCGCTCAAAGAGCGGAATGAGGCGTTCGCCCGGCTCCGCCAGTTGGAGCATCCGGTGTTCTTCCCGGAGAAGAAGGTCCCCTTCCTCCGGTCAGGCAAGGGCTTCTACGCCCTCGTACGGCACGCGGACGTGGTCGAGGCCAGCCGCAGCGCCAAGATCTTCTCCAGCGAGCCGGCCGTGACCAACCCGGAGCCGCCCGGCTGGGTGAAGCAGGTGTTCGGGGAGTCGATGGTCAACATGGACGACCCGCGCCACGCCCGCCTGCGCAGGATCGTCACCCGCTCCTTCAGCCCGAAGATGCTGGCCGGCCTGCAGAGCGACATCGAGGCCGCCTGCGCCCGCATCGTGGACGACGTCGTCGAGCAGGGCCCGCGCGACTTCGTGGGCCAGGTGGCGGCCCGGCTGCCCATCCACGTCATCTGCGACATGCTGGACGTCCCGCAGGAGCTGCGGGAGAAGGTCCACCAGCACGCCGACATCTCCACCGCGTACACCGGCGTGCGCCCCAGCCTGGCGCGCAGCGTCCAGCTGGCCGGCCAGAACATGCTGGCCCTGCTCGCCCTGCAGCGCATGGTCATCAAGCTCGGCCACGAGCGCGTCGCCAGCCCCAAGGGTGACCTGGTGTCCCTGCTGGTCAACGCCAACGTCGACGGGGAGCGGCTGACCGACAAGGAGCTCGGCTCGTTCTTCGCCCTGCTGCTGGTCGCGGGCAACGAGACGGCCCGCAACACGATGGCCCACGGCATCAAGCTCCTCACCGACAACCCGGCGCAGCGCGAGCTGCTGATGAGCGACTTCGACGCGCACGTCAACGGCGCGATCGAGGAGATGGTCCGGTACGTGTCACCGATCATGCAGTTCAGGCGCACGGTCACCGAGGACTGCTCGCTGCGCGGGCTGGAGCTGAAGAAGGGGGACAAGGTCGTCCTCTTCTATGGTTCGGCCAACCGGGACGAGTCGGTCTTCCCGGACGCCGACACGTTCGACATCACCCGCGACACCAAGCCCCACGTCGGCTTCGGCGGCCCCGGCCCGCACTTCTGCCTCGGCGCCAACCTGGCCAGGCAGGAGCTGCGTACGATGTTCCGCGAGCTGCTGACCAGGCTGCCCGGCATCCGCGCGGTCGGCGAGCCCGAACTGCTCCTGTCGAACTTCGACAACAGCGTCCGCACCCAGGCCTTCACCTTCTAGCCCCACCGCCCCTGCCGCAGTCCCCGCCAGGCCACGCCGCTCGTGCCACGCCGCGCCTGCCGGACAGGTCCCCTAATCTTCGGCCGCGAGCACGTTCGTCCTGATGGTGAGGAACGTGATCAGCGCCGACACCACCATCATCCCCGCACTGATCAGCATCGCCATCCGGAACCCGGCGTCGAACACCGGCGGATTCCTGAACGCGTCGCCCACCAGCCCGACCAGCGGCGGCACCGCGGCGACGGCGAGCAGGCTGCCGGTGCGGGCCACGGCGTTGTTGACGCCGCTGGCCGTGCCCGCGTACCGCTCTTCGGCCGTGGCGAGGACGGTCGAGGTGAGCGGGGCGACCGCCGCCGACAGCCCCATCCCGAAAACGGTCACCGCGGGCAGGACGTCCAGCAGGTACGAGGCGCCCGGCCCGATCCTGCTCATCGCGATGAACCCGCAGCCCGCGAGCAGGATCCCGGTCGTCATCGGCAAGCGCGGCCCGCGCCGCTTGGCCACCTCGCCGGCCCGGCCCGACAGCAACAGCATCAGGATCGTCGTCGGCAGCATGGCCAGCCCCGCCGCGATGGGCCCGAAGCCGGACACCACCTGGAGCTGCACCACGAGCAGGAAGAACACCACGCCCATGGCCGCGTACATGATCAGCGTCACCACGTTCACGGCCGTGAACACGTGGTTGCGGAAGATCCCCACCGGCACCAGCGCGTCCGGCGACCTGCGGATCTCGATCACCACGAACGCCGCGCCCAGCACCACTCCGGCGATCAGCGGCACGGGCGCGCCCTTCTGGATCAGCCCGTACGTGATCCCGGCCAGCGCCAGCGCCGCCAGCACCGACCCGAGCACGTCGAACCGCCCCACCGCCTCCTCGTCCTTGCTCTCGGGCACGTGCCGCACGGTGACGAGCACGATGAGCAGCGCGAACGGCAGGTTGATCAGGAACGCCCAGCGCCACCCGGCCGTCTGCACCAGCCAGCCGCCCAGCAGCGGCCCGATCGCGGCGGCCACCCCGCCGAGGCCCGACCAGATCCCGACGGCCCGGGGACGGTCGTGTCGTACGAACGACGCCTGGATGATCGCCAGGGAGCCGGGCGTGAGCAGCGCCCCGCCGATGCCCTGCAAGGCCCTGGCCCCGATGAGGAACTCGATGTTCGGTGACAGGCCGCACAGGGCGGACGCGACGGCGAACCACACGGTGCCGATGACGAAGATCTTCCGCCGCCCGTAGCGGTCACCCAGGGATCCGCCCAGCAGGATCAGGCCGGCGAGGGTGAGGGTGTACGCGTTGATCGTCCACTGCAGGCCGTCCATGCCCGCGTCGAGCTCTTTGCCGAGGAACGGGAGCGCGACGTTGACCACGGTGCTGTCGAGCAGGGCCAGCCCGGAACCGAGCACCGTGGCGGCGAGGATCCAGCGGCCGCGGGCGGATTTGAGCTCGATGTGGCCGTCCCCGGGCATCACCGTTTCCTGGCCGGTCATACGGCGCCTTCCGTGCGCAGGGCCCGCAGCACGAACTCGGACACCAGCTCCGCGGCCCGGTCGACCGTCACGTCCCCGCTGATCAGCGGAACCCGCTCGGCGCCGATGACGGCGAGGATCATCCGGGCCGTGGCCCCCACCTCGATCACACGGAAGTCGCCGGACTCGACACCGCTGTCCAGGATGTCCACGAGGACGCGGTGCATGGGCGCGACGTGCTCGGCCAGCTGCTGGAAGGCGTCCGGGCCGAGAGCGGCGCCGAGATCGGCGGCCCCGGGGTGCGGATGGGCGAGCAGGCCCGCCAGCTGCAACCGTACGAACGCCCGCAACCGGTCGGCGGGGGAGGCGCTCTCCGGCAGCTCGCGTTCGTAGCTGTCGATGAAGTACTGGGTCACCCGCTCGGTGAACGCCAGCAGCAGGGCCGCCTTGTCCGGGAAGTAGTTGTACAGGACGGTCCGGGTGATGCCTGCCTCGCCGGCCACGTCCGTCATCGAGATGGCGTCGATACCGTGCATCCTGGACAGGCGGGAGACGGCCTGCAGGATGCGGTCGCGCGTCTGCGCGCGATGCTCGCCGATGGTGGCGGCCGAGATCCGGGGCATAGGCCCATGGTAGGTCTCTTCCGGCCGCTTCCATCCGATACCGGCCGTTCCGGGCTCCCGCCCGGATCGATCAGGCGGCCTGGCGGGTGTGGTGCAGCTCGGTGAGGACCTCGGTGTTGAGCTGGTAGGCCAGGCGGACCTCGCGGATGACGCGCTGCCGCTCGCGCTCGTCGAGCTCCAGCCCATCGAGGCGCGTGCGGTATTCGCTCTTGAACCGCGGCAGGCTGCCGAGCTCGTCGAAGATGTAGAAGTCGACGCCTCCGCCCTTGCCGTAGCCGTAGATCTTCTGCAGCTCCAGCCGGATGAACTGCCCGCCCGACAGGTCGCCCAGATAGCGCGTGTAGTGGTGCGCGATGTAACCGCCCGGCCAGTCGGCCACCTGCTGGATCCGCGCGACCAGCGTGCGCGTGGCCTTGGACGGCGCGATCCGGTGCTGCCAGCCCGGCCCGTAGATCGTCGCCAGGTCCCGCTCGAGCGCCCGCTCCCGATACAGCTCGGGGAAGACGAACCGGCCGGCCACCGGATGGCCGGCGAGCTGCCGCGACACCCCGTCGAGGGCGACGTACGCGAAGTAGTGCTGGGCCACCATCTCGCCGTACTCGTGCTCGCTCAACCGGCCGTCCATGAGCTCGGCGAGATAGCTCTCGGACTCGGCGGACTCGTGGTCGGCCCAGGTGGCGTTCCTCAGGATTTCGGAGAACGACGTGGTCACGGACTACCTCAACTCGCATGTACGTTTTATGACGAAGTGTCACAAACGTCGGCATCCTGCGTCAAGATGATGACGACACTATGTCATGAAAATCTGCCTTTCCGCTTTCGTACCCAGTAAACACCAAGTCAAGAGCGCCTAGCGGGTGTAGCGGTGCTTGGCGCCGGGTGGGAAATACTCGGGATCCCCGGTTTCCCGCAGGCGGATGAACGGCATCTGCTGCGAGGCGGGCACGTAGTTGGCGAACTCGCTGTTCAGCCGCAGCAACTGGGCCAGGATCGACTCGCCCACGGCCTGGGCCGTCCCGTCGGACGGCTTCTCGCCGGGTGCGAGCTCCACCGTGATCGTCAGATGCCGGTCGCGCTGAGCGTCCTCCACCACCTCCATGACGAACTTCCCCGTCACCGACCCGCTGACCTCGGGCTGCTCCAAACCGATGGCGATGTTCTCCGGGTAGACGTTCGCGCCGTAGTAGGACACCGTGAAGTGGGCGCGGCCGAAGACGTACACGAACGGCCGCTCCGGCCCCTTGGCCTCGGGCTCGAAGCCGTGCCGGCGGGCGAAGCCGAGCAGGTCGTCGTACGGCACCACACCGCCCTCGTCGGCGATGTGGTAGCGGATGAGTGGGATGCCGTTATCGCCGGAGAAGAGCAGCGTGCCCTGATGCTCCTCGAAGAACCGGACATCCGGGTCGTACTGCACAAGCGTCGGCAACCTGGATTCACCGAACAGCTCCCTGGCGATGTCCGGGCGGGCGGACAGGAAGCGCCGGAGCTCGACCGACAGCGGCGTCTCGTTGCCCAGGACGCCCGCGTCGGCGGTGCCGTACAGGGAGGCGATGCCCTTGACCGGGTCCGCGATCCCGGCCCGCTGCGCGACCAGGCTGCGCCACTCCTCGCTGAACACCTCTCCGGCCGTGACGAGCCTGATGTTCCAGTCCGCCCACGGGAGGTCCTCGGTGTCGATGACGTTCTTCAGGAACGGGGGATAGCCCAGGAGCACGACCTGGTCGAAGTGGGGCGCCAGCTCGGGGATGACCCGCAGGATCTCCCTCCGGTCGGTGCCCGGGGCGACCACGGTGATCGGGTAGCCGCGTTCGGCCAGGTGGCGGCAGCAGTTGACGGTGAACAGGCCGCCGACCCAGGTCCCGAGGGCGAAGCAGACGACGGCGAGGGTGCGGCGCTCGCGGGCGTCGAAGGAGTCCCTGAAGACCTCCTCGAACCGGGCCGCGATCACCCGCTCGTCGTCCGCCGAACGCGGCCAGAAGGACGGGACGCCGGTGGAGCCGGAGGACACGGCGATGATGTCCCCGATCACGCCGTTCCTGCACAGGTCGGGCAGGGGGTGGCGGCGGGTGTAGTTCTCCTTGGACGTCATCGGCACCCGTACGAAGTCCTGAAGCGTCGTGACGTCCTGCGGAGCGATGCGGTGCTCCGCCAGAAAGGCCTGGTAGGCGGGAACGGTCTGCGCCACCTGATGAAAGAGCTCAACCGGGTCCATCAGCCGAATGTACGGCGGAGGCTGGGGAAGGGGAACGGGACAGGCCGCCCGATGGGGGGCCGTCTCGAGGTCACTCGCCCGGGCGGACGAGGCCGGTCTCGTAGGCGAAGACGATCGCCTGGGCGCGGTCGCGCAGCCCGAGCTTCATCAGCACCCGCCCCACGTGCGTCTTGACCGTCTGTTCCGCCACGAACAGCTTCTCCGCGATCTCCTGGTTGGACAGCGCTTGGGCGATCAGCGTCAGCACCTCCGTCTCCCGCTCGGTCAGCTCGGCCAGTCGCGGCCCCGCCGTCGGACGGGGCCCGCCCAGCTTGGCGAACTCGTGGATGAGCCGCTTGGTGATCGCCGGAGCGATGAGCGCCTCCCCGGCTGCGACCACCCGCACCGCCTCCACCAGCTGCGCGGCGGAGGCGTCCTTGAGCAGGAATCCGCTGGCCCCCGCCCGCAGCGCCGCGTACACGTAGTCGTCGAGATCGAACGTCGTCAGGATGAGCACCTTCGGCCCGGTCTTGCGCGACAGGAGCTCCCTGGTCGCCTCCAGGCCGTTCATGACCGGCATGCGTACGTCCATGAGCACCACGTCCGGACTCAGCGCCGCCGCCCGCTCCACGGCCTCCCGCCCGTTGGCCGCCTCGCCCACGACCTCGATGTCCGGCTGCCCGCTCAGGAACACGGTGAATCCCGTGCGCACCATCCCCTGGTCATCGGCGATCAGAACCCGGATCAAGCCCTCTTCCTCTCCGCCGCCGGCCAACGGCGTCGCCCGCGCGTCATCATCTCGGTCGCCTGGCCTTCCTCGTCTGCGATCTGCGGGCGCGCCTCATCGAGAAGCCTCCTTCGGGCGGCGGGCGCGGCTCATGGGGCGGCCTCCTGCTCATTCTCCACGTCGTCCGTGAGCGGCAGCGTCGCGCATATCTCGAAGCCTCCGCTCTCTACCGGACCGGCGGCGAGCGAGCCGCCGAGCAGCGCCGCCCGTTCGCGCATGCCCACGAGGCCCTGACCGCCCCCCGGTGCCGAGCCCGGAGCGGTGCCCGGGCCGTTGGCGACCCGCAGCCGCAGCTGGTCCCGCATTCTCGTTATGTCCAGCGTCACCGTCGCTCCGGGCGCGTGCCGCATCGCGTTGCTGAGCGACTCCTGCACGATCCGGTACGCCGACAGCCCCACGGCGGGCGGCAGCAGTCCGATCGGGCCGGAGCGCTCGACGAGCACGGCCAGTCCGGCGGCCCGGGCATTGGAGAGCAGCTCCTCGAGCCGGTCGAGCCCTGGCTGGGGCGCAGTGTCAGCGCGGCCGTCCTGGTCGCGCAGCACGCCGAGGACCTGGCGCAGCTCGGCGATCGCCTCCAGCGACAGCCCGCGGATCTCCGCCAGCCCTGCCTCCAGCTGCGCGGGATCGCCCCTGGCCTTGAGCGGCACCGCCTCCGCCTGGATCGCGATCACCGACATGTGGTGCGCGACCACGTCATGCAGCTCCCTGGCGATGCGGGCCCGCTCCTCCAGCACCGCCTGCGCACTCTCGGCCTCGCGGGAGCGCCGCTCCTCCTCGAGGAGCCTGGCCGTGGCGCTGCGCCGCATGCGTACGTTGTAGCCGAACAACATCGCGACTGATACCGCGACCGTGACCACAGCCATCGAATCGGGATGGATGATCCAGGCCGCCACGACCGTGATGAACCAGATCCCCAGTGTGATCCGCCGGTCGCAGCGGACGGCGACGGAGTAGACGACCAGCAGGTACATCAGGACCGTCGGGAAGATATAGGGCGGCCCGTAGTCGCTGAAGGCGGGGGTCGCGGCGGGTGGCCTGATGTCGCCGACTGTGGTCCACACCCAGACGCCGACGGGCAGCAGCATGGCCGCGAGCCGCCAGGCGGCCAGCGGCCAGCGGTCACGCAGGGCGATCGGCAGCGAGGTCCCGATCGCGGTCAGATAGGCGAACAGGTCCGAGACTGGCCCGGCCAGGACCGGGTTGAGCGCGTGGGCGCGGGCCGCCTCGGCGTTCCAGGCCAGGATCAACGACACCGTCTGACCGAACGTGACGAGGGCAAGCACGACGTCGGCCACCTGGACCAGGCTGAAGCTCCCGAACGGGATCGCCGGCCGGAGCCTGCGCGGCGTCCTGAACGTCAGCCGCCGCGATCGTGGGGGCGGATCGGCGTCACCCTGGAACAACGCCATGCCGAGGGGCCGCGTGGCAGCCGCGGCCACCCGCTTGAGCCGGCTGCCGCCCCGGCCGAACGCGCGCTCCCACCATCTGAGGACATCCTCTTCAGGCAGTGTCTCCTGCCCGCCGGGGTCGTCCTGGCCGGGCACGCGGCCGCCCCTCAGGCGGCGGGGACGGGGGACGGAGATCACCTGGTCAAGCTTACGGACGCGGCCCCGGGACGGCGTCACTCCACGGTCTGATCCAGAGCATCACCCTCAGGTATGGCTTACAAGATTACGATCGCCGTGAGCGAACATCAGCAAGAGAGGGAACAATGCCGGGCTCCAATGAATTGAGTCGGTATAACTCAACCCTTTGGAGTTCGCATGAGTGAGAGTCTGATCCTCCCGGTCCTGCCGCTGGACGACGAGGTCGTACTGCCGGGCATGGTCGTCCCCCTCGACCTGTCCGACTCCGAGGTGCGCGCTGCCATCGACGCGGCCCGTGCATCCGGTGGCAACAAGCCGCGGGTCCTCCTCGTTCCCCGCATCGACGGCCGCTACGGCGCCATCGGCGTGCAGGCCGTGGTCGAGCAGGTCGGGAGGCTGCCCGGCGGCGAGCCCGCCGCTGTGGTGCGGGGCGTCGACCGCGTTCGCGTGGGCACCGGCACGACCGGTCCCGGCGCCGCACTGTGGGTCGAGGCCGACACGATCGACACCGTCGCCGCCGGCGAGCGCGCCCAGGAGCTGGCCAAGGAGTACAAGGCCCTCGCCACCACGATCTTGCAGAAGCGCGGCGCCTGGCAGGTCGTCGACCAGGTCAACCAGATCGACGACCCCTCGGTGCTGGCCGACAGCTCCGGCTACACCCCGTGGCTGACCACGGCGCAGAAGGTCGAGCTGCTCGAGGCCGCCGACCCCGCCGACCGGCTGGCCAAGCTGGTCGAATGGTCCCGCGAGCACCTCGCCGAGCTCGACGTCGCCGAGACGATCCGCAAGGACGTCCAGGAGGGCATGGAGAAGCAGCAGCGGGAGTTCCTGCTGCGCCAGCAGCTCGCCGCCGTGCGCAAGGAGCTCAAGGAGCTCAACGGCGACACCGAGACCGAGGAAGAGGACTACCGGGCCCGCGTCGAGGCCGCCGACCTGCCGGAGAAGGTCCGCGAGGCCGCGCTCAAGGAGGTCGACAAGCTGGAGCGGACTTCCGACCAGTCGCCCGAGACCGGTTGGATCCGCACCTGGCTGGACACGGTGCTCGACATCCCCTGGAACACCCGTACAGAGGACAACTACGACATCACCGGCGCGCGGGGCGTGCTTGACGCCGACCACACGGGCCTGTCGGATGTGAAGGACCGCATCATCGAGCACCTGGCCGTGCGCAAGCGCCGCCAGGACAAGGGCCTCGGCGTGGTGGGCGGCCGCCGCAGCGGCGCCGTGCTGGCCCTCGCCGGTCCTCCCGGGGTCGGCAAGACCTCTCTGGGCGAGTCCGTGGCCCGCGCGATGGGCCGCAAGTTCGTCCGGGTCGCGCTCGGCGGCGTACGCGACGAGGCCGAGATCCGCGGCCACCGCCGCACCTACGTCGGCGCGCTGCCCGGCCGCATCGTCCGCGCCATCCGCGAGGCCGGCTCGATGAACCCGGTCGTCCTGCTCGACGAGGTCGACAAGGTCGGCGCCGACTACCGCGGCGACCCGACGGCCGCCCTGCTGGAGGTGCTCGACCCCGCCCAGAACCACACGTTCCGCGACCACTACCTCGAGGTCGAGCTGGACCTGTCCGACGTGCTTTTCCTGGCCACGGCCAACGTTCTCGAGGCCATCCCCGGACCGCTGCTGGACCGGATGGAGGTCGTCACGCTCGACGGCTACACCGAGGACGAGAAGGTCGCGATCGCCCGCGACCACCTGCTGCCCAGGCAGCGGGAGCTGGCCGGCCTGACCGCGGAGGAGATCACGGTCGAGGACGACGCGCTGCGCAAGCTGGCCGCCGAGTACACCCGCGAGGCGGGCGTCCGGTCGCTGGAGCGCGCGGTCGCGAGGATCCTGCGCAAGGTGGCGGCCAAGGACGAGCTGCCCGTCACGGTCGGCGAGGACGACCTCGTGGGTTACATCGGGCGGCCGCGGTTCGTGCCGGAGTCGTCCCTGCCCGAGGCCACCCAGCGCACCTCGGTGCCGGGCGTCGCCACGGGCCTGGCGGTCACCGGCGCCGGCGGTGACGTCCTGTACGTCGAGGCGTCCCTGGCCGACCCGGAGACCGGCGAGACCGGCCTCACGCTGACCGGCCAGCTGGGCGACGTGATGAAGGAGTCGGCCAGGATCGCGCTGTCCTACCTGCGCTCGCACGGGGCGGAGCTGGAGCTGCCGGTCACCGCGCTGAAGGACCGCTCGGTACACGTCCACTTCCCTGCGGGCGCCGTGCCCAAGGACGGCCCTTCGGCCGGTGTGACGCTGACGACCGCGCTGGCGTCCCTCCTGTCCGGCCGGCTGGTACGCGGCGACGTGGCCATGACCGGTGAGATCTCGCTGACCGGGCGGGTCCTGCCGATCGGCGGCGTCAAGCAGAAGCTCCTGGCGGCTCACCGGGCGGGCATCACCACCGTCCTCATCCCGGCCCGCAACGAGCCGGACCTGGACGACGTGCCCGAGGAGGTCCGCAACGAGCTGACCATCCACGCGGTGAGCGACGTGCGCGAGGTTCTCGACATCGCGCTGACCCCGGCGCAGGTCGCCTCCACGGTAGCCGCCTAATTGCGGCATAAATGGACGAATCATTCAGTCGCTTGACTGGATGATTCGTCCATGCTGTTATGTGGGCATGCTGTACGGGACTCCGGTGCTCGAGGCCGTGGACAAGGGTGTCCTCGAGGAGATCGAGGAGATGCGGCGCGACCTGAAATACCGGCTCGCCGAGACGCATCGGTGGGACGGGCAGCTGCGCAGGCAGTTGCAGGCGCGTGCGATCCAGGGCTCAAACTCGATCGAGGGCTACCGCGCGAGCGTCGAGGACATCGAGTCCATCATGGCGGGGGAGGAGCCCCTGGAGACGTCCGCGCCGGTGGCTCAGGAGATCGCGGGCTACCAGCAGGCACTGACCTACATCCAGGTGCTGTCGCGGGCGCCGGTGTTCCGCTACGACGTCGGGCTGCTCAACGCGCTCAACTTCATGGTCATCGGTCACCACCGCAACAAGGGACCGGGTGTCATCCGGCCGGGAGCCATCTACATCCGCGACTCCGACACGGGAGAGGTCGTCTACGAGGGCCCCGACGTCGAGCTGGTGCCCGGCGCGCTGAATGAGCTGGTCGTATGGCTCAACGAGGGCGACCTGGACGCCCCCGGCTATGTCCGGGCCGCCATGGCCCACTTCAACCTCGTCAAGATCCACCCGTGGCGTGACGGCAACGGCCGGATGTCCCGAGCGCTGCAGACGCTTGTCCTCGGCCGCGAGCAGATCCTGCTGCCCGAGTTCTGCTCCATCGAGGAGTGGCTCGGCCAGCAGCGTGTCACGCTCGACTACTACGACGTGCTGGGCCAGGTCGGCAGGCGGCGATGGAGCCCCCACGGGGACACGCTGCCGTGGGTGCGGTTCTGTCTGAAGGCGCATCACATGCAGGCCCAGCGGGTCCGCCAGCGCCTCGCCGAAGCCGGAGAGATCTGGATGCTCCTGGAGGAACAGGTCGACGCCGACGGGCTCAACAGCCGTACCGTCTCCGCGCTCTACGAGGTGTTCGTCAACAGGCGCCTGCGCAGGAGCCGCTACCAGGCCGACGAAGGCCTGAGCCAGGGGCAGGCCGCTCGCGACCTGCGCGATCTCGCCGCCAAGGGATGGCTGCGGCCCTACGGTGAGACCAAGGGCCGCTTCTACGCCCCAGGGCCGCGCATGGAGCGGATCAAGGCGGACTTCGCCGAACGGGTCACCCCGCTGCGCGACCCGTACCGCCAGTAGCCCTCACGCCTGGAGCTGGTCGAGCAGGTCGGCCGCCACTGCCAGGATGCGGCACTCGGCGGGGGTGAGCTTGCGGGCCATCGCGTCGGCCAGCCACAGATCCGTGGTGCCGACCTGCTGGGTGAGCGCCGCGGCGCCGCGCTCCGTGAGGACGATGTGGTGCCTGCGGCGGTCGGTCTCGCCGCGCGACCGGCGGATCAGGCCCTGCTCCTCCAGCGAGGCGAGCACGCGGGTGACGGACTGGGGCTGGAGGTGTTCGGCGGCGGCGAGCTCTCCCGCCGTCAGCGCGCCGCGCCTGTGCAGGTGGCCGAGCAGGGAGAGAGCCAGCCGGCCGAGACCGTGCGCGGGCCGCTCGTCGCGCAGCCGCCTCGCCAGGCCGATGGTCGCCCGGCGGAGTGACACGGCTGTGGCACGCAGCTCCTCGTCGTCCATGATTATTACGATAGCACTTACTAATTGCCCCGACATAAGCGGCTTATAGCCGCAAGTTGCTACGCAATGCGTAGGAAAGTGGGGTAGGCTCCCGCGTCGAGAGGAGGTGCCGCATGCGGATCGAGCTCCGGCCCATGGTCGCCGCCGCGCTCGGGCTCGCCGGGCCGGTCGCGTGGGGTGTCGCCTCCGGGCGGCCCGCGCTCGGCGCCCTGGCCGCCCTCGGAGCCCTGGCCGTGAACGGTGTCTCCCTGAACGGGGGCCCGCGTGCGCGCCTCTGCCGCGCCTTGGCCCAGGGAGCCGCCGTGGTGGCGGGAACGGCTGCGGCGGGGTTCGCCGGGGTCGCTGTCGCGGGGCGCGGGTGGCTGACCGCGGTCGCCGTCGTGCTCGTCGCGGGCGTGCTCGCGACGGCAGGAGGCATCAGCCGGCCCATGGCCGAGCACAGCACGCGCCTCATCGTCTTCATGGTGATCAGCACCGGCGCGGCGAAGGGCGTCGAGCCGGTCGCCGCTGCCGTGCTGTTCGCCGAGGGAGCGGCCTGGGGCCTGCTGGTCACCGCGCTCTGCGTCCACGTGAGACGCACCCGCTACGGCGCCCAAGAAGGTCACACACCCGCCGCTCGACCGGCCCCCACGGCGAGAGCGCTGCTGCGGCGCTGGTGGGGGACGCTGGGGAGCGCACACGGATGGCAGCACCCCATCCGCCTGACCGCGTGCCTCGCCGCCGCCGAGGCCGTCGGGCTCCTGTGGCCCCAGCCGACCGCGTCATGGATCGCCGTCACCGTGGTGATCCTCGTCCGGCGGCGATCGGACGGATCGGCGCGGCGGTCGCTCGAGCGGGCCGCCGGCACCGCCGCCGGAGTGATCGCGGGATCAGCCGTGCTGCTGTGGGTACCGCCTTCATGGCTGCTCGTACTGCTCGTCGCCGCGCTGGCCGCAGCCAGGCCGGCGCTCAAGGAGCGCAACTACACCATGTACGCGACCGTCATGACCCCGCTCGTCCTGCTGCTCATGGGCCACGTGTCACCGGCCACGCTCGGCTACCGCCTGGCCGACACGGCGATCGGCTGCGCGATCGCCCTCGGACTGGCCTGTGCGCCCTACCTACGGAAGAAGGAGGCGCTTCGTGCCGCCGTGGGCTGAACATGCGATCTTCTGGCACGTCTACCCGCTCGGCTTCGGCGCGGGCCGGCCGCGCCCGCTGCGGCACCTGGCCGGTTGGCTGGACTACGCGGTCGAGCTGGGCTGCTCGGCGATCATGCTGGGGCCGATCTTCGCCTCCGAGACGCACGGGTACGACACCGTCGACCACTTCGCGATCGACCCCCGCCTCGGCGACGAGCGGGACTTCGACCACCTCGTCGAGCAGGCACGCGATCGCGGGCTGCGGATCGTGCTGGACGGCGTGTTCAACCACGTGGCCCGCTCGTTCCCCGCCGGGCAGCGCTGGCTCAGGCGCCGGCCGGAATCCGGCGAGTTCGAGACGTTCGAAGGGCACCACCACCTCGTGGTGCTGGACCACGCGGAACCGGCCGTGCGCGAGCACGTGACGGCCGTCATGGACCACTGGCTCGGCAGGGGAGCGGCCGGGTGGCGACTGGACGCGGCGTACGCGGTGCCCGCCGGCTTCTGGGCGCAGGTGCTGCCCGGCGTGCGCGAACGCCACCCGGACGCCTGGTTCTCCGGCGAGGTCATCCACGGCGACTACGCGGACTACGTCGAACGGTCGGGGCTCGACTCCGTCACCCAGTACGAGCTGTGGAAGGCGATCTGGAGCTCGCTCAACGACCGCAACCTGTTCGAGCTGGCCTGGGCGCTCGACCGGCACAACCGGATGCTGGAGACGTTCACGCCTCAGACGTTCGCCGGGAACCACGACGTCACCAGGCTCGCGACCAGGCTCGACGACCCCCGGCACCTCGGGCACGCCCTGGCCGTGCTGTTCACCGTGGGCGGTGTGCCGAGCGTGTACTACGGCGACGAGCAGGCGTTCCAGGGGCTGAAGGAGGAGCGCGAAGGCGGCGACGACGCGATCAGACCCGCCTTCCCCGACACCCCCGCCGGGCTCGCGCCGCACGGCCGGTCCGTCTACCGCACGCACCAGCGCCTCATCGGCGCGCGCAGGCGCCACAAGGGCGCGGCGACCGCGCGCACCACCGTCGAACACCTCACCGGCACCGCCGCCGTACTGCGCTCCGGCGCGGGGATGACGCTCCTGCTCAACGTGGGTGACGAGCCGCACCGCTTTCCCGGCCTCGGGGAGGTCCCGCCGCACGGCTGGGAGATCATCGAGGAGAAGTGAGTCAACTCACACCGCGCATCAGGAATGGAGCCGAGTAAAGATCTCGTTAGGACAGGCGTGACAGAGAACGCCGTGTGTTGTCCGGGCCGAATGCTGAGCCGCTGAAGCGACCCTCCGCCCTGCCCCGTTCTCGTCGAAAGCCCCTCCACATGATCGCACCAAGTTTCGTGCTGCGCAGGCTGAGCCACCTGCCCTTCCACCCCGGCACGCGCTGACGCCACGCGCTTTCTTCCGGTGATGTACGTTTCCGCGGCCCCCGACGGGCCGCTCTCAGTCGTGGGGATAATCCGTGATCCAGGCTTCCGGCCTGCGCAAGCAGTACGGGGACACCGTCGCACTTGACGGCGTCGACCTGCACGTGCGCGAAGGCGAGATCTACGGCGTGCTCGGTCAGAGCGGCGCCGGCAAGAGCACGCTCCTGCGCTGCGTCAACCTGCTCGAACGCCCCAGCGCGGGCACCGTCACCGTCGCCGGGCAGGACCTGACCGCGCTGCGCAGCGCCGAGCTGAACCGCGCCAGGCAGCGCATCGGCATGATCCACCAGCACTTCGCGCTGCTGAACTCGCGCACGGTCGCGGGCAACATCGCCTTTCCGCTGGAGATCATGGGAGTGCCCAGGGCCGAGCGCGACCGGCGCGTCGCCGAGCTGCTGGAGCTGGTCGGGCTCGAGGGCCGCGGCAAGGACCGCCCTAACCAGCTCTCCGGCGGCCAGAAGCAGCGCGTCGGCATCGCCAGGGCACTCGCGGGCAACCCCGCCGTGCTGCTGTCGGACGAGGCCACCTCCGCGCTCGACCCGGCCACCACCCAGTCGATCCTCGCCCTGCTCAAGCGGCTCAACACCGAGCTGGGCCTGACGATCCTGCTCATCACCCACGAGATGAACGTCGTCAAGAGCGTCTGCGACTCGGTCGCCATCATGGCGAACGGCCGCATAGAGGAGTCCGGCGCCATCGCGGAGCTCATCAAGACGTCGGGATCCCGCCTGACCAGGGAGATCTTCCCGCTGCCCGAACCCGCCCCGGCCGGCTCGGTGACGCTCACGTTCACCGGCGACCCGCGGCAGCCGGTGGTGTCGGAGGTCGTCAGGAAGTTCGACGTGGACCTGAGCATCCTCGGCGGCTCGATCGAGGACCTCGCGGGCGGCTCGGTGGGCCGCCTGCGCGTCGCGCTCGACGGCGCCGACTCGGCCGCGGCACTGGCGTACCTGCGCGACGCGGGGCTGATCGTAGAGGTGGAGGGCACATGACCGAGCTTGTCGAGGTCATCGATAAGCACAGCACCTTGGTCATGAGACCGACGAAGGAGGGCTCATGACCTGGGACGAGATCCTGCCGCTGCTCTGGCCGGCGACGCTGGAGACGGCGCAGATGGTCGGCTGGTCGACGCTGTTCACCGCGCTGCTCGGGCTGCCGCTCGGCGTGGCGCTGGTGGTGTTCGACCGGGGCGGGCTGCGGCCGCTCCCGGCGTTCAAGTCGGGGCTCGGCTTCGTGGTCAACGTCGGCCGGTCGCTGCCGTTCATCGTGCTGATGATCGCGATCATCCCCTTCACCAGGGTCGTCGTCGGGACGACCATCGGGACGGCCGCGTTCGTCGTGCCGCTCACCGTCGGCGCGGTGCCGTTCTACGCCCGGCTCGTCGAGACGGCGCTCAGGGAGGTCGGCGCGGACGTGGTGCAGGCGGCGCAGGCCATGGGCGCGAGCCGGACCACCGTCGTGCGCAAGGTCCTCCTGCCCGAGGCGCTGCCCGGGCTGGTCGCGGGCCTGACCGTGACCGTCGTCGCGCTCATCGGCTACTCCGCCATGGCGGGCACGCTCGGCGGCGGCGGCCTGGGCGACCTCGCCGTCCGGTACGGCTACCAGCGGTTCGAGACGCTGCTGATGATCGTGACCGTCGTCCTGCTCCTCGTGATCGTGCAACTCCTGCAGAGCCTGGGCGACTGGGTCGCCCGGCGCCTTTCTCACAAGTAAGGAAAAATCATGAAATTTCGTTATATAGCGGGTGCTGTTGCGCTGGCCTTGTCGCTCGCCGCATGCGGTACGTCGCAATCCGCGACGAAGACGGCCGAGTCGGCCGACACGGTGCTGAAGGTGGGCGCGAGCCCGGTCCCGCACGCGGAGATCCTCAACTTCGTCAAGCAGAACCTGGCCCCGGCCGCCGGGCTGAAGCTGGAGGTCGTGGAGTTCACCGACTACGTGCAGCCGAACGTGCAGCTTGACGAGGGCCAGCTGAGCGCGAACTTCTTCCAGCACAAGCCCTACCTTGACGACTTCAACGCCTCCAAGGGCACCAAGCTGACCTTCGTCACGCCGGTCCACCTGGAGCCGCTGGGCCTGTACTCCAAGAAGATCACCTCCGTGTCGGCGCTGGCCGCAGGCGCGACCGTGGCCGTCCCCAACGACGCCACCAACCTGGGCCGCGCGCTCAAGCTGCTCGCCGACAACGGCCTGGTCAAGCTCAAGGACGGCGTCGGCACCGCCGCCACCGAGCGCGACGTGGTGGACAACCCGAAGAAGCTGCAGTTCAAGCCGCTCGAGGCGGCTCAGCTCCCGCGCTCGCTCGAGGACGTGGACGCCGCCGTGATCAACGGTAACTACGCCATCGAGGCCGGGCTCAAGCCCGCTTCGCAGGCGCTGGTGCTGGAGAAGACCGAGGGCAACCCGTACGTCAACGGCCTCGTCGTCCAGGCCGGCCACGAGAAGGACGCCAACATCGTCACCCTCGGCAAGCTCCTGCAGGACCCGAAGGTCAAGGACTTTATCAAGCAGAAGTACGAGGGCTCCGTGATCCCAGCAGAGTAATGGTATGGTTACGCACAGGTGATGGACGGGGTCTAAGGCACCGAGCAATCGGGAAACGGCTCATGGCCTGCTATCGGCCATCACCTCATCGCGGGCGGCACGTCGTCCGGGGCGTTTGTCAACCGCCCATACGCTACGGTCGCCCGGCAGCCAGTCGGGAGTCGCGAGAGCGAGCCCCCTCCTCCCAGGTGGGTGCAGTTGGTCAAGCAGAAGTACGACCATCCATGGCCCCTGCGAAGTGCCCGACGCTTCCGGATCCTCGGACGACCGAATAGTGTTCGGTTCATGTATCCGGGAGCCATCGCAGCCGCCACCCCCGGCAAGCCCGCTGTGATCATGGCGGGCTCCGGACGGATCATCACCTACCGCGAGCTCGACGAGGAGTCGAACCGGCTGGCCCACCTGTTCCGCGCCGCCGGCCTACGCCCGGGCGACCACATCGCCTTCATGCTCCCCAACCACCCGCTCTTCCTGACGGTCGCCTGGGCGGCACTGCGCTCCGGCCTGTACTACACGCCGATCAGCTCGCGCCTGCAGACCGACGAACTGGCCTACATCGTGAACAACTGCGGCGCCCGGGCGTTCGTCTCCAGCGCCGACCTGGCCCCCGTGGCCGGCTCGATCAGCGCCGCCGCGCCCGGTGTGGAGGTGCGGCTGATGCTGGACGGGGTGGCCGAGGGCTTCGAGCCGTACGAGGAGGCGGTCGCCGAGCAGCCGGCCACCCCGGTCGATGACGAGTGCATGGGCGCGGACATGCTGTACTCGTCGGGCACCACAGGACGGCCGAAGGGCGTCAAGATCCCTTCCACCCACGGGCCGCTCACCGAGCCGGGCGCGTTGCTCCGTCTCATCCAGGCGCTCTTCGCGCCGTCGCCGGAGAGCGTCTACCTCTCGCCCGCGCCGCTCTACCACGCCGCGCCGCTGCGCTACAGCCTGACGTTCCAGCGGTTGGGGGCCACGGTGGTGGTGATGGAGCGCTTCGACCCCGAGGAGTTCCTGGCGCTGGTGGAGCGGTATGGGGTGACGCACGCGCAGCTCGTGCCGACGATGTTCATCAAGATGCTGAAGCTGCCCGAAAAAATCCGGTCAAAGTATGACCTATCCTCCCTCCAGTGCGCGGTCCACGCCGCCGCCCCCTGCCCCGTCCCCGTCAAGGAGCAGATGATCGACTGGTGGGGCCCGATCATCCACGAGTACTACGCGGGCACCGAGGGCAACGGCTTCCTCTATGTCAACTCCCAGGACTGGCTCCGGCACAAGGGCACGGTCGGCCGTTCGCTGCTCGGCGTCGTGCACGTCTGCGACGAGGACGGCAACGACGTGCCGCCGGGCGTGGACGGCACGGTCTACTTCGAGAACGGCAGCCGGTTCGAGTACCACGGCGACCCGGACAAGACCCGCTCCGCGCGGGACCCCCAGGGCAAGGGCTGGACCACGCTCGGCGACATCGGCCGCCTGGACGACGAGGGCTTCCTCTACCTTACCGACCGCCGCTCGTACATGATCATCTCTGGGGGTGTGAACATCTACCCGCAGGAGGCCGAGAACGTCCTGTCGGTGCACCCGAAGGTGGCGGACGTGGCGGTGTTCGGGGTGCCGGACGAGGAGATGGGGGAGCAGGTCAAGGCCGTGGTCGAGCCGGTGTCCATGGCGGAGGCGGGCCCGGAGCTGGAGGCGGAGCTGATCGCGTACTGCCGCGAGCGTCTGGCACACTACAAGTGCCCGAAATCGGTGGACTTCCGTGAGGCACTGCCGCGCCACCCGACGGGCAAGCTTTACAAGCGCCTGCTCAGAGACGAGTACTGGCCGGTTCGCGGGTAAAAACTTGGCAATCTCGTACGCCCCCCGCCCCGGGTCCCCACCTGGATCGATAAAGCAGCCGTCAACCGTCTCAGAAACCTCAAAGAACCGGCTTAAGCAGCTCTTACGCCAGTCTTGGCACCCTTGAGTCATCGGGACTCGAGGGAGATGACAGATGAACGCGAATGAGCCTCGCGAGCAGGGCACCGGCGGGTGGAGCCAGTTCGGCAACACCCCGCCGGCCCCCGGGGGCTTCCCCCGCAGAGACACGCAGATCCTTGGACAGCCGCTTCCTCCGCCCCCGCCGCCGAAGAAGCCCGGCCTGTCCTCCATGGGGCGCAGGGCCATCGCGGGTCTCGCGCTCGCGGCCACGGCCATCGGCGGCGGCGTCGTGGGGGCCGTCGTCGCCAACTCGTTCCAGCCCGAGCCGCTCGCCAGCAGCGCCACGCCGAGCCCCGTCTTCAAGTCGGCCTCCAACCAGCTCACCATCGCGCAGGTGGCCGCCAAGGTGCAGCCCAGCGTCGTGATGATCCAGGGTCAGACCGGCGAGGGCTCCGGCGTCGTGCTCTCGGAGGACGGGCTCATCCTCACCAACAACCACGTGGTCGAGGGCGCAAACCAGGGCGGCGGGCAGATGACCGTCAAGTTCAACGACGGCAAGACCGCCAAGGCCACCGTCGTCGGCACCGACCCGACCACCGACCTCGCCGTCATCAGGGCGGAGGGCGTGTCGGGGCTGACCAAGGCCACGCTCGGCGACAGCGACATCGTCAAGGTCGGCGACCCCGTACTGGCCATCGGAAGCCCGCTCGGCCTCGACGGATCCGTCACCGCCGGCATCGTCAGCGCGCTCGACCGCACGCTCACCGTCGGCGGCGAGCAGCGCCAGCAGATCCCGCCGGGCTGGGGTCAGGAGCAGCAGAGCCAGGGGAGCGGGACCACCACGATCGGCGGCGCCATCCAGACCGACGCCTCCATCAACCCCGGCAACTCCGGCGGCGCGCTCGTGAACGCCGCGGGCGAGCTGATCGGCATCAACACCGCCATCGCCTCGGACGCCGCGGGCGGCGGCGTCGGCTTCGCCATCCCGGTCAACACCGCCAAGCAGGTCTCCGAGCAGCTCATCAGCAACGGCAAGGTCAGCCACGCCTTCCTCGGCGTGAGCGTCACCGACGCGACGGGCGACGTGCCGGGCGCCCTCATCAGGCAGGTCACCGACGGAAGCCCGGCGGCGAAGGCGGGACTGCAGCAGGGCGACCTGATCACGAAGATCGGTGGCAAGGTGGTTGACGGCGGCGATACTGTAGTTGGGCAGGTCAGAGGTTTCAAACCGGGCCAACAGGTCAAGATCACATACATGAGGGACGGCAAGACCAACGACGTCACCGTGACCCTCGCAGAGAACAAATAACAGGACCCCCTCCCGGACGGGTGTGCCGTCGAGATCGCTGCGGACTCGGCGGCACACCCCCCATTTTCTGGGAGAAGCTTTACTCAGGAGAAGCGCCGGCCCTCGTCGCGCCGGTAGGCCCAGCCCGCCGCGAGCGCCAGGGCGACGGTCCACACGGCCAGCATGACGAGGGCGACCGGGTTGGGGCTGAGGCCCGCGGTCGCCGCCCAGAGCAGCTCGGCCGCCCCTCTGGCCGGCGTGTACGGGGAGACGGTCTCGATGAAGCCGGGCAGCACCGCGGGCGGCAGAAGCAGCCCGCCGACCACCGCCAGCGGGAAGAACATGATCTGCGACACCGCGATCGCCCCCTTCGAGCTCATCAGGAAGCCGATCAGCAGACCCATCAGCATGAACGGGATCCCGCCCGCGACCAGCGCCACAAGCCCGAGCAGCAGCCGGACCGGCGTGATCGTGGCCTCCGTGAAGAACGCCGCCAACAGCAGCACGGGGATCACCGAGACCAGCATGACGGCCACCGTGGTGAGGATGCGCCCGGCGAAGCGGGGGAACGGGCCGGCGGGGAGCGTGCGCAGGTACGGGTTCCAGGGCTGCTCGCGGTCCTGGGCGACGCTGATGGCGAGCCCGATCAGCGCGCCGGACATCGCGCCGAAGAACATCAGCGACGCCGTCGCCGTCGTGGCGGCCTGGGGATCGCCGCCCGCGAACGGCACCACGAACGCCAGCAGCGAAACGGCCGGGAAGAACGCGCTGGCCAGAATGCTGATCGGCACCCTGATCTGCTCCAGCATGAGGTAGCGGGTGTGCGCGAGGACCAGGCTAGACATGCGCGGACTCCTTCGAGGTGATGGTGAGGAAGGCCTCCTCCAGGGTGGTCGGCCTGATCTCGAGCCCGGAGAACGGCGTGCCGCTCCGCACCAGCTCGACGACCAGCCGGTCGGGGTCGGTGGTCATCAGGTGGATCCGGCCGTCCTCGCGTTCTGAGCCGATCACCCCGGGCAGCTCGGGCAGGTCAGCCGCGGCGAGCGAGACGCGCCGCACGCCCACGATGTCGCGTACGGCCCGCACGGTGTCGTCGGCCAGCACGCGGCCGTGGCCCACCACCACGACCCGCTCTGCCAGGGCCTCGATCTCCTCCAGGTAGTGGCTGGTGAGCAGGACGGTGCCGCCGCCCTCGTGGAAGGCCCTGATGCCGTCCCACAGCGAACGCCTGGCCTCTACGTCCAGGCCGGTCGTGGGCTCGTCCAGGAAGACCAGCTGCGGGTTGCCCGCGAACGCCAGCGCCACGGCCAGCCGCCGCTTCTGCCCGCCGGACAGGCCGCCGATCTGCCGCTTGACCAGGTCTTCGAGGCCGAAGCGGGAGAGCAGCTCCCCTTTTTCCGACTTTTTCGGGAAATGCGAGGATACGAAGTCGACGATCTCGCCGACGCGTAACGACTCCGGCAGCCCGGTCTCCTGCGGGGTCACGCCGATGCCACGCCGCGTCGCCGGATCCTGAGGGGAGCCGCCGAGCAGCTCGACCGTGCCGGACGTCGGGCGGCGCAGCCCCACGAACAGGTTGATCAGGGTGGACTTGCCCGCGCCGTTCGGGCCGAGCAGCCCGACCAGTTCGCCCGCCCTGATGTCGAGTGAGAGCCGATCGAGCGCGAGCACGTCGCCGTAGCGGCGGCTGACCTCGATCGCCCTGGCGAGGACCGTCATGACATTCCTCCTGCGTTGTCGAGCAAGGCGCGGATCGCCTTGGTGTAGTCCTCGAAGGCCAGCCGTCCGCGCTTGGTGAGCGCCACGTACGTGACCGGGGTGCGGCCCTTGTGTGTCTTGGTGATCTCGACGTAGCCGGCGTCCTCCAGCTTGCTGAGGTGCACCGACAGGTTGCCCGCGGTCATGCCGAGCAGGTCCTTCAGCGCCGGGAACGCCATCTCGTTCCCCTCGCCGAGCATGTTCAGCGCGGCGACCACCCGGAGCCGGGCCTGCGCGTGGATCACCGGGTCGAGCTCGGGCGGCGCCTCGTCCGCGCTCACCGGCGGCGCCTCAGCCACAGGCCCGCGACGATGAAGCCGCCGCCCAGCAGCACCGCCGTGAGCAGCGCGTGCCAGCCGGCGCCGAGCAGCACGCCGAGGGCGTCGACGGCGGCGACCCAGGCGCCGACGAAGAACATCGGCCAGTAGAGCCAGATCGCGCCCCCGGCCATGTGCATGACCGCGACGATCATGAGCGATGCGCCTCCCCAGACGAGGCCGCTCTCATCGGGAGGCAGGAGGGAGCTCAGTCTGACGCAGATGACCCACACGAGCACCATCCCGGCGAACCACGCGTACCCGTACATCGTGCCCCTGGCCGTGTGGTCGCCGCGGACTCCTCTGTTCATCCGCGCGAGCCCGAACGCGGCCACCGCCCCGGCCACGAGCTGCGCGCTCATCAGCACCGCCAGCGCCTGTGTCTGGGAGATCGGCGCGTACGGGTGGCCGTCGAGGCCGTAGTGCAGGAAGAGCGCGGTGAAGCCGAGCAACCAGGCGACGCCCCAGGGGACGTAGAGCAGGAGCGGGTCGCCGTACAGCCACCGCGCGGTGGCGACGCGCTGCTCCTCGATGACGCGCAGCATCTCCTCGGGACTCGCCACGTGCTCGTCGTCGCTCGCCATCGCAAACTCCTCGGTAACTCAAACTGGTTTGTACTTTAAACCAGATTGCCGCGCCAACTCAATCCCTCTCCTCAGTCAGGGACTCAGCGCGTGGTCAGGACCTCGGACTCCCACAGATCGCGGTAGTAACCGGGCACGGCGACGAGCTCGTCATGCCGCCCTCTCTGGATGACCCGGCCCTCTTCGAGCACGACGACCTCGTCCACGTTCTCCAGCCCTCTGAGCCGGTGCGTGACCAGGAGCGTGGTGCGGTCCCTGGTGACGTCGAGCAGGTCGCCCATCAGCCGGTCGGCCGTCTCCTCGTCGAGCGCCTCGGCGGGCTCGTCGAGCAGCAGCACGGGCGGGTCGTACAGCAGCGCCCTGGCCAGCGCCAGCCGCTGCAACTGGCCGCCGGACACGGTCCTGCCGTCCTCGCCCAGCTCCGCGTCCCATCCGGTCCGCTCGACCCATCCGTCGAGCCTGGCATCCCGTACGGCGCGCTCCAGCGCCTCGTCGCCGGCCTCGGGGCCCGCGAGGCGCAGGTTGTCGCGGAGGGTGGTGCGGAAGATGTACGGGTCCTGGGTGAGCCCGGTCATGAGCGTCCGCACGTCGTCACCCGCGAGGTCGCGTACGTCGACGTCGTTGACGCGGATGCTGCCCGACTCGGGCTCGACCAGCCGCATCAGCGCGGCCAGCAGCGTGCTCTTCCCCGCGCCGCTGGGACCGACGATCGCGACCCGCTTGCCGGGGGTGAGCGTCAACGACACCCCGTCCAGCGCGGGCCGCGCCCCTGGTGCCGTGTCAGCAGCAGGGGCGGGGTGGCGGACCACGAGGTCGTCGATCTCGATGGTCAGCGGGGACGCGGGCACGGGAGCGGGCGCGGGGGGCTCCGTGACGGCCGGGGTGGCGGAGCGGACCTCCCGCAGGCGCCGGAGCGCGGCCGTGATCCCCGCCAGGCGCTCGCCCGCCGCGGCCAGCGGCAGCACCGGCTCGAACGACACCAGGGCGGTCAGCGCGAGCACGGCCGTCGCGACCGAATCGGCGCCCGCCCTCTGGGCGAGCAGGACGATGGCCGCCACCGTCAGCCCCTGCACCAGCGTGCCCCCGGCCAGGGCGGCGGCGTGGACGCGGGCCTGGCGGCGCTCGAGGGCGGCCAGCGCCTCGTCGGCGGCCAGCGCCTTGGCCAGCGCCTCGTCGTCGGCGCCGTAGGCGGCCAGGTCGGCGGAGCCGTGCACCAGGTCCGTCACCCGGCCCGCCAGGGCCGCCCTGGCGGGCGCGATCCTGGCCGACCAGCGGCGGGCGGCGGCGGCCGTACCGGCGGGCAGCGCCACCCCGGCCAGCACCAGCCCGGCCACCAGCACCAGTGCCGTCACCGGCAGGACGGTCAGCCCGATGACCACGGCCGCCAGCCCCGCGGCGGCGGCCGCGGCGGCGGGGAGCAGGCAGCGTACGAGCAGGTCCTGTACGGCCTCGGTGTCGTCCACCATGCGGCTGAGCAGGTCGGCGCCGCCGTGCCGCGGCTGCTGGGGCGGGATGAGGGCCCGGTAGAGGCGTTCGCGGGTGCCTGCCTGGGCGCGGAGCGCGACGTCGTGACCGGTGAGGCGTTCGGCGTAGCGGAAGACGCCCTTGCTGGTGGCGAACGCCCTGGTCGCCACGATCGCCACGCTCAGGGCGGCGAGTGACGGCTGCTGCGCGGCCCGGGTGATGAGCCACGCGGCGGCGGCGATGAGCCCGAGCCCGGCCAGATCGGCCGCCGCCCCGGCCAGCACGGCCCAGACCAGCCGCACTCCCATGCGCCGGTTCACGACCTGCCCCCTTCGGCCCACCGCATGCGCCGGTTCACCGTCCGCTCCCTTCGGCCTGCCACATCTTCATGCGCCGGTTCATGGCTCGCGTGTTCGTGCTGGTTCACTGTCCGCTGCCCTCGCCCGGCCGCACCACTGCCACCTCATCACGCGCCCGGTGCGGGCCTGCCTCCGGCGCACCTCCCGAGGCGCCGCCACCCCCGTCCGCCACCACGTCCCGCTGCGCCGTCGTGTCGCGCTGCGCCGCCGCGCCGTTCCGCGCGGGCGGCGCACCGGCGCGCGCGGCGCTCCCGTCGGGAGGGGAAGCGCGGCGGGTGGTGTCCGAGACGACACGGCCGTCGTGGATGCGGATGACGCGGTCGGCGAGCTCGATCATGGCGGGCCGGTGGGCGACGATGACGGCCGTACGGTCCTGGGCCAGGTCCGCGGTGGCCGCCACCACGGCCGCCTCGCTCCGGCCGTCCAGGCGGGCCGTGGGCTCGTCGAGCAGCAGCACCGAGGCATGGGGACGGCAGAAGGCCCGCGCGAGCGCGATCCGCTGCCGCTGACCGGCCGAGAAGTTGGTCCCGCGCTCGCCCACCACCGTGTCGAACCCCTGCGGCAGCCCGTCCACGAAGTCGGCGTGCGCGGCGGCGGCCGCCTTCCGGACCTCGTCCAGGGTGGCCGAGGGAGCCCCGAGCCGGATGTTGCCGGCCACCGACGTGGCGAACAGGTGCGGCCGCTGCGCCACGAACGCCAGCCGCGCCCGCCAGCTCGCCAGGTCCAGCTCGCGCAGATCCGTCCCGTCGACGAGGACCCGGCCCTCCGACGGCTGGATGAAGCCGAGGACGAGGTGGAGCAGCGTGCTCTTGCCGCCGCCGCTCTCGCCGACCAGCGCCACCCGTTCGCGCGGGCCGATGGTGAGCGAGACGTTCTCCAGCGCGGCGCCGTCCCGGCCGGGGTAGCGGACGGTCACGTTCTCGAGGCGGATCTCCGGTGCACCGCCCGACGACGCCGGGGCGGGCCGCCGTACCGGATCGGCCGTCTCGGAGCCGGATCCGTCGAGTACGGCGAAGGCCGCGTCGGCGGCGGCCACTCCCTCCATCGAGGCGTGGAAGCGCGTCCCCATCGCCCGCAGCGGCAGGTACGCCTCCGGCGCCAGCAGCAGCACCAGCAGCGCCGTCGTCAGATCCAGCGACCCTCCGAGCAGCCGCAGCCCGATCGGCACCGCCACCAGCGCCAGCGACAGCGACGCGCACAGCTCCAGCACCAGCGACGACAGGAACGCCACCCGCAAGGTCCGCATCGTCGTGCTCCGGTGCGCGTCCGCGACCTGCTGGATGACGCCCGCCTGGTACCGGGCGCGCCCGAAGGCCCGCAAGGTGGGCAGCCCGCGCACCACGTCCAGGAAGTGGCCGCCGAGCCGCGACAGGGCCAGGAACTGGCGCTCGGTGACGGCCTTGGTGGTCATGCCCACCAGCGCGCCGAAGATCGGGATCAGGGGGAGCGTGACCAGGACGATGACCGCGCTCGCCAGGTCGGCGGCGAACAGCCGTACCAGCACCGCGAGCGGCACCACCCCGGCCACCGCGATCGACGGCAGGTAGCCGGTGAGGTACGCGTCGAGCCGGTCCAGGCCGCGCCCGGCGAGCGTGACCAGTTCGCCCGAGCGGTGGGCGGTGAGCCGCCCGGGCCCGAGGTCCCGCAGGCGGCCCAGCAGCCGGTGGCGCAGCGCCGACTTCACGCCGGTCGCGGTGCGCCCCGCGAAGACGCCCTGCGTCCAGGCGAGCAGCGCCCGCACGCCCACCACCGCCGCCAGCCCCGTCAGGGCGGCGGCGGTGAACCTGCCGGACAGCACCCCGGCCAGCAGCTCGGCCTGCACCAGGACGAGCAGCCCCGCGAGCACCGCCGCGAGCATGGTCACGGCCAGATGGCGGCGAACCGACCGCTCGGCCCGCATGAGCCTGAGGAGATCCTTATGCACGTGCCCTCAGAAGAACGATGGGAGTCGGAAAGCGTCCTTCCCTGGGCGGAAAGTACGCCATACCCATATTTGCGCGCTCAGCACGATGGGTGCGAACGGCAGCACCATGACACTGAGCACATTCAACGTAGCCGGGGGCGCGCTGTGGTCCAGCAGGTACGGCATCGCGCCCACGAGCAGCCCCAGCGCCGGGACCGCCGCCACGAGCGCCGACACCGCCAGGGCACGCCCCGACCTGGACGCCCCGAAGGCCCCGGGCGTCCGCCAGGCCAGGAACGTCCACCCGTGGAAGGCGAACAGCAGCGTCACGACCGCTCCCAGCATCACCCCCACCGGATGCACGACCGGCGTCTTGAATCCCGTGGCCGCCGCGTGGATCGCCATGCCCCATCCGAAGGACAGCCCGAGCGACCCGAACGCGATCATCGCGTCCCAGAACCCGCGCCACCTGAACCCGTCCAGCCGGCGCCTGAACCACAGCCCCGCATCCCGTACGACCCAGCTCAGCAGCATGGCCACCACCAGCGGGTAGAGCCTGAACAGCACCTCGCCCTCGAGCAGCGGATAGACCCCGAACAGCGCCCCGGCGACCGCCACCAGCCACACCTCGTTGGCCAGCACGAACGGCGCGATCGCGGCCACCATGCGGTCGCGGCCCTCGCGTGTCCTGCCCAGCAGCGGCAGCAGCAGCCCCACCCCCAGGTCGAACCCCTCAAGGGCGAAGTATCCGGCCAGCAGGAGCGCGAAGAGGACGAACCACATCATTTCCATGTCAGCACTCCTCAGTAGGTCAGCGCGGGGGAGCGGGACTCAGTGGCGGGAACGGCGCCGAGGTCGAGGTCGCGCGGTCCGCGCCGGATGATCCTGGCGATGAGCACGTAGTCGACGACCGCCAGCAGTCCCAGCACGCCGGCGAACCCGATGAGCGAGGCCGTGATCATGCCCGGGGTCAGCCCGGGGGACATGGCGTCGGCCAGGGTCAGCTTCTCCCAGATCATCCACGGCTGACGCCCCACCTCGCGCGCCAGCCAGCCCATGATCGCCAGGACGAACGGCAGCGGCGTCATCAGCATGAGCAGCGGATGCGTCCAGCGCCACCGCGGCAGCACGCCGACCAGCGGCAGCAGCACGAACAGCATGACCAGCGCGAGCAGCTGGCCGAACTCGATCATGAGCCCGAGCGGGATCGCCGCGCCCGGGTTGCCGTCGAACTTGCCCTCCTGGACCCCGGCGAACTGCGCGTACCCGAACCCGATCGTGACGAAGATCCCGAGGGCCGCGGCGACCACGCCGGTCCGCAGCGACCTGGTGAAGAACTCCACGTGCTCGGTGCGGCGGCGCAGCTGGTACGCGCTCGCGCCCACCAGCACCATGGCCCCCGTGAACAGGCCCGCTCCGATGACGTGCGGGAAGGAGAAGATCAGCGCCTTGTTCGTGAGCAGGGCGCCGACGTCCACCAGCTCCAGGCGGTCCCCGCGGGCGACGGAGCCGGCCGGGTTCTGCAGGAACGAGTTGGCGACCATGATGTAGAAGGCGCTCGCGTACGCCGTCAGCGTGACGAGCCAGATGCACGCCAGGTGCAGCCCTCGGGGCAGCCGCCCCCAGCCGAAGATCCACAGGCCCAGGAAGGTGGACTCCAGGAAGAAGGCCACCAGCGTCTCCATGGCCAGCGGCGCGCCGAACACGTCGCCCGCGTAGTGGGACAGACCGCTCCACGACAGGCCGAACTGGAACTCCATCACCAGCCCGGTCACGATGCCCAGCGCGTAGTTGACGACGTAGACCTGCCCCCAGAAGCGGGTCATCGCCTCGTGCACCGGTTTGCGGGAGAGCGCCCAGCGCGTGTTCATGATCGCCACCAGCGGCGCCAGGCCCAGCGTGAGCACGACGAACAGGAAGTGGAGGCTGCCCGTCACCGCGAACTGCGTACGTGCCAGTTCGAGTACATCCATCACGACTCCGTGGGTTGTTATGTCTACCTACATATAGACAGCCTACATGTAGACTGCCTACATGAGCGCACACCTCAGTACTCCGGCCGCACCACCTGGGGGCCGCGAGTGGTCGTGGCACGACGCTCCGGTGGCGCTGCACCTAGGATCGAAGTCATGAATCCGGACGCGCTGCGCGGGCACATGGACGCGCTCCTGCTCTCCGTCCTGGAGCGGGAGCCGCTGCACGGCTACGCCATCATCGAGGCGCTGCTGGAGCGGAGCGGAGGCGCGCTGAACGTGCCCACCGGCACCGTTTACCCCGCCCTGCGCAGGCTGGAGCGGATCGGCTACCTGTCCAGCGAGTGGGCGACCGTGGGCGGGCGCAAGCGCCGCACCTACCGGCTGACGGACTCGGGCAGGAAGCGGCTGGAAGGCGAGCGTTCGGCGTGGCACGAGTTCGCCACCGTGATCGGCGGCGTGCTGCGCCCCGAAGCCGCCGAGGTCAGCCCCGTGCGAGCCGCGGACGGCTGACGCGCAGGCAGCGCGTGGCGCCGTAGATCTGCAGGCCCCAGAAGGCGGACGTCACCACGTTGGCGAGCATGGAGGGCAGGACGTCCACCTGGGTCGCGCCCTTCGAGCCCAAGGTCAGCGCCACGCTCAGTATCCCGGTGACCGGCAGCATGGCCCAGACGAGCACGCCCAGCGACCTGGTCACCAGCCGCGGCCGGCGGATCCAGCGGGCGCCCCGGCTCAGGGCGAACAGCGCGAGCCCGCCGTACAGCCCGACACAGAGCTGGAGCACGTCGAGCAGCCGCGAGACGGGCTTGTACCAGACGGGCGCGTGCTGCCAGGCCACCTCGTTGCCGGGATAGACGCGCCAGATCACCGACCACATCAGCGCGGTCATCGGCACGCTGATGAAGAGCAGGAAGCCCAGCCGGCGCCCCGCCGAGGCGGTCAGCTCGGCCTGGTAGCCGGGCGCGACCTCGGTGACCTCCCCGAACTCCGCCACCGCGACCCGCTCCGCCTCCACCCGGTCCAGCCCCTCGGCCTCCAGGGCCTCGGCGGTGTCGGTCAGACTGTCGCGCGCCTCGACGACCAGGTCGCGCTTGGCCCCTTGCGGACCGGCCAGGGCGCGGTCGAGCTCTGCCACATAGTCGTCGATGCGCATGAGACCCAGTCTACGGAGAGCGATCTCGGGGGCCCATCGGGGAAGTCCCCGATATCCGCCAGGGACGACTTGATATGTAGGAAAAATCCTACATATAGTGTTCGGCATGCCGATATCCCAGATCCGCACCGTCACCGTGCCCGTCGCCGACCAGGAGCGGGCGCTGGCCTTCTACGCGGGCGTGCTCGAGTTCGAGGTACGCACCGACAACCCCTTCCCGATGGGCCGCTGGCTCACCGTCGCCCCCAAGGGGGCCGAGACCACGTTGCTGCTGGCCTCCTGGTTCCCCGGCATGGCGCCGATCGGCGGCCTGGTGGTGGCCGCGCCCGACCTCGACGCGCTGGCCGCGCGGCTGCGCGAGCACGAGGTCGCCTTCGAGGGCCCGAGCGACGAGCCGTGGGGCCGGCAGCTGCTGTTCCAGGACCCGTTCGGCAACGGGTTCGTGGTCAGCCAGGCATGACCGCCGACCACGTGTTCGCCGCGCTGGCCAGCCCGGCCAG
This sequence comes from Nonomuraea sp. NPDC049695, assembly GCF_040674955.1. NCBI lineage: Bacteria > Bacillati > Actinomycetota > Actinomycetes > Streptosporangiales > Streptosporangiaceae > Nonomuraea > Nonomuraea sp. NPDC049695. Next base: position 825 of record NZ_JBFANV010000077.1, on the reverse strand, counting down.
GCGGGAGCTGCTGCGCCTGCTGCTCGACGAGGGCGCCCAGCCCGCCGGGCGGCTGGCCGAGCGGTTCGACATGAGCAGGCCCAGCGTGTCGGAGCATCTCAAGGTGCTCAGGGACGCGGGGCTGGTCGCCGAGACCCGCAGGGGGCGGGAACGGCACTACCGGCTGGAGGCGGCGCCGCTCATGGAGATCCGCGACTGGCTGACCCCGTACGAACGGTTCTGGCGGGAGAAGCTCGCCGACCTCACGACCCTGCTCGACGAGATGGAGGACGACGACCATGCCCCACGACAGGACGGCTGAAGATCTGCGCGCGATCAGGCTCGACCAGTTCATCGCGCACCCGCCCGCGAAGGTGTGGCGGGCGCTCAGCGAGCCCGAGCTGCTGGCCCGCTGGCTCATGCCCAACGACTTCAAGCCGGAGGTGGGGCACCGGTTCACGTTCACGACCGAGCCCAAACCGCAGGTGGGATTCGACGGGATCGTCCACTGCGAGGTGCTGGAGTTGGAGCCGGAGAAGCTGCTGAAGATCAGTTGGAGCGACCGCAAGAAGGCCGACTGGACGGTCACCTGGCGCCTGGAGCCCGAGGGCAAGGGCACCAGGCTCTTCCTCGACCACGAGGGCTTCGACCCGGACGACGAGACGCAGCAGCTCTCCCGCAGGATCATGGGCGGCGGCTGGCGCTCGCACGTCTTCCGCGCCATCGCCGCCCTCGTCGACGAGCTCTAGCGGCAACGCCGTTCAGTTAAGAGTTAGGGCTGTTCGTCAAAGCCGGTGAACAAAGCAGCGGAGCCGCTGTAGAAGAGGTGTGTCACTCCAAGACATC
>NZ_JBFANV010000076.1:0-50363 GCF_040674955.1 Nonomuraea sp. NPDC049695 | reverse complement strand
TCCACCTTCGGCCGCAGCACCGCCTCCACCCGCCCAGCCGACAACGACGCGATCACCCCGTCATCCACCAACCCCGCCGCATGCACCACCGCACGCAAAGGACGAGTGCCGGGGATCTGCTCCAGCAATACGGTCAGGGCATCCCGATCAGCCACATCACAGGCGGCGACAGTGACCTCGGCCCCCTGCCCGGACAGCTCGTCGCGCAGCTCGGCCGCCCCGGGCGCGTCCAGGCCCCGGCGCGAGACCAGCAGCAGATGCCGCACCCCATGCTCGGCCACCAAATGCCGGGCCACCAACGCACCCAGACCACCAGTACCGCCGGTGATCAGCGTGGTCCCATCGGTCGGCCAAGCCGCCATGGGCTCCTCGCCGAGGCGGGCCCGCTCCAGCCGGGGTACCCATGGCCGGTCGCTGCGGATGGCCACTTCTGGCTCGTCGCCGGGCAGCGCCAGGCTTCGCAAGGTGCTCAGGTCCGGCTGTGCGGCAGTCTCATCATTAGCAGCGGCGTGTCCTCTCGCCCGTACCGGCTCCAGGTCGACCAGCGTGATCCGGCCGGGGTGTTCCTGCTGGGCCGCGCGCACCAGTCCCCAGACCGCCGCGCCCGCTGGGTCCGGCGTCTCTCCGTCGCTCACAGCCACCGCGCCCCGGGTGGTCACCAGCACGGGGCGCGGGTTCTCCTCGGCCAGCCGGTCCTGAAGCTCCGCCAGCACTGCCGCAACGTGGCGCCGTACCCTGTCCGGCAGGTCACCGGGGTCGTCGCCGACGCCGCCGGTGGCGTCCACCACGGCGGTGCCGTCACGCAGCGCCGGCTCTCCCTCGTTGTCGGCGGTGGAGGCCTCGGTCAGCGGTCGCCACACCACCTCAGTGACCCAGCGCGCCACCGATGCCGCGGTCGGCGCCGACGGATTCGTCTCGGCCACCGGCCGGGATGCCACCGTCTCCACGGTGGCCACCGGCCGACCCGTGGGGTCGGCCAGGTCCAGCCGGAACCCACCATCCGGCTCCGGGTGCAGCCGTACTCGCAGCGCGGTCGCGCCGATGGCGTGCAGGGTGACGCCACGCCAGTTGAACGGGATGAGCGGGCCGCCCTCCCCGGCGTTCTCCCCGGCCAGCAGTACCACGTGCGTCGTCGCGTCGAAGAGGGCGGGATGTAGGCCGTATCGGGTGGTCTGTCCGGCTTCTTCGGGCAGGGCCACCTCGGCGTAGAGGCCGTCGCCGTGTTTCCAGGCGCGGGTGAGACCGTGGAAGGCCGGCCCGTAGCCGTAGCCCTGGTCGACCAGGCGGTCGTACAGGCCGGTGGTGTCCAGCGGTTCGGCGTCCGGCGGGGGCCAGGCGTGGCGCAGGTCGGCGGGCATGGTGGGGGTGGGGGTGAGGGTGCCCGTGGCGTGCTGGGTCCAGTGCCCGTGGTCGTCCTTGGAGTGGATGCCGATCTGACGCCGGCCGTCTTCGTCGGGTGCGGTGACTGTGACCTGTACGGCGACGCCGCCGCCGGTGTCGCCGGTGCTGTGATGGTCGGTGTCGGGGATGGGCAGGGGGGCCTGCAGGGTGAGTTCGTCGATGGCCGGGCAGCCGACCTGGTCACCGGCACGCAGGGCCAGCTCGACGAAGGCGGTGCCGGGCAGAATCGGAGTGGCGTTGATGGCATGATCGGCCAGCCAGGACTGCCCGGCGGCCGACAACCGGCCGGTCAGAATAGCGCCGCCGTCAGGCTGCTCCACCACCGCACCCAAGATCGGATGATCGGCGGCGCCCAGACCAAGGGCGACCGGGTCACCGGCCGGAGCCGACTGCAGCCAGTAGCGGCGATGCTGGAAGGCGTAGGTGGGCAAATCCAGATCACTGGTACGGGCACCGGCCGGCCCGGTCGGCCAGGCGGTCCAATCCACGGCCATGCCACACGTCCAGGCTCGGCCCAGCCCGGCCGCCAGTTGGGTGGTCTCACCCCGATCGCGGCGCAGCAGGGCTACCACCGAGGCAGGCTCTGCGTCTCCGCGGCCGCCGTCGTAGCTGTCCACGCGGCCGCCATCGGCACCGCGAACCTCGGCGTGGTCGCCGTCCACACCGCCGGTTCTGTCGGTGTGGTGGGCGAGGGTTTGCTCGATCATGGGGGTGAGCTGGGCGTCCGGGCCGGCCTCGATGTAACAGGTGACTCCGTGCCCGCGCAGGGTGGTGACGGTGTCGGCGAAGCGGACCGGCCGCCGCACGTGCTCGACCCAGTAGCCGGGCTGGGTGATCTCCTCGCCGGCCAGCTCTCCCGAGACGTTGGACACCAGCGCCAACTCCGGACGCCGCAGCGTCAACCCCGCCACGACCTGCTCGAACTCGGCCAGCATCGGCTCCATCAACGGCGAGTGGAAGGCGTGCGACACCCGCAGCTGCCGGGTCCGATGTCCGTGCTGGCGCGCCCAGTCGATGACCTCGGCTACCTGGTCGGACGCACCCGAGATCACCACCGCGCCAGGTGCGTTGACCGCGGCCACGGCCACCTGGTCGTATCCGGCCAGCACCGGAGCGAGGGCATCCTCGCCGCAGCCGATCGCGGCCATCGCGCCTCCGGCGGGCAGCGCCTGCATCAACCGGCCACGAGCAGCCACCAACCGGCACGCATCGGCCAGCTCCAGCACCCCGGCCACATGCGCCGCGGTGATCTCACCCAGCGAATGCCCGGCCACAAAATCAGGCCGGACCCCGAACGATTCCAGGAGTCGGTACAACGCCGTCTCCACCGCGAACAGCCCGGCCTGCGCGAACACTGTCTGATCCAGCACCCCACCGGCCTCGCCGAGGATGATCTCCCGCAGGCTCAACCCACCGGCCAGGTCGGTCACCACGTCTGTGGTGAGTTCGGCTTCCAGCAGCGCACACGCCTCGTCAAAGGCATGGGCGAACACCGGGAAGGCCGCATACAACTCCCGGCCCATCCCAGAGCGCTGGGCACCCTGACCGGAGAACAGCACCGCCACCCGACCCGGCCGCACCCGACCTTGCACCAAGGACGGCTCCAGCTCCCCGGCAGCCAGCGCCCGCAGTCCGGCCAGCAGACCCTCCCGGTCCGCCGCCGGCAGCACCGCCCGATGCTCCAGGGCGGCCCGGCGGGCCAGCCCGGCCGCCACCTCCACCGGACCAGCGTCGTCGTGCTCGGCCATGAACCCGGCCAGCCGATCGGCCTGCGCCCGCAACGCCGCCTCACTCTTGGCCGACACCACCACGGGCACAGGCACCGGTGCAGCCGCAGGGTCGCCCTCGGCCGCTGTGGCCGTGATGCTGTCCCGCTCTGCCGACCCCGTTCCGGCCAACACTTCCTCAACAGAGGGCACAGCGGTACCGACGACCGACGGCTCCTCAACGGGCGGCTCTTCCAAGATCACATGAGCGTTGGTGCCGGAGATGCCGAACGACGACACCCCCGCCCGGCGCGGCCGGCCCTCGGTCCGCGGCCACCGCCGGGCCTCGGTCAGCAGCTCCACCGCGCCACCGGACCAGTCCACCTTCGACGACGGCGCGTCCACGTGCAGCGTCTTGGGCAACAGCTCGTGCCGCATCGCCATGACCATCTTGATCACACTGGCAATGCCGCCGGCCGCCTGGGTGTGACCCAGGTTGGACTTGGCCGAGCCCAGCCACAGCGGCGACTGCCGGTCCTGGCCGTAGGTGGCCAGCAGCGCGTGCGCCTCGATCGGGTCCCCCAGCCCGGTGCCGGTGCCGTGCGCGTCGACCGCGTCCACGTCCGCGGCCTCCAGCCGGGCGGCCGCCAGTGCGTCCCGGACGAGTCGGCGCTGTGCGGGACCGCTCGGCGCGGTCAGCCCGTTCGACTTGCCGTCCTGGTTGATCGCGGTGCCGCGCACCACGGCCAGCACCCGGTGCCCGTGGCGGCGCGCCTCCGACAGCCGCTCCACCACCAGCACGCCGACACCCTCGGAGAACGCGGTGCCGTCCGCGGCATCGGCGAACGCCTTCACCCGGCCGTCCGGGGCCAGCCCCCGCTGCCGGCTGAACGCGGTGAACATGCCCGGGCTGCCCATCACCGCCACCCCGCCGACCAAGGCCAGAGAGGACTCGCCTGAGCGTAGCGAGGCGCAGGCCAGGTGGAGCGAGACGATAGCGCCGGAGCACGCGGTGTCCACCGTGATCGCCGGTCCGGACAGGCCGAGCAGATAGGCGAGCCGGCCGGTGACCACACTCGGCGCGTTGCCGGTCATCAGGTAGCCGTCCAGGCCTTCCGGCGCCTCGTGTACGCGCACGCCGTACTCGTGTACCTCGGCGCCGAAGAACGAGCCGACGGGCTGGTCGCGCAGCGACGTGGGGTCGATGCCCGCGTGCTCCAGCGCGGCCCAGCAGGTTTCCAGCACCACCCGCTGCTGCGGGTCCATGGCCAGCGCCTCGCGCGGGTTGATGCCGAAGAAATCCGCGTCGAATCCGGTCGCGTCGGGCAGAAAGCCGCCGCGACTCACGTAGCTCTTCCCCGGGGCGTCCGGGTTCGGGTCGAAGAGGTTCTCCAGATCCCAGCCGCGGTCGGTGGGAAAGTCGCCGAGCACCTCGCGTTCCTCGGCGAAGATGCGCCACAGTCCCTCGGCGGAGTCGACGCCGCCGGGGAACCGGCACCCGATGCCGACGATGACGACCGGGTCGACGTCGGCGTCCGGCGTGGCGTCCAGGGCGTCCGCGCGGCCCGTCGCGGGCTCCGGCACGGGCAGACCGAGTACGGCGGCGCGGACGTAGTCGGCGACCAGCTCAGGCGTGGGGAAGTCGAAGGCCAGGGTCATCGGCAGCGGCACGCCGGTGGTGGCGACCAGCCGGTCGTGCAGCTCCACTGCGGCCAGCGAGTCGAGGCCGAGCTCGCGGAACGGCCGGCTGGAGGTCACCTCGGCCAGCTCGCCGCCCTCCACTCCGAGCAGCGCCTCCCTGGTCTCCCGGAGCACCAGTTCCAGGAGCACCCGGCGCTGCTCCGCGGCGGGCAGCTCGTCGAGGCCGTCGAGCCCGGCCTCGGAAGGGCCGCCGTGGTCGCCTGGAAATGCCATCATGCGCTCCGGGGGTCGTCGGGGTTCAGCAGCGAGTCGTAGACCCGTTGGCGTTGCAGCTGGGAGACGGAGACGATCTCGTCCCCGCGGATCACCACTTCGGTGGGCGCGGGGCGGCCGAGGAACAGGGACAGGCTGGCGGTGAGGCCGTAGGCGCCCGCGTGCGGGATGGTCACCAGATCGCCGGGGGCCGGGTCGGGCAGTTCGACCTCGCGGGCGAGCAGGTCGCCGGGTGTGCACAAGGGCCCGGCCAGCGCGGCCCGGCGGCCGGGCGCGGCGGCGTGCGGCGTGCCGCCGTTCGGTGGCGCGGGCTTGACCTGGGTCGGGAGCAGCCGGCCGAGCCCGGACATGCCACCGAACGCGTTGATCCCCGCATCCAGGATGGCGAAGGTGCGGCCCCGGCTTTCCTTGACGTTGACCACGGTGCAGTGCAGTTCGCCACAGTCGGACACCAGGTACCGGCCGGACTCGCAGGCGATGCCCGGCTGGCCGTCCCGCCACTGCGGCAGGTGCTGGTCCAGCGCCTCTTCCAGGCCTTTGCGCAGGTTCGGGTAGCCGGGCCGCGTACCGGGCACGCCGTACGGCGCGGAGAACCCACCGCCGAGATCCACCAGCTCGAGCGGTTCGCCCAGGATGCGCTGCACCTCCGCGGCGACCGTCACGGTGTGCTGGAACTCGCCGAGCAGGCTTTCCTCGTCCGCGGCGTTGCTGAGCGGGAAGAAGTGAGCGCCGATGATCCGGGTGCCCGCAATCGCGCGCATCGCGGCCACCTGCGCGGGCAGCTCCTCCATGTCGTTGCCGAACTGGGAGGGGGTGCCGGTCATCCGGATGCTGGTGGCGGCGGCCGCGGTGGCGCTGTTCACGCGCAGCAGGCATTTCGCGACGGTGCCGTGCGCGCTGGCCGCGGCGCCGACGTGTTCGAGGTCGGTGAGCGACTCCACGGAGAACAGCCGCACCCCGGCGGCGAGCGCCTCGGCCAGTTCCCCCGCGGTCTTGCCGGGCCCGGTGTACATGCAGTCCGCGCCGGTGAAACCGGCGGCCAGCGCGGCGGCCAGCTCCCCGGTGGAGCTGATCTCCGCACGGCAGCCGCCGCCCGGGGCCGTACGCAGCGCGCGGGCCACGTCCGGGTGCGGGTTGGCCTTGAGCGCGTAGTAGATCGCCGTGCCTTCCGGCAGGAAGTCGGCCAGGTCCCGGTACGCCGCCGTGACCCGGTCCAGGTCGTACACGTAGAGCGGGGACCCGAACCGGCGGACCAGTTCCTCACGGGGGATTCCCGGCGGCTTCCGGTGGGGCTCCGCCTGCCTAGTCGTGTCCTCGGGCGCTGAGTCCGGGAGCGTCCGCTGGGGAGAGGGCGCGGCCGGACGTGCTTCCTGTGCGTGCATGTGGCGCAGCCGGTCGCGGGCGTACTTGCCGTGCGCGGACTTCGGGATCTCCGGGACCACTTGGCAGACCGCGGGCACCTTGGCCGGCTCCAGCCGGGCGGCCAGCTCGCGGAGGACGGCGTGGGGTTCCAGCTCCGCCCCGTCGGCGGCCTCGACGAAGATCGCGAGATCGTGCTCGCCTTCCGGGGGCAGCGCGGCGGCCGCCCGGACCCCGGCGATGTCGAGCGCCGCCGCCTCGATCTCCACGGTGCTCATCCGGATGCCCTTGCGTTTGAACATGTCGTCCCTGCGGCCGTCGAAGTAGAGGTATCCGTCCTCGTCGAGGTGGCCGTAGTCACCGGTGTGCAGGCGCGTCTCCCCGGTCCGCGGGTCGCGGCGGAAGGTCTTCGCGGTCACCTCGGGGTTGCGCCAGTACCCCGGCATCACGTGCGGGCCGGTCACCACGATCTCCCCGGTCGTCCCGGTGGGCACCGGGTTCCCGTCGGGATCGAGGATGTGTACGGCGGTGCCGGCCAGCGGCCGTCCGACGGAGTCCGGGCGCTCCCGCTCCTCCTCTGGAGGCATGACGGAGATGCGCTTGCACTCGGTCTGCCCGAACTGGCGGACCACCCGGGCGCCGGGGAAGTGGGTCCGCAGCGCGTCGATGGTGGCGGCGGGCAGCGCCGCGCCGGTGTTGGTGAACAACCGCACCCCGGTGGTGGGCTCACTCTGCCGCTGCGCCGAGGCGATGATCATGTTGGCCAGCGAGGGCACGATCGGTACCACGGTCGCCCGGGTCTTCCGGAGCTGGTCGACCAGCCGCAGGTCGGCGCCGGCGTCGGCGAAGACCAGTTCGGCGCCCACGGCGCAGGTCATCAGCAGCTTGTACAGCCCGTAGTCCCAGGACATCGGGAAACGGCAGAAGACCACGTCGTCCGGGCCGTAGCCGAGCGCCTCGACGAGCGCCACGGTGGCGAAGCAGACCTGGGCGTGGGGGCAGATCACCGCTTTCGGCTCTGCCGTACTGCCGGAGGTGTACACCAGCGCGGCCAGGTCCGCAGGGTTGATCTCACTCGGTACGGCCACGCGCGCCCCTCGGCTCGCGAGCTCGGTCACCTCGTCCCAGGCCGTTTCGAAGTCGTGGACCGCTGCGCCGGTGAGGGCGCGCACGGCGTCGGGTTTCCCGCCGGCGGATTCGACGATCACCAGCGCGGGGTCGGCGTTCTCGAGCACCGAACGCAGGTGAAAGCTCTTCATCGCCGGGTTGAGCGGCACGAAGACGGCACCACGGCGGGAGACGCCGAAGAACAGCGCGGCCAACCGGCGGTCGGTGGGGGCCTGCACCACCACTCGCGCGCCCGGGCCGACGCCGTACCCGTCCAGCCAGTGGTCCACCGCGTGGCTGAACGTATCCAGTTCGTGATAGGTCCAGATCCCGGTGGAGTCCCTCACCGCTGGCGACTCGGGAAACCCTGCGGCGCTTTGGTCGAGAAAGTCGTGGATGAATGTCCCGTTGTATCTCGGCCGGTTATTCCACATAATCGACGATCTCCCTCAGGCGGCGGAGTTCAGGCTAAGCCGGGGCTCCGCCCCAGATGTACCCCTAGCCGCCCCTAAGGTCGGAGCCGGTCGGCCTACGGTCACGCTCGATAAGTCGCCCTCTTTCCACCGGGTTTACGCAGGGATTTCGCCGGAGTCGTCGGTTCGAGATAAGGGTTGACCGCGATGGCGGAGACGATGTGTTCGAGGTGGACTTTCTTGATGCCGCGATAGCGGGCGCGGCGTAGGCCGGTGACGGTGACGGTGACGGCTTGGTGGATGGCGGCCTCGATGCCGCATCGGAGGGCGTGGCGGTCGTGCCAGGCGGGGGCGGTCTGTTCGGTGCGGGCGGCGTCGAGGGTTTCCGGATCGCTCCTGGGTGCAGGGTGAGGCGGCGGCCACTGTGCTCTGCGCGCTCCGGAGCCGGAGGCTCCTCGGAGCAGGCCGGAAGGTGGGATGAAGGGCTGACGGCCGTGCCCGGTCCGATGGCCGGGCACGGCCATCGGGTCACTCGACGATGATCTGATGGGTGGCCTTGGCCGGCCCGGCCGTGGCCTCCCCTGACCACAACGCGAGGTAGCTGTACCTGCCGGCGATGGCGGGCGTGTCGGTGAACGTGTACGTGCCGTCGGCGTTCACGCTCACCGGCGGGAGCGTGACGCTTCCATCGCTGACGTTGTCGACGTACACGCTGCGCTGCACGGTGAGCGTGGCTCCCGGGGAGGGCGGCTTGCCACCCGCCATCAGCACGCCGGTCAGCTCCATGGCCGTGCCGACGACGCCTGACTGCGGTCCGTCCATGGTGAGAGTGGATCTGTGCCTGACCGTCACGGTGACGGAGGCGCTGCTCCGGCGGTAGCGGTCGTCGCCGTCCCAGAACACCAAGTAGGTCACCTCACCGATGTCCGGCGGTGTGTCCTCGAAAGTGAACGTGCCGTTCTTCTGCGTCGTCACGCCGGCGATCGGTTCTTTCGTTCCGTCGAGCAGGCGCCGGGTCACCGCGAGCGGCTTGAGCTCGAGCGTCTTGCCGTCAGTGCGGGTGAGCCGTCCCTCGACGGTGACCGGCGAGCCGACATACGCGCGCGCCGGGGCCGTCACCGTCAGATTGGATGCCGGCAGCGCGACGCCCGTCACCCGCCACAGCAGCAGCCGGTTCGTGGAGCTCCGCAGCAGCACGAAGACGTCCGGGCCGGAGAACGCGACGCCGTCCGGGAGCAGTTCGGCGTCCGGCTGGTCGGCCGCGAACATCGTCGCGCCGGTCGCGGCGTCGTAGAGCGTGAGGTCGGTGCTGCCCCATTGGCGTCCCGCGGCGACGTAGGCGCCGCCCCAGCCGAGCGCCACGGCCGACGGATACCCGTCCCAGCCGTCGCCGTAGGTGCCGGTCGCCGCCAGGGTCCTGGTGTCGTACCTGGTGAAGTGACCGGGGGTGTCGGCCGCGGAGAACAGGGTGGTGCCGTCGGAGGTCAGGGCGAGGTCGCGCAGGTAGTCCATGCGCCACACCTCGCCGTCGATCGTGCCGCGCAGCTCCGGGGTGCCGCCGCCGACGTCGTAGATCAGCATGTCGGCGTGGTGCAGGCTGGTCCGGCCGACCACGAGCGTGTCGCCGGCGGCCGCGAGCACGGGAGCGCGCAGGTGCTCGCCCCCGACCGCCACCGGCGCCGGTGTGGCCGCGCTCAGATCCAGGCCGACGACGCCGCCAGGGCCGTTGTCGCACCCGTGCCCCACCCACAGCCGCTCGCCCAGCAATGCCAGGGTGGACGGGCACGGGTAGGCCGACAGGTCGATCCGCCGGGTGACCGCGAGGCTCGCGGTGTCGATCTCGGCCACCTCGTTCGAGCCGGTGAGCGCCGCGTACAGGCGGGTGTCGTCCGCGTTCATGGCCAGCTCGCGGACGCCGGACAGGCCGGTGACGACGCCGCCGGTGAGGTTTCCGCCGGTGTCAGCCACGATGATCCGGTCGTCGGCGGGGACGAACACCCGGCCGCCGCCGACGGCCAGGTCGGCGGTGTAGGAGTCGAAGGTCACCCCGAGGTCGGTCGTGGTGTCGGCCGCCGAGGCGGCGGGGGCCGCGACAGTGAGCAGGCCGGTGATCAGGCCGGCGGCGCCGCAGTGAGCGGCTAATCGGCGAGGCAGTGGGTGGCGCACGAGGACCTCCTGCATGGATGCGAACTGATGTTCTAATAACGTCTTATGGGTGCTTTAACGTCAAGATCGGCCGATCGCGCGACGCCAAACCGTGATCAAGTACTGCCATCGCAGCTGCGTGGCGGGCGCGTACGTCCCGGATCGGTGCAAGCGGCATCCCACTGATGTGGGCATAGGCGAGGTTCACGTGCGGGACGAACCCGTCTTGCGTTCGGAACGTACGGCACCGGGACGCGCCTGCGGGAGCCCGGCGCCGGCGAGCACCGCCGGGCCGGGTGGCTCCGCGTCCACGACGTCGCCCCGGATGGCGTCGAGCACGGGCGGGAATTCGGGCCGGTCGATGAATTTCTTGAACGGTTTATGCCGGGCCCTCATGCCGTCCGGCATGGCGCCGTTCACCGTGCCGATGACAATGAGCCGCGAATCTGTTTCCACGACCGCTATGAATGAGCTGACGACCAGCACGCTGCCCACCATTCAGAAAATGACGAGAACGGGAGCACCCCGGCTATTGTGCCGCCCACCGCGTTCACCACCTTGGCCGGCTGCCGCCGCACGTAGGAACGCACCACGGCGCCCAGGATGGCGGAAGGAGCTTCCGCAGCAGGGCCGTCACCAGGACGATCACCAACGCGACGAGGGCTGCATGGCGTCTGCGTCGATCGGTGCCCAGGCGATGGGCGGCGTGATGTACGCGCCGAACACGCATCCGCCGACGAAACCGACGCTCCTCGCCCCGAGAATGATCTCTGTCGGTGACCCGAGACGCCGAATCCGACCGCCGGGGCGAGCGGAACGAGATCCGGGGGATCACCACGCACGCGGCCAAGGGAACCACAGGATCAGCACATTTCCCGCCCTCTGTTTCGCCGGACAGGGATTCCGCGAAAAGCGCCGGAGAAATAAGTCCTACGGCCACGAGCGGCCACCCGGGCGATTACGGAATGAGCGGCTTCCGGCACCCCACGTCACCTGCACATGCGAAAAGTGCGCAGAACGGGACAAAAACGTGATCAAGGCGCCTTCGGTGCCCAGGGTCGATCAGTAGGGTTTACCCGACAAGTCAGTCAGTAGGTCCATAAGTGGTGACTTATGGGCTGACACGCGCAAACACTTGAGGCAGAACGTTGATGGCCAGCACGGAGCGGTCGACATGACCGAGACGTTCGACGCGGTAAGTCGCGTCCACGAAGCGATAGCGGTCCAAAGTAGGACTACCCCCGAACGGACCGCCGTCGTAGCGGGCACCAGCCGGCTCACCTATGCCGAGCTGGACCGCAGAGCCGACGACATCGCCCGCACCCTCGCCGCACTCGGCGTCGGACGCGGCGGGCTCGTCGGCGTGTGTCTCAGCCGCGACGAGTGGCTGATCCCCTCGCTGATCGGGGTGTGGAAGGCGGGCGCGGCTTACGTGCCGCTGGACCCCGCCTACCCGGCCGAGCGGTTGCGGTTCATGGCGGAGGACTCCGGCGTGAACGTGGTGCTCACCTCAGCCGCGCTGCGCGAGATCGCCGCTCTGACCGGCGCCGAGCCCGTCCTCCTCGAGGACGTGATCCCGGGGGACGGGTTCCAGCCTGTGCCCGGGGATCCGAACGACCCGGCGTACGTCATCTACACCTCCGGCTCCACCGGTACGCCCAAGGGCGTGGTCGTGGAGCACCGCAACACCCTCAACCTGCTGCGCTGGGAGGCGGCGGCGTACACCGCCGAGGAGCTGGCAGGCATGCTGGCCGCCGCCTCGGTCTGCTTCGACGCGTCGATCAGCCAGCTCTTCCTGCCCCTGGTCGCCGGCGGGACCGTGATCCTCGCCGACAACCTGCTGGCGCTGCCGAGCCTGCCGGCCCGGGACGAGGTCACCGCGGTCAACGGGGTCCCGTCCGCGCTGGCGGTACTGCTGCGCGAGCCGCTGCCGGCAGGGGTCCGCGCGGTGCTCTGCGGCGGCGAGCCGCTGACCGCCGCCCTGGTGCGGCGGATCTACGCCAACCCGGGGGTCCACCGGGTGTTCAACCTGTACGGCCCGACCGAGTGCACCACCACCTGCGCCGCCGCCGAGATCGGCCGCGACCACGAGGGCGAGCCGCCCTTGGGCGAGCCGATCGCCGGCGCGACGTTCTCGGTGCGCGACACTGCCGGCAACCCCGTCGCCGACGGGGAGACGGGAGAGCTGTGGATCGGCGGCCCGGTGGTGACGCGCGGCTACCTGGGCCGTGAGTCGTCGGCGTTCCGCACCGAGCCGGACGGCTCCCGGGTCTACCGCAGCGGCGACCTGGTCCGCCGGGTGGAGGGCGAGCTGCGCTTCGCCGGCCGGGCCGACGACCAGGTCAAGATCCGCGGCTACCGCGTGGAGCTGGGCGAGGTGGAGGCCGCGCTGGCCCGCCATCCCGCGGTGCGCCGGGCCACCGTGCTGGCCGAGAGCGACGACGACGGCGTCGCCTACTTGGCCGGCCACGTGGCGGCCTCCGGAGTGGGGGAGCCGGAGCTACGCGACTGGCTGCGCGCCCGCCTGCCCGATCATCTGGTGCCGACCCGGATCGGCGTGACCGAGGAGCTTCCTCTCGCCCCCAACGGCAAGGTGGACCGCGCGGCCCTGCCCAGGCTCGGTGCCTTCCGGTCGGCCGGTGCGGCCATGGTCGCGCCCCGCACCGACGACGAGCGCCTGGCGGCCGAGGTGATCGGCGACGTTCTCGGCCTGCCGCAGGTCGGCGTGCACGATCAATTCACCGACCTGGGAGGGCACTCCCTGGCCGCGGCCAGGGTGGTCACCGAGCTGTCCCGCAGGGTGGGGCATACCGTGCCGCTGGCGGCCTTCCTGACCGCTCCCACCGCGGCGGGCCTGGCCACCCGGTTACGCCAGGCCGGGCCCGAGCTGGTACGGCAAGGTGGCCGGACCCGGCATCCGCTCACCGACATGCAGCGCGAGTTCTGGACCTTGAGGCGGCTCCACCCTGGCAGCCCGGTCACCACGCTGGGAATCCGGTTACGCGTGCGCGACCTCCCCGACGCCGCGCCGTTGAGCTCGGCACTGAATGCGGTCGTGCGCCGGCACGAGGTGCTGCGCAGCACCGTGGCCGTCGACGAGGACGGCGTGCCGTACGCCGTGGTGCATCCGCCGGCCGTCGTGCCCCTGGTCGAGCACGCCGTGGGAGAGGACCCGGAGAAGGTGGCCAGGGCCGCGGCAGCGCACGTGTTCGACGTGACGAGCGAGGTGCCGCTGGTGCGGGCCGGCCTGTGCTGGCTCGGCGACGCGGAGGCCGAGCTGGTGGTCGTGGTGGACCACATGGCCTTCGACGGTGGCTCGGTCGGGGTCCTGATGGGTGAGCTGGCCGCCGAACTGGCCGGCGAGCCGGTGGCCGAGCCGGCGGTCCAGATCGGCGATGTGGCCGTGCAGCAGCGGCAACAGCCTGATGTGGCGCGACTGCGGGAGTTCTGGAGGGCCGAACTGGCCGGCGCGCCGGTGGCGGGCCCCGTGCCCGCGGAGCTGACCTCGGGCAGGGCGATCCGGCCGCTGCCCGAGGAGTTCGTGACAGGCGTGGCCACGCTGGCCCGGGACTGCGGCGCCACCCCGTACGCGGTGTACCTGGCCGCTCTGGCCCTGGCAAGCGGCGAGCCTGACACGCTGGTCGGGGTGGTCGCGGCGCGGCGGGCCCGGCCGGAGTTGACCGAGGTCATCGGCCCGCTGGTGGACACGGTACCGGCACGGCTTCGGCCGGCCGGCACGCTGACCTTCCGGGACCTGGTCCGGCAGGCCGCGACTGCGACCACGCGGGCACTGGTCCATCAGGAAGTGCCGCCCGCCGACCTGCCCCGCGCCCCCGTGCTGCTGGCCATGCAGCACGCCGAGGTGCCCGTACGTCTGGGCAACCTGGAGCTGCTCACCGACCTGGGCTCGGGTGCCTCGGTCCACGAGCTCAGCGTGCGGGTCAACCGGACGGTGGACGGCTCCGAACTGCAGCTGGAGTACGCCACCGCTCACCTCGATCCGTCGCGCGCCGAGGCCTACCTGGAGCGGCTGATGTGGCTGCTGCGGTGCGCGCTGGTCGACCCGGACCGGCCGCTGTCGGCGTTCGAGCTGGTCACCCCGGACGAACGCGCCGCCCTGCTGGCCGCCGCGGCCGGGCCGGAGCTGCCGGAGGCTTTCCCGACGGTGCCGGAGGCGCTGGAAGCCCGCACCGACGGGACGGCCGTGGTCGGCCCGGACGGAACCTCGCTCAGCTATGCCGAACTTGACGACTGGTCCGGCCGAGTGGCGGCGGCGCTGCTGGGACACGGGGTGGCGCCAGGCGAGGTGGTCGGGGTCTGCCTGCCGCGGGATCACCTGATGCCCGCGGCCCTGCTGGCGGTGTGGCGTGCCGGTGCGGCGTATCTGCCGCTGGATCCGGAGCACCCGACCGAGCGGCTGCGCTGGCTCGCCGAGGACGCCGGGGCGCGTGTGGTGCTCACCCGGCACGGTGTCGCCACCGTGCCCGGCGTCACCACACTGGACGCTGACGACCTGGCGGCCACCCGCGACGGCCTGACGGAACTGCCGGCCGTACGGGCAGAGGATCTGGCCTACGTGCTCTACACCTCGGGCTCCACAGGCAAGCCCAAGGGCGTGGAGGTCACCCACGGCAACCTGGCCGCCTACGTGGCCGGGCTGGCGTCCGAGCTGGGCCTGGGCTCCCGGGACGTACAGCCGGTCGTGGGGCCCCTGACCTTCGACATCTCCGCGTCAGAGCTATGGAGCATCCTGAGCGTCGGCGGCACCTGCGTGGTGGTGGACCGGGCCACGGCCGTGGACGGGCACGCGCTGGCCGAGCGGATCGCTGCCAGCAAGGCCACGGTGATCGAACTGGTGCCCACCACGTACCGGATGCTCCTGGCCGCGGGCTGGGCCGGCGACCCGGCACTGCTGGCCATCATCGGCGGCGAGGCCCTCGACGCGGGCCTGGCCGGGCAGATCCTGCCCCGGGTCCGCGAGCTGTGGAACGCCTACGGCCCCACCGAGGCCACGGTCGCCTCGATCCAGCACCGGGTCCGCGCGCACGAGTCCGGCCCGGTGCCGATCGGGCTGCCGATGCCGGGGGAACGGGCCTACGTGGTCGACTCCGAGCTGCGACTGGTGCCGCCCGGCGCGATCGGCGAGCTGCTGCTGGGCGGCGCCGGCGTGACCCGGGGCTACCGGGGCAGGCCGGACCTGACCGCGACCGCGTTCGTCGACGATCCCTTCGTCTCCGGCGGCCGGTGTTACCGGACCGGGGACCTGGTCCGGTGGCGGCCGGACGGGACGCTGGAGCCCCACGGCCGCAGGGACCACCAGGTGAAGGTCCGCGGATACCGGATCGAGCTGGGCGAGATCGAGGCGGTGCTGCGCGAGGTGGCCGACGGGGCGGTGACCGTCGCCGGCTCCGGCGAGCAGGCGCACCTGGTCGGCCATGTCACGCCGGCGACGGCGGACGTGTCGGCGATCGAGAGGCACCTCCGGTCGCGGCTGCCCGGCCACATGGTGCCCCGGCGGTGGGTCGCGCTGGCGGCCCTCCCCACCCTGTCCAACGGCAAGGTGGACCGGTCGGCGCTGACCGAGCCGGCCGAGGTCCCGGAGGCCGAGCGGATCGCGCCCGCCACCGAGCCCGAGCAACTGGTGGCCACCGTCTGGGCCGCCGTGCTGGAGCGGCAGACCGTCTGGGCCGACGACGACTTCTTCGCCCTGGGCGGACACTCCTTCGCCGCGACCCGCGTGGCCAGTCGGCTCAGGGAGACGCTGGGGCTGGAGGTCCCGGTGCGATTGATGTTCGAGCGGCCGGTGCTCTCCGACTTCGCCGCCGGACTGGAAGAACTACTGATCGCCGAGCTGATGGGCGGAAACGACGTATGACCGAGGTCAGTCAGGACCGGATCGCCGAACTGGTCCGGTCCCGCTTCGCCGCGGCCCGTGCCGCGGCCGAGGCTCCCGGCGCCTCCGCCATCCCGGCGTTGTCCGCGCCGGACATGCCGCTGGCGCCGGCCCAGGAGCGGATGTGGTTCCTGGCGCAGCTCGAACCGGACAGCCCCGCCTACAACGTGCCGCTGGCGCTGCGGCTGACCGGCGCGGTGGACGCCGCCGCCCTCACCGGCGCGCTCGCCGACCTGGCCGAGCGGCACTGGATTCTGCGCGGCGTCATCGACGGAGGCAGGGTGCGCCCGGCAGGACCCGTACCGGTCCCCGTGGTGGACGTGGAGCCCGAGTCGCTGGCCGGGGAGCTCGCCGCCCACGCCTGGCGGCCGTTCCGGCTGGACGCCGAGCCGCCCATGCGGGCCGCGCTCTTCCGGCTCGGCGGCGACGAGTGGGTGCTCGCGCTGACGTTGCACCACATCGCCACCGACGCCTGGTCGGAACGGCTGCTGTTGGAGGAGTTCGCGGCTCTGTACGCCGCCCGGCTCGGCCTGGCCCCGTCGCCGGAGCCACCGGCCCTGCAGTACGCGGACGTGGCCGCCTGGGAGGCGGACCGGCAAGAAGCCGGGCGGGCGGACGCCGACCTCGACTGGTGGACCCGGCGCCTGGCCGGCCTGCCGCCGGTGCTGGACCTTCCCGCGGCCCGGCCCCGCCCGGCCGTCTCCGCGTGGGAGGGGGCCACGATCCCGGTCGAGGTACCCGAGTCCCTGTCCGCGAAGGTGCGCGCGGTGGCGGGCGCGACGCCGTTCATGGTCTTCCTGGCCGGGCTGCAGGCACTGCTGAGCCGTCTGTCGGGCTGCGACGACATCGCCGTCGGCGTGCCGCACGTCGGCCGCCACCACCCCGACGCCGAGCGCGTGGTGGGCTTCTTCGTCAACACCCTGGTGATGCGCACCGACACCTCGGGCGATCCCACCGGCGCCGAGCTGCTCGACCGGGCCCGCACGACAGCGCTGGACGCCTTCGCGCACGCCAGGACACCGTTCGAGCAGATCGTGGAGCGGCTGCACCCGGAGCGGAGCCTGTCGGTCACCCCGCTGTTCCAGGTGATGCTGAACGTGTACGACGCGATCGCGCCGTTGAGCCTGCCCGGCGTGGAGGTGCGGCCCGAGCCGCTGCCCTCGCCGACGGCCAAGTTCGACCTCAACCTCACGCTCGCCGACGAGGGGACCCGCTTCGCCGGGGAGCTGCGCTACCGGACGGACCTGTACGACGAGGCCACCGCCGGGCGGCTGGTGGAGTGGTACCTGGTGCTGCTCGACGGGATGCTCGCCGATCCGGGCGCGCCGGTCCGGTTGCCCGCGGGCCCCGACCTGCTCGGCCCGGCCAGGGACCTCGCGACGGACGTGCCGCTGCACGTCCTGGTCGAGCGGGCGGCCGACGCCGCCCCGGACACGGTGGCGGTCGCCTCTCCCGGCTGTCCCGGGCTCACGTACGCGGAGCTGGACCGGCGGGCCAACCAGGTGGCGCACTGGCTGCTGGCCCGCGGGGTCCAGCCGCAGGAGCCCGTCGGCGTTCTGCTGGAGCGGCGGCCGGAGTTGGCCGTCGCCCTGCTGGGGGTGCTCAAGGCCGGTGCGGCCTATCTGCCGCTGGATCCGGTGTACCCGGCGCGGCGGATCGAGGCAGTCGTGACCGCCGCCGGCGTCCGGACCGTGCTCACCGAGGCCGAGATCGCCGCCGCCGCGGCCGAGCCGGAGCACCGCACGGACGTGACCGTCCAGCCGGACCACCTGGCGTACGTGATCTACACCTCGGGCTCCACCGGCGAGCCCAAGGGCGTCGCGGTCGAGCACCGGCACATCACGCACTACCTGGGCGCGGTCGGCGAGCGGATCCCCCCGGGTATGGGCTCCTATGCCCTGGTGTCCACCTCCGCGGCCGACCTGGGGCTGACCCCCGTGCTGTGCGCGCTGACGTCGGGCGCCACCTTGCACCTGATCGACCACGAGACGGCCACCGACCCGGCGGCGTTCGCCGCCTATCTGGCCGCGCATCCGGTGGACGTGGTCAAGATGGTGCCCAGTCAGCTGGAACTGCTGGGAATGGACGCTCTGCCCCGGAAGCTGCTGATCCTGGCCGGTGAGGCCGTACCGGCGGATCTGGCGGAGCGGGTACGGACCGCGCGGCCGGACCTGACGGCGCAGATCCATTACGGGCCCGCCGAGACGACCGTGGCGGTGATGACCTGCGACATGACGGAGGTCGCACCCGGTGTGGCGCCACTGGGCCGCCCGCTGGCCAACGCGAGACTCCGGGTGGTGGACCCCGCCGGTAGACCCCTGCCGGCCGGCGTGCCGGGCGAGCTGTGGATCGGCGGCCCGAGCCTGTCCCGCGGTTATCTGGGCCGGCCCGACCTGACCGCGCAGCGGTTCGTGGACGGCTGGTACCGCACCGGGGACCGGGTGCGAGTGAGCCCGGACGGGCTGGTGGAGTTCCTGGGGCGGCTCGACGACCAGGTGAAGGTGCGTGGGTTCCGGGTGGAGCTCGGCGAGGTCGTCGCGGCGCTGCGGGGCCTTCCGGAGGTATCGGAGGCTTTCGTGCAGCCGGTCGGCGCCGGTGCGCAGCGGCGCCTGGCCGCCTGGGTGACACCCTCCACCGTGGACACGGCCCGGGTGCGGGCCGCACTGCGGGAGCGGCTGCCCGACTACATGGTGCCGCCCGCGATCGCCGCGCTCGACGCGCTGCCGCTCACCCCGAACGGCAAGGTGGACCGGGCGGCGCTGCCCGTCCCCGAGGCCGGCCCGGCGGTGCGGGTGCCGCTGGGCACGCCGCAGGAGCACCTGGTCGCCGAGGTCTGGGCCGAGGTGCTGGAGCTGGCGGAGGTGTGGGCGGACGACGACTTCTTCGCCCTGGGCGGCCACTCCTTCGCCGCGACCCGCGTGATCGGCCGGCTGCGGGAGCGGGTGGGCGCGCCGATCCCGGTGCGGCTGCTGTTCGAGCATCCGGTGCTCGCCGACCTGGCCGCCGCCTTACCTCGCCTCGCCGAGGCGACCGTGACACGACGGGAACGGCCCGACGGGCCGGCCAAGCTGTCCGGCACGCAGGCGCGGCTGTGGTTCCTGGCGCAACTGGAGCCGGAGAGCAGCGCGTACAACGTGCCGCTGCCGCTGCGGCTGCGCGGCCCGCTCCAGCGGGAGGCGCTGCTGGGCGCGGTCCGTGACCTGGCCGAGCGGCACACAGTGCTGCGCAGCGTGATCGACGACTCCGGTCCCGAGCCGGTCCTGCGGGTACGGCCGGCCACGGAGGTCCCGGTGTCCGTGGTGGACGCCGCACCGTCGGACTTCGAGAGCGCGGTGGCCGCGCACCTGGCCACGCCGTTCGCACTGGACCGGGAGCCGCCCATGAGGGCGGTGCTGCTCGTGGCCGGCGAGCAGGAGCACGTGCTCTCGCTCACCTTCCACCACATCGCCACCGACGCCTGGACCCGCGGCCTGCTGCTGTCGGACCTGTCCGCCCTGTACGCCGCCCGGCTGGGCCTGCGCCCGTCACCGGAGCCGCCCCCGGCCCAGTATGCCGAGGTGGCCCCGGTTCCCGCCCTGGACGACCTGGACTGGTGGGCCGGGCACCTGAGCGGCCTGCCTCCGGTCCTGGACCTGCCCACGGACCGGCCGCGCCCCGCGGTGGCCGACCCGGGCGGCGCCTCGGTGCACCTGGAGCTGCCGGCCGAGCTGAGCGACCGGGTACGAGCGGTGGCCACCGCCTACCGGGCGACGCCGTTCATCGTGCTGCTGGCGGCCCTGCAGACGCTGCTGGCCCGGCTGTCGGCCGGCACCGACATCGCGGTCGGCGTGCCGGTCGCCGGCCGGGACCACCCCGACACCGAGGGTGTGGTCGGCTGCTTCCTCAACACCGTGGTGGTCCGCACAGAACTGGGCGGCGACCCGACGGGCCACGAGCTGTTGGGCCGGGTCAGGGAGGCCGCGCTCGGCGCCTTCTCGCACGCCGGCGCGCCGTTCGATCGGGTGGTGGACCGGCTGCGGCCGGAGCGGAACCTGTCCGCGACCCCGCTGTTCCAGGTGATGCTGAACTACTACCCTGACCCGGGCTGGGCGGAGTGGCCCGGCCTGCAGGCGACCGAAGTCCCCCTGACCGAACACACCGCGAAGTTCGACCTGAACTGGCACGTGATCGACAGTGGGCCCGGACGGCCGCTGCGCGGCGGGCTCTCCTACCGCACCGACCTGTTCGAGGCGCCCACCGCCGACCGCCTCATCCGGTGGTACCTGACGCTGCTGGACGGGATGCTGGCCGACCTGGCCGCGCCCGTGGGCGCCGTGCCGCTGGAGCCGGTCACCGGCCCCATCCTGGCAGGGGAACCCCTGCCGGCCGAGGCGGACGGCCCGGTGCACCGGCTGATCGAGCGGTGGGTGGACGCCACCCCCGACGCCCCCGCCGTCGTGGGCGCGGACCGCGGCCTGACGTACGCGGAGCTGGAGAGCGACGCCAACCGGATCGCGCACTGGCTGCTGGCCGCCGGGGTGGGCGCCGACCAGCCCGTCGGCGTGCTCCTTGAGCCGGGCGCCGACCTGGCCTGCGCCCTGTTCGGGATCCAGAAGTCGGGCGGCGGCTACCTGCCCATGGACCCGGCCTATCCGGCCGCGCGGATCGCCGCCATGCTCGACGCCGCCGGGGTGCGGGCCGTGGTGACGACCACCGAGTTCGCCGGCCTCATCGGGCCGGATCACCAGGTGCTGACGCTCGACCGGCTCCCCTCCCTGCCGGACACCCGGCCGGAGACCGACGTGCGGCCCGAACACCTGCACCACGTGATCTTCACCTCCGGGTCCACCGGCACGCCCAAGGCCGTGGCCGCCGAGCACCGCAGCGTGATGAGTTACCTGAGCGGCATGCTGCCGAGGATCGACGTGCCCGGCGGGTCGTACGCGGTGGTCTCCACCCCCGCCGCCGACTTCGGTCTCACCTGCGTGTTCGGCGCCCTGACCACGGGCGGAGTGGTTCACCTGGTGCCGAGGGAGACCGCGATGGATCCCTCCGCGTTCGCCGGCTACCTGAGCGCGCACCACATCGACGTGGTCAAGTGCGTGCCCAGCCATCTGGAACTGCTCGCCTCCGGCGGCGACCTGACCGCGGTCCTGCCGGACAAGCTGCTGATCCTCGCCGGGGAGGCATGCCCGTGGGACCTGGTCGAGCGGGCCCGCGCCGCGCGGCCGGGACTGCGGATCCAGAGCCACTACGGGCACACCGAATCCACGATGATCTGCCTGGTCTGCGACACCGAGGAGATCCCCGTCGAGCATCGGACCGGGATCGTGCCGCTGGGCCGTCCGCTGCCGGGCGTGTACGGGCACCTCGTGGACGCGAGCATGCGCCCGGTGCCGGTCGGCGTCCCCGGCGAGCTGGTGGTCGGCGGCCGGGGGGTCACCCGCGGCTACATAGGCCTGCCGGAGCTGACCGCGGAGCGATTCGTGCCCGACCCTCTGACCGGACAGGGGCGCTGCTACCGCAGCGGTGACCTGCTCCGGGTCACACCCGGTGGGCAGGTGGAGTTCCGCGGCCGGGTGGACGACCAGGTCAAGGTGCGCGGCTACCGGGTCGAGCTGGGCGAGGTCGTCACCGCGCTGCGCGCCCTGCCCCAGATCGCCGAGGCCGTGGTGCTGCCCGTGGGCGAAGGCAAGGCCCGCCAGCTCGCCGCCTGGGTGACACCGTCCACCGTGGACACGTCGGCGGTGCGGTCCGCGCTGCGAGAGCGGCTGCCCGACTACATGGTCCCCGCCCAGATCGTCGTCCTCGACCGGCTCCCGCTCAACCCGAACGGGAAGGTGGACCGAGCCGCCCTGCCCGAGCCCCAGCCGGAGACCGCCACGTTCGTGCCGCTCACCACGCCCGCGGAGGAGCTGGTGGCCGGGGTGTGGTCCCGGGTCCTGGACGTGGCCGAGGTCGGGGCGCACGACGACTTCTTCGCCCTCGGCGGCGACTCCTTCGCCGCGGTGCGCGCGGTCAAGGAGATCGGCCACGGGCTGCGGGTCATCGACCTGTTCACCCGGCCCACGGTCACCGAGCTGGCCGCGTTCCTGGACCGCACGTCCCTGGACGGTGGCGGCACACTGCTGCACCGGCTGGGCGGCGGCCGTACCAGCGAGTTCACCCTGGTGTGCGTGCCGTACGGCGGCGGATCCGCGGCGGTCTACCAGCCGCTGGCCCGTGCCCTCGGCGAGCGGGTGGAGGTGCTGGCGGTGGAGCTGCCGGGCCACGACCCGGCCCGGCCGGACGAGTCGCCGATGCCGCTCGACGAGCTGGTGGACGCTCTCGCCGCAGAGGTGGCCGGCACGGCTTCCGGCCCGATCGCGATCTACGGCCACTGCGTGGGCTCCGCCCCGGCGGTGGCCCTGGCCCGCAGGCTGGAGGCCGACGGCGTGCCGATCCTGGGCGTGATCGCGGCCGCCAGCTTCCCCAACGCCCGGCTCCCCGGCCTGGCACAGCGGCTCTTCCGCGGTGACCGTTGGGTCTCCGACCGGATGTTCCTCGACGCGCTGCGCGCCACCGGCGGCCTGTTGGACGACATGGGGGAGGCAGCTCAGCGGGCCGCGGTGCGGGCGATGCGCCACGATGCCACGGAGGCGCGGGAGTGGTTCGGCCGCGAGCTGGCCGCCGACGGGCCGCCGCTGCGTGCTCCGCTGCTGTGCGTGGTGGGCGAGCGGGACCGGACCACCGAGCTGTACGAGGAGCGGTACGCCGAGTGGGGAGTCTTCGCGCCCCGCGCGGAGGTGGCCGTGCTGCCCCGCGCCGGCCACTACTTCCTGCGGCACCAGGCCGAGCCGCTGGCCGCCCTGGTGACCGAGCACCTGAGGCGCTGGGCGTCCGGGCGGCTGCCCGAGCCGGTGCGCCCGGCCGAACGGACCGGTCTGCGCCCCTTCTACACCGTCGCGGGCGGGCAGTTCGTCTCGGCGGTGGGCACGGCGCTGAGCTCGTTCGCCCTCGGAGTCTGGGCCTACCAGAGCAGCGGCCGGATCATGGACCTGGCTCTGATCGTGATGCTGGCCCAGATCCCGGCCGTGCTGCTCACGCCGCTGGGCGGCGCCGTGGCCGACCGGGTGGACCGGCGCAAGATCATGCTGGCCTGCGACGCGATCTCCGGGCTCGCCATGGCGGCGTTGGTCGTGCTGCTGACCACCGACCAGTTGGCGTTGTGGAACGTGTGTCTCATCGTCGGCGTCACCTCACTGGTCACCGCCTTCCAACAGCCCGCCTACCTGGCCGCGATCGCCCAACTGGTGCCCAAGCCGTACCTGCCACAGGCCAACGCCCTGGCCAACCTGGGATTCGGCGTCGGGACCGTGGTGGCCCCGCTCGCCGGCGGCGCACTGATCGGCATGTTGGGGCTGGACGCGGTGGTGGCCATCGACGTGGCCACGTTCGCCGTGGGAGTGGTGACCCTGCTGGCGGTCCGGTTCCCCGACCGGCTGTTCCACCGGCAGGAGGAGACGTTCCGGAGGGCGCTGACCGGCGGCTGGCGGTTCATCCTCCGGCGCCGGCCCTTGCTGGTGATGGCGGCCTACTTCTCGGTGGTCAACTTCGGCACCGCGCTGATGTGGGTACTGATCACGCCGGTCGTGCTGGCCATCGGCTCCGAGACCAGCCTGGGCGTGGTGACCGCGGCCGGCGGCCTCGGCGCGGCCGTGGGCACCGCGGTGGTGCTGGTGTGGGGCGGGACCCGGCGCCGGGCCACCGGAATGGTCGGCTTCGTGATCGGGTCGGGGCTCAGCATGGTGTTGATGGGTGCCTGGCCGGCGGTGTGGCTGATCGCGTCCGCCTTGTTCCTCCGGCTGGCCTGCATGAGCGTCACCAACGCACACTGGCTCTCGATCATCCAGGTCAAGGTGGGACCGGAGCTCCAGGGCCGGGTGCTGGCCGTCAACCTCATGCTGGCCGCGGCCATGCAGCCGCTGGGCTTCCTGACCGCCGGCCCCCTCGCCGACCTGGCCCAGCAGCACACCTCCGGACCCGGCCGGGGCGCCGCGCTGGTGTTGCTGGTCAGCGGGGTGCTCATGGTGGTCTGGGGGGTGCTCGGGCTGCGTTACCGCACCCTGCACCACCTGGAGGACCTGGTGCCCGACGCCGCGCCGCCGTCCGAGGCCGAGGCCGACCTCGACGCCATCCAGGACAAGGTGCTGGCCGGATGAGCCTCGTCACGATGGCGGACGTGGCCGCCGCCTCGGCCCGGATCGCGCCGTTCGTCGAGCGCACGCCACTGCTGTCCCTGCCCTCGTCCTCGTCCGGGGAACAGCTCTGGGTCAAGGCCGAGAACCGGCAGCCGACCCGCTCGTTCAAGGTGCGGGGCGCGGTGAACGCCGTCGGACGGCTGGCCGAGCGCGGTGTCGGGCACGTCATCGCGCAGTCGTCGGGCAACCACGCCCAGGCCATCGCGTACGCCGCCGCCCGGCATGGCCTACGCGCGACCGTGGTCCTGCCCGACACCGCGCCGGAGCTGAAGGTCGTGGCCGCCCGCGAGCTGGGCGCCGAGGTGGTCATCGTGCCGCCGGCGCTGCGGGAGGTCACCTGCCTGGCCCTGGCGGACCGGCTGGGGGCCACGGTGGTCCGCTCCGACGACTTCGACGTCGTCGCCGGGCACGGCAGCACCGGGTCCGAGATCACTGAGGACCTGCCCGGCGTCCGGACGATCCTGGTGCCCGTCTGCAACGGCGGCCTGCTGGCCGGGATCGCGGTCGCGGCCAAGGCCGCCGACCCGGCGATCAGAGTGATCGGCGTGGAGCCCGAGCTGGCCGCCGACGGCGTGGCCAGCTTCCGCTCCGGCAGGCGCACTGCCTGGCCGGTCGAGCGGACGTACCGCACCCGGGCCGACGGCCTGCGGGCCCCGGTCCTGGGCGCCCTGGCCTGGGAGCACATCCGCCGGTACGTGGACGACATGGTGACCGTGACGGAGGACGGCATCGAGGCCGCCGCCGACCTGCTCTGGCGGGAGTTGGGTGAGCACGCCGAGCCCAGCGGCGCGGTGGCCACCGCGGCCTGGCTCGCCCACCGCGACGCGCTGCCGGCCGGGCCGGTGGTGGCCGTCCTGTCCGGCGGCAACGCGGCGCTCCGCCCCGGCGCCTCGAAGCAGTGCTCACTCGTCGGCGAACCCTGACCTCGTTCAGGGCCGGCACGTTCAGCGCCGTCGCGGTGTTCGGCCGCCTCACCCACGGGGCTCCCTGAGGGGGCTCGCGCAGGAGGCCTCAGCCGCCGAACATCGCGACGGCGGGCCTGGGAGGCGGCCATGCCGGACCTCGGCGCGGCGCAGTGTCCCGCGTCACCCACCAGCACGATCCGGCCGCCCTACCGGCGGTCCATCCCCACCTGGCATGCGGACGAGACCGCCTTCGCCTTCGGCCTGGCGTGGTGCAGCGAGGCGGAGAACGAGATCATCCGCGCCCGGGTGTCGGTCTCAGGGTCGACACCTCGGCAGGGAAGCGGCCGCTGTCGATCTGCTCAAAGGTCGCCATGGAACCGAAACCGGACTTCCACTCGTCCCCTCGATAGAAGGGATCGACCAACCGCCTACCCATCGCATCTGTCCCGTGACGGCCCGTAGACCAACTCCGCTGGAACCCCGTTCGAACAAGGAGTACGAATCGGTGAATCCACACGCACTTGCCCACCGGGCAAACCGACACGGCTGGGATGTGCAGACCGTCCCGCGATCCTCCGGCCCTACGGTCATCCTGCAGCGTGATGGCTGGCGTCTGGAAATCGCGTTCGACGGTCACGCACCCAAAGAGGCCACCGCCAACGAGCCCGGTCACAACGTCGGCAGACAGCTCAACCTCCGCTCGATCAACGACTTCGTGCACCAGCCACGCACAGATCGGTTAACTCGCCCAGGCCGCGCTCGGCGGCAGGGCACCTGTCGCACAAGCGACCATGAAGTGGGCGAGCATCTCGACGACGGATCGGGCGACCGCGAGCAGGACGCCCTACGGGGTGATGATCGATGATCGTCATCCCGCATGGGTGAACGTCATTTGAGCATCCAGTGCTCGCCGTGCTCCTTGGAGGCCGGATCGGCGATCAAGCTCGGGGAGGTGTTTCTCGCGTCGCGCTCTCGCAGACGTTCAGCCGCCGTGCGATGTGCTCATGGCCCAGCCCGAGCAGCACCGGTTCGGCTACGTCGCGCTCGGCTGAGGTGAGGTTCCGCAGGGGGGTCGGTACGGGGTTCGCGTTGAAGTACGGGCTCAGGAACGGGCCCAGCGTGGCCGCCATCAGCATGTCGTCGATGCCGTTGCGGCGCAGGAACGTGTCGGCGAAGTCGCGCTTCGGCTCGGTCGCCCGCAGGCGGAGCTGTCCTAGGGTCGCCACACCGCGGCGGTTCCGGGGCCATCCGGAACGGCGAAAGGACCCCGAGGTGTCTCGGGGTCCTGTTCCTGGAAGGCGAGGTGAGGCCGGGAACTTCGCCTGCCGTGGGGCGCGCGCGGCCGACAGCCTGAACGTCAGGAAACGGTGGCGTTCGACGGTGTCAGGACCACATCAAGTGACACGATATAGTCCTTCATTTGATTCAGAGATCGCATGGGCCTCTCCGAATCGAAGCGGACATCGGAGAATGAGGAGACAAGCCGCTCCAGCACAATCCGCCCCAACACCCGCACCAGGGGCAGGCCAAGGCAGATGTACATGCCCTGCCCGAAGGTCAGGTGAGGGTTCGGGGAGCGCCTGATGTCGAATCGCTCCGCGTGCGGGAAGTAGTTCTCGTCGAAGTTGGCCGACGAGTCCCAGACCACCACGTACTGACCCGCCTTGATCTCGCGTCCATCCAGCACGGTGTCGTTCCGAGCCGTGCGCCACAGGTTGAACCACGAGAAGTCGTAGCGAAGGATCTCCTCGATGGCTCCCGGAATGAGCGAGGGGTCGCGCCGCAGCGTCTGGTAGAGCTCCGGATCCAAGCAGAAACGAGCAATGGCGTAGGCCAGCATGAGGGAGAGCGGGGCATTGCCCGCGGTTGCCAGATCCAGGCACATGTGGACGATTTTCTCCTCCGCCAATCGTCCATCCTTGCTCCGCTCCGCGAGCAGGGCGCTCATCAGATCGTCGCTCGGGTTGCGCTTGCGCTCGTTGAGCTGCTCCGTGAACAGCTCGACCACGTCGGCGTGATCCGGAGAACGAACCCCGATCAGCTGGCCGAACATCTGGTCGGACCACTCCCGAAAACGGCCGGCGCCCGTGATGCGCAACCCGAACATGTCCCCGACGACGCGTTCCATGAGCGGATAACAGAACTCGCCGAGTATCTCCATCCTGCCGGCGGTCAGGACGGGCGCCAGCAGCGAGTCGACCATCGACGTGAATGCCGGCGCCCGGCTCTCGATGTTGCCCGGCACGAACGATCGCGCGACGAAGCCTCGCAGGAAGCGATGCTCCGGTATGTCGGCCCTGCCGAAGGAGAACGGCAGACCCATGTGGGTCTTGTTGGTCACCGAGAAGGTGTCGGGATTCTTGAGCACGTGATTGACGTCTTCGTACCGGAACACCTCCCAGAGGTTGTACTCCGGACGGAAGCGTAATGGCTCATTCTTCTGCATCTGCTGAAACCAGCTGATCCGCTCCTCGATCGAGTCGCTCAGCTCGGGAAAGAGCAGATCCCTGGTCGGCTTGCTTGATGTGCTCGTCATGCCTTCACCTTTTCTCCGGCCGGCCGCGCGTCCTGACATGTGGTGGTCACTACAGGAGCTCGACCGAGAGCCAGATGTGTTCCTTCGTGCGAAACGTGCTCTCCCACACGGCCTTGCCGACCTCGGCGAGCCTGCCGGTGTGATCGTCGACCACCTTGCCCAGAACGGGACTGCTGAGCGTCTCCGAGGTGGGGCCGTACTGGACGATGAGTTTGTTGCCCGTCGCCTGGCTGAACCGGAGCCTGCCGACCGGTGCGTCGCAGATGCGTTCCCGTACCGGCGTCGGCGCCACGCTCACCAGCGGCGCCCAGGCGTACATGGACTCGCCACTGACGACCGCGTGGTCCTGCAGCACCGTGAACGGCAGCGACTTGACGAAGTCCACGCAGAGCTGCTCGTTGAGATCGTAAGCAAGCTCGGCGGTGACCTCCACCCCCAGTGGTTGCCACGTGAGCTTGATGGGAATGCGCCGGAGCGGATCGTCCTCGGTGACGATCGGTGCGGGCGTGTACTTCGGTCGCATCGCGACATCGCTCCTGGCGTACCGATAGTGCTCGCCGACATGCCACGGGAAGTAATGATGCGACCAGGCCGTCAACCGGTTCGCGTATTCGGTGAACGTCGACAGCCTGTCCACAAGCTCTCGGCGGTCGTCAGCGGGCTCCCCGACCTTGATGGCGTACTCCGCCATCGTCGGGAAGCCGTTGTAGCCGAGAAAGGTGCTGTAGATGGGATCCAACGTACGGAAGACCGTGAGCACGTTATCGATGGACAGACTCTCGTCCGTCGCCATTCTCACCAGCTGGTAGAGATTCATGGAATAGTCGCGGACGATGCTGTTCGCGAAATCCCACGCGGTGAAGTACTGATCGTACGAGCCGGGCAGGTCGGGAAGCGTTCCGGTTCGCATCTTCTGGATCTCCGAGGGCTCCTCGGAGATGTACCTCGTGATGAGTTCCCTGAGCTCTGGATATGCAGACACCTATCCCCCAGTTGATGTAAGCGATGACGTGCCTTACTTTCTCGAGAATCCTTACGACGCCGCCCGCAGACGATCGGGCGAGCAGCGAGCCCACAGGGGGTGGATCTCCCCCGTGACGATCTGCGTTGCCAGGGTCCGTCCGATGAACGGAGCGAGAGTGATGCCACTGTTGGCGAACGCCTCGTAGTAGCCACAGACGCCGGACAATGCGCCGACGCTGGGGAGGCCGTCCGCCGGGAACACCGCGGTGCCGATGCGGGTCCGCTCGACGGTGGACGACGTCAACGCCGGAACCGTACGGTACGCCCGCTCCAACAGGTCCTTGACGATCTCGTCGCCGGGCTCGGACCGGATTCCGGCGGGAAGACCGGCATCGACCTGGTCGGATCGCACCCGCACGCGGCCCGGCCCCGCCGACCTGACGTGCGCCTCTGCCCCGCGCAGGACATGCTTCACCGCATCACCGTCGGTCGCGAGGTCGATCACGAGGCTGCTGCGCGTCGCGACTGCCCCGAGCATGGGAGCTCCGAGCTTCGCGGCCACCGTGACGGCCTCCGGACCTGCGGCATTGACGACGGCGTCGACCTTGATGCGGTCCTGGTTCTGCAGCCGGAGCGCTACGACCCGGTCGTCGTGGACCTCGATCTCCTCGACCGCGCTGTTCCACAACCTCAGATGGCCGGACTGCTGCGCGGTGTCGATCAGTACGGAGACCAGTTTCGGCCCGTCGATCCAACCCTCGTCAGGGAAGCGCACCACCGGTGTTCGAGCGTGCGGGAACGCGATGCCCGGCTCCCACTCCCGGTTCACCTGGGCCGCGTCGCGCCAGATCGTACGGTAACCCCAAGCGCTGAGTCGATCGACGACCTCCACGAACGACTCGCCGGTGCCGGCGCCGCCCGCGCCGGCGGCGTCAGTGCTCCACGCCAAACTGCCGGTGGGATGCCACCAGGGTGCGGAAGCGAACTGCCTGGCGAAGTGTGCGTGTTCGATCATCCCGGTGTGGCTCAGTTCGAAGCGCGGATATGTCGGTTGCTGGTAGGCACTCAATCGCGCGAAGCTGACATCCGTGGTCAAGCCCCCTGGTTGCCTGCGCTCCACGCAATGAACATGCACTCCGCGTTGCGCGAGGGAGAAGGCCACGCACGCTCCGATGACGCCGGTCCCCACGACACCTACGGTTTTCACTGTCCCTCCATGTCTTGCGGCGGAGCACGATCGCGGCATCGAATCCGGCCCGCGCCGGTTCACGGTCACAGGAGCTCGGCGATGTCGAAGGCCAGGTCGAGAGACTGGCTGCGGTTGAGTCTCGGGTCGCACGCGGACTCGTAGCGGTGGTGCAGGTCGTTGGCCAGGATCTCGGCGCCGCCACCGATGCACTCGGTCACGTCCTCGCCGGTGAACTCGACGTGGATGCCGCCGGGATGGGTGCCGAGCGCGCGATGGACGTCGAAGAATCCGCGCACCTCTTCGAGAATGTCGGCGAGGCGCCGGGTTTTGTGGCCACTCGGCGCGAGGAAGGTGTTGCCGTGCATGGGATCGCTGATCCAGGCCGGCTTCCCGCCGGCCTCCTGGGCGGCACGGATCAGCTCCGGCAGCCGGTCGCGGATCTGCCGCACGCCCATTCTGGTGATGAAGGTCAACCGCCCCGGCTGCCGCTCGGGATCGAGGATGTCCACATAGGAGCGGACCTCGGCCGGCGTCGTCGTCGGGCCGAGCTTGACCCCGATGGGGTTCGCGACGCTCCGGCAGTAGGCGACGTGCGCGCCGTCCAACGCGCGCGTGCGCTCGCCGATCCAGAGCATGTGGCCGCTGGTGGCGTACGTCAGCCCGCTGTCGGGATCGACGCGGGTGAGCGCGTCCTCGTAGTCCAGCAGCAGACCCTCGTGGCTGGCGAAGATCTCGACCGAACGCAGCTCGTCGAGTTGGACCCCGCAGGCGCCCATGAACCGCAGCGCGTGGTCGATCTCGTAGGCCAACTCCTCGTAACGGGCGCCTGCCGGCGAGCTCGCCACGAAGTCCCTGTTCCACCGGTGCAACTGATCCAGGCCCGCATACCCGTCGCGCGCGTGGCCTGCCACGACGTCCAAGGTGAAGCGCGAAGCCTCGTACATCCGCCACAGCCGAGCCGGGTCCGGCACGCGTGCCGCCGGGTCGAAGTCGAAGCCGTTCACCGCGTCGCCCAGATACACCGGGAGCGTCACGCCATCCCGGGTCTCGCTGCGGCTGGAGCGCGGTTTGGCGTACTGCCCCGCCATCCGGCCGATCTTCACGACCGGCCTCGCCATCGCATAGGTGAAGATCACAGCCATCTGCAGCAAGGTCTTGGTCTTGTTGCGGATGGCGTCCGGAGTCACACCGTCGAACGTCTCCGCGCAGTCGCCGCCCTGCAAGGCGAACGCCTCGCCGTCGGCCACCGCCGCCAGGCGGGAGCGCAGGCTGTCGCATGTGCTCGGCGTGACCAGACCCGGCGCGGCGGAGAGCCTGGCCAGCACGTCCCCCAGGGCTGCACGGTCCGGCCACTCCGGCTGATGCGTCGCGGGCGCGTCACGCCAGGAGACGAGTAATTCGGAATTCGTCACGGACGGCAGGTCATCACAATGTCTCACCGGCTGGCAATGAATGTGCCGAGTGGTCCGGTCAGTCGGGCATCAACTGGTCTGGTCAACTATGGCGGAGTTTAATTGTCTTTGCACTCGACAAAGGAGTTGTGCGATCTCCGGAATGGCGTAATTACTGGACGTCACGGTGCCCGCGCGTACCACCGCGAACGCGCTCTTGGTGCGAAACGGAGCTGTGCCGGCGACCGGGGCGCCACGCGCCGCGGCCCGACGGGCGCGGACGAAGCCGCCGACCGCACATCCAGGACGTGCTGTGTGCGCGTCCGTACGATCAGCCACCGCGCGCCGTCGCCGGGCGACCGCCGGTATTCCACGTGGAGCCGGTCACCCTGTCAGAGGCGAAGGGGGAACGGGACGGAATCCTGGCCACGATGGGGGCCGCCCACCTGATGGGGCCGCGTCACCGGGCCTGCGCACCGGGGGCGTGCGGTTCCCTCCGGAGAGCATCGTCACAATGACGTTTCACGACGCGAGCAACCCGGTGACCTGGCGCATCGCGGCGGCGAGCACACCGATGGCCTCCGGGAGCCGGCCGCTGCGCACCGCGCCGTAGCCGACGACCACCCCGGGGGCGGACGGCCGACGGCCGAGCTGGAAGTGCCTGCCGGGATGCACGAGAACCGACCTCGCCCGCGCGGCAGCGGCCAGCCGGACGTCGTCGACTCCGTAGGGCCATTGGATGTACGCGTGCGTACCGGCAGGCACGCCGCTCATCCTGGCGCCCGGCAGGTGCTGCTCGACGGCGTCCCGCAGCGCGGAGCGCCGTGCCCGGAAGACGCTCCGGACCTGTCGAACGTGCTGGTCCAGCACGCCTGACGAGACGAAGTGGGTGAATGTCAGCTGGGTGAGCGGGTCCGGGGCGCCCAATTGCATCCGGCCCAGCCGGTCCACCACCAAGGCCGGCGCCACCGCCCAGCCGAGCCGTATGCAGGGACCGAGCAGGGCCCCCGTCGCCCCGACGTAGATCACCCGTTCCGGACGATGCCGTTGGAGGGCGAGCGGGCCACTGCCGGGGCCGATCCACAGATGCCCGTCCCGGTCGTATTCGATCACCCAGCCGTCCACGTCGGCGGCCCAGCGCAGCAGCGCCTCCCGTCGGTCCGGTGACAGCGCGACCCCTGTCGGCACCTGCGACACCGGTGTGACCAGCACAGCGCGCGCCCCCGACCGCTCGAGCACGTCGACGTCGATGCCCTCGCCGTCCACGGGGACACCGGTCACGGCCAGGCCGGCATGTTCGGCGAGCCTGGCCTGCCAGGGCGCGCCGGGGTTCTCCACGGCGATGTGGTCGACCCCGAGCTCGCGCAGGACGTGGCACACCACGCCGACGGTGTGGTCGAAGTCCGCGGTGACGGCGACCTCCGCGGCGGTGGCCAGGACTCCCCGCGAACGGCCAAGGTATGCCGCGAGTTCGGCTCGGAGCTCGGGGACGCCGAGGGGGTGCCGCTGCGGACCGGGCTCACCGATCGAGAGCCCCACGTGCTCGTAGGCCTGCAGCCATTCACGTGAGGGGAACAACACCGTGCTTGTCGCGTCGACCCGCAGGTCGAAACGGGCTTCCGCGCTTCTGATCGGCTCGAGTGCGGCTCGGCCAAGACGAGGCAGATGGGTCGCCACCCTGGTGCCCGACCCCTGAGTGGCCCGGAGATAGCCTTCGGCGATCAACTGTCCATAGGCCTGGACCACGACGCTGCGGGAGACCCCGAGGTCTTCGGCGAGATCGCGGCTCGATGGCAACCGGACACCTGGATGCAGGGTGCCGTCCTGTATCCGTCCGCGGATGGCTGACTGGATCTGCGCGGTCATGGGCAGCCGCGACTTCCGGTCGATGGTGATCGGTAACATTCTTCCCCCCGGCGCTTACTTTCCGTTCAGCGCGTATTCCGCACGGAGCCCCGCGATTTTCCTTCCGTGTTGACTTTCCCTGGGCGCTCACCTCTTGAGCGCCACGGGGCGTGAAATGGACTCGTCCGGCGCCATTGCCGGCTGGAACCTTGACGCAAAAGAACAGCGAAAGAACAGCGAAAGAACAGCGAAGAAACTGTGATGGAGCGGCGCTGACCGGCCAGGAAACCGCACATTCGACACGACTCGGAGACCGATGGGCGGAGATTCTCTCGGCGCTCACGGACAACCAGGGTCAGGGCCGGTGCCGACCGACCGCTGCTGGACATCGTCGGCATCAGCGCACCCATCTCCACCGTTTCGGCGATCGTCGCCGCGGTGGCGGACGCGCGGGTGGTCAAGCGCGGCAACCGCTCCGCGTCCTCGGCGTACGGTTCGGCGGACCTGCTCAAGGAGCCGAGCATTGCCGTCGATCTTCGGCCGGCGGCGGTGCGGCGGGTGCTCGCCGAGATGGGTCTCGCCCTCTAGATCTCCGCGATGCGCCACGCTGCCGCGGCACGCGGACAACTCGGCGTGCCGACGATCTTCATCGGCCCGTTGACGCCCGCGGCCCTTGGCACGGCCGCCGCCGGCGTCGCCCGGATGGCTCCGATCGTCGCCGGAGTTCTGGCCCGTCGTGGGCGCTCCGTGCTCGTCTTCCATGGTGATGACGGGCTCGGCGAACTGACGGTCACCACCACGTCCCGGGTGCGGACTGTGCGCGCCGGGACCCTGCCCCAGGAGACATCCGACCCGAGTGATCTCGGCATTCCATCGGCTGCGCCGGATTCCCCGCGCGGCCACCGGCCGGCACACAACGCGTAGATCACACCGGGGATCGTCGCGGGCACACGCGGCACCGTCCCTGACACCGTCCTGCTGTCCACCGCGGTGATCCTCAACCTGTAAGTCATGGTGACCACCGAACTGGCCGAGAGCATGACACCACCGATCGGGTGAACGGAGGCCGTCGGCGAGATCCCCGGCGAACCCGGCCACCGCCGTCAGGCCCGTGGAGTGGAGCAGGTGACGCACGAACGCCATCCCGGCCTCGTCCGCGGCGGCGGTCCTCGGCTCGGACAGCGCGGCCGGCATGGCCTCGGGCACGACCAGCCCGCCGGATCGTGCGAAGTGGCCGGTGTGGTCCGGTGGCTCGCTCACGAACGCGTCGGCCACCACCGTCCGGTAGTCCTCGCGCCCGGTCGCGTCACGTTCTTCCGCCGCGCTGCTCCAGCATCGCGGCCACCGCATCGGCGGGCCGAGCGTCGATGACAAGCGCCGACCCGACGAGGAGCCGCGCCGGCGCCGGCCATGGCGTACGCTTCGACATCGGCCGGGCCCCGTACGCCATGTTCGGCGATGACCACATCGCCCGGTGTCCAGACGGCCAGCCGGGCACGGGTGTGCCGATCGATACGGGACGTGGCCGGATCCCGTACGTTCACCCCGATGATCCGGCTGCCGGACGTGCTTCACGTCCGCGATCAGCCGGACGCCGCCGGGTGCCGTCCGGGTACACGCGGCTCGGCCCGACGCCGAAGAGCCTCCAGGTTCACCTCGGCCATTCGCGCCCGCGGGTTTGTGTGAGCTCCATCGATGATCTTGGTGAGCATGCTTATCTGACAACGCCCTGCCCCGAGTTCATGGCGTACCCAGTTTCCCTGCCCGGATGGATCAGTGCCCGGGAGTCGGGACGCGCTCAGCCATCTGGCCGGAGGCTGAGCGCACCGTGCCCGCGCCGGCCACCAGTGCGACGATCGTCTGGCCGGCCGCGGCCACGCACATCAACATGATCGGTGCTTTCCAGCCGGAACTCACCGTGTGCAGCAGCCCGAAAACCACCGGCCCCACGGCGGCCAGGAGGTAACCGATCGACTGCGCCATCGCCGACAACGCGCCCGCCACGCTCGCGTCCTGGGCGCGCAGGCTGATGAAGGCCAACGCGAGCACGAGGCAGGCTCCGCCGCCCAACCCGAGGACAACACTCCAGAGCAACGCCAGTCCCGGCGCCACGAAAAGTCCAAGGTAGCCGAGGAGCATGACTGCCGAGCAGATCGTCGCCAGCGCGCGCTGGTTACCCGCCCACCGCATCGCGCCGGGCACCGCCAGGCTGGTCAGCACCGCGACCGCCTGGAACAGGAAGAGCAGCCATCCCGCGGTGGCCGCACTCATGCCGTTGTCCTGGAAAACCTGGGGCAGCCACGTCACCACGACATAGAAGCCCAGCGACTGCAGTCCCATGAACGCCGTGACCGCCCACGCCAGCCCAGAACCCCACGGCAACCGTTGGCTGCGAATCGCCTGCGCGGCACGCCGCGGAGCCCGCATCTGAGGAAGCCACAGCAGGACAGCCACCAGCGCGAACAAGCCCCAGCAACCCAGCGCGGTATACCAACCGCCGGGGGCGACCTCACTGATCGGCACCGCCACCCCGGACGCCACTGCGGCGACACCGCCCATCACAGTGGCATAGGCGCTGGTCAGCAATCCCACCTTGGTGGGGAAATCCCGCTTGATGAGGCTTGGCAGCAGCACGTTGCCCACGGCGATGCCCGCCCCGATCAGCACGGTTCCCGCGAACAGACCGACTGCCGTCGGCACCCACCGGAGCGCGATCCCCAGCGTCAGCACCACGAGCGCACCCCCGAGGAGCCGCTCGGCTCCCCACCGCGCGGCCAGTTGAGGCACCAGTGGGGACAGCACCACGAACGTCAGCAATGGCAGTGTGTTCAGCAGGCCCGCCACGGCCGGGGCCAGACCCAGATCAGCCTGCACCTGATCCAGCAACGGCCCGACGCCGGTCAGACTCGCCCGCAGGTTCGCTGCCACCACAAGCAGCCCCCATATCAGCAACGCCTGACCGGAACGCCGCCTCGACGTATTTTCCATGCACACCACGATCAAGCCGCACCGTGGCCGACAGCCAGGCCGTGCTCAGGCTAGCCCCCGGAGGGCCACCCTCCGCACCGCGCGATGCGGCACTGTGCTGTCAATGGACGGCCCGGTACCCTGTCGGCGTGGGGACACCACTGGGGAATTTCATCCGGGCCAAGCGCGACAGCATCCAGCCGGAATCCCGTGGACTGCCGGACCGCGGCCGCCGCCGGTCACCGGGTCTGCGCCGACTGGAGCTCGCCACGTGGGCCGGCATCAGCGTCGAATACCTCACCCGCATCGAGCAGGGCCGCGACCGCAATCCATCGCCGGCGGTCATCAACGCCCTCGCCGACGCGCTCCGCCTCAGCCCTTCGGAGCGCAACCACCTGCGCTATCTCGCGAAGATCACCCGCGACGAGTGCTCCGTCCACATCCGGCCCGTGCCGCCGTCCCGACGCGTACGACCGTCCGTCCTGCAGACACTCCACCTCCTCGAACCCGGCGTCGCCATCGTGACCAACCGGCTGGGCGACGTCCTCGCCCACACCAGCGGCTACCAGCTGGTCACCAGCGGAACCGGACTGCTCGACGCCGCCCGTCCGAACCTCAACCGCTTCCTGTTCACCGACCCCCGCGCCCGGACGTTCTTCGTCGACTGGGACGACATCGCGGACGAGCAGGCCTTCGACCTGTGGCAGGCACCATCTCTCGAGAATCTCGAGTGGCTCACCGCGGAGCTCACACCCATCGCCGGGCCTGACTTCACCCGCCGCCTGAAGCGTCATGTGCTGCCGCGACGTGGCGTTCTCCGGCTCAACCACCCGGCCGGGCACCAGCTGCGACTGCTTCGTGAGACGCTTGAGCTGCCCGCGGAGGCCCAGCAAATCGTCGTCTTTCTCCCGGCCGACGACCAGACGGCCCAGGCCATCGACCAGCTCCGGCGCCAATCCCACGGCCGGCTCCGGTCCATCTCGTGACAACACGGCGAGCGCGGCACTCTCCTCGCACGAAGAAAGAGGAGCCACGGTGCGCCCGTAGGACGCCGCCGTGCTCCGTGCGTGCTCGCGTGTCCAACCCTGCACACGCCATGATCCATTCGCTGTCCTCGGCTGCTGCGGGAAGAGCAGAGGCCCCGCTTCGCCGCGAAAGGTGGCGATTGCGGGGCCGGATGGCTTGAAGGGATCGGTCTCCACGAGCCTGGCCCCGGCGAAGCCCGCGCAACTCGATGGACCGGTACAGGGGGAACAGGCGGTGGCGCCCTGATGTAGGCGCCGATAGGGTCGACCCGCCACCCGTCCCGGCGTTGCTCCTCGGCATCGCCGTCCGGAGTCCGGCCACCCGTTGCGACCGCCGCCGTGCCACGGAAACGGCCCTCGGCCGGCCAACAGCATCTCTGCCTGGTCAGCGGGCACGCCGTCACGGCAGGTCCAGGATTGACATCATCGCCGCGGTGTGACCGAACTGCCTGCGCAGTAGGTCTGGCCGTATAGTGACATCACGCGTCGTCGGTATCGATCAAAAGGGAGCTATGGCCAAGGTCGGAATCAGTGACGTCGCCGCTCGTGCCGGGGTCAGCGAAGCGACCGTCAGCCGTGTGCTCAACCGTCGGGGTGTGGTTGCCGCCAGCACGCGCCGTGTCGTGGAGGACGCGATCCGCGAGCTGGGATACGACCGCGGAGGACAGAGCCAGCTCGTCATCGTCCTGACCCCGGGCCTCGCCCAGCCCTTCTTCGGACGGCTCTGCGAGCTGATCGAGTCGGCGTTGGCACCCCAGGGGTTCAAGGCCGTCGTGTGCTCCACGACGGTGGGCGGGTTGCAGGAGATCGACTTCATCACCTCCACCATGGATCTGGGCATCGCGGGCGCGGTCTTCGCCTCGGCGAGTAACACCCTGATCGGCGCGGACCCGGCGCCGTACCGGCTGCTGATGGAACGCCAGATCCCGATCGTCTCGATGAACGGCGCGATCGAGGGCGTCCCGGCCCCCAGCTTCTCCACGAATGACAAAGTGGCGGCGGCGCTGGCCGTCGACCACCTGTGGAACCTCGGTCACCGCGACATCGGCATGATCGTCGGCCCGGTGGGCAACCGGCCCAGCGAGCGGCGCCTCGACGGTTTCGTCGAGGCGATGAGCTCACATGGCGTGAATGACCCCCGGCGACTCGTCGCGCGCCAGGTGTACAGCGTCGAGGGTGGAATGTCGGCCGCCGAGACCCTGCTCGACCAGGGTGCGACCGCGATCGTCGCCGCGAGCGACTACATGGCCCTAGGGGCGATCCGTACGGCAGGGCGCCGCGGTCTGTCCGTGCCCGGCGACGTGTCCGTCGTCGGATACGACGACTCCCAGATCATGGGATTCGTCGATCCGCCCCTGACGACGGTCCGGCAGCCGATCGAGCGGATCGCGCAGGCGATCTCCGCCACCATGGTGCATCTGGTCAACAGGCGGCCGGTGCCGGCGGGGGAGCTGATGTTCGACCCCGAGCTGATCATTCGCGGCTCGACGGCCGCCCCACGCGCATAGTCGCCGATCGCGGCTCAACAGGCTGATCCGCTGCCGCTCGCTGATCGCCTGATTCACCGGATGCCCCGGATGCACCGGATTCGCCCGATGCCGCCAGCGTGATGGCATCGGCGGCGATCGTACCTGCTCGCGGGATGTGTCCTCCGCTGCTGGTTGCCCGGACGATGGGGGCTGCCTGCCGCCCTGGCGGGCTGTGTGACTCGTGCCGGGACCACGATCGGCCCGCCCTGTCGCCCGTGACGCGGGCTCCTTGAGCGTGTTGCCGTCTTGTGACGCCCTGTTTTGCCTTGCTGTTGACGTGTTTATGACGTGTATGTAACACTCGGTTTTCATGACGAGGCAGTCACCGCCTGCGAAGCGCGCCAAACGGGCCGATCAAAATCACCCACCATGGCACCTTCAGGTTGATTCGAGCATGCACGATCTTGTCGAATCTTTCATTTGGGCGTCACATCGTTCGCATGAGTGGGTTCAGACCGGACGGGATCCGAGATATCTCCCGAGTTACTGGGCCGGTTTGACGGACCGGCCGATGTTCTATTCGAGAGACCTCGCCCACCAAATGCTCGGCGCGCATCTGCTGGGACTGGACGCGGAGAACCTTTCGATGCTCCGGCATTTCGCCGGATCGTCGAACGCCGCCCGCGGCTGGTATCCGTTGTGGGCGTTCGAGTTCGACGGCACGCCGGCCGCCATCGACTACCACTCGGATGACGACTTCGTACGAGAGGTCCCGGCGCCGTTCGAACTCGTCGAGAAGGCGGTCGAGCAATATCGCTGGACGGCGGACGACCGATTCCTGCTCGCTCCGGAGATCGCGGCGTTCGTGCGCAACACGATGACGTCGTTCGTCGACGCCCATGATCCCCTCGGGACGGGTGTCGCGGGCGAAGGCGGCAGCGGGGACATCTTCCGCGGGACGGCGACCTACAACGAGGTGGAGCGGCCACCGCACCTCCTGGTCGCCGCCGACGGGATCGCGAGCCAATGGGCGGCGCACCTGGCGCTCGGCTCCGTCACCGGTACGGTGCTCGACGAGGAGTTCGCCGCGTGGAATCGTGCGCGGGCCGAGCACCTGGATGAGCACTTCTCCACATCATGGTGGTTGCCCGGCGACCAGCACTACGCTGCGGGCTTCACCGCCGATGGGCCGACCGGCGGGTTCCGGCTGGAGAGCACCTGGTTCCCCGCGCTCAAGGGGATCATGCGCGACGACCAGCGCTCGAGCGCGCATCTCGGCTTCCTCCGATCCGGCCTCGCGGCGACGCCGCCGTCCAATATCGAGGCTTTCACCTACCTTCCTGAGGCGTTCTTCCGGTACGGGTGGGACGACGAGGCGTTGCGGTGGATGCGATACCTGGCGGGCTCCAGGGCGGACTATCCGGAGGTCCCCTTCACGCACGTCGCCCACGTCGCGGTCGGCCTGACCGGGCTGGAGCCGGGCGCCCAGGAGGGCGTCGTCCACACCCGCTCGCATCTTCCGGCCGGGGAGTGGATCGAGGTCGGAGAAGTTCCGGTCGGTGGTTCCGTCGTCAGGCTGCGGCACGAGGCCAGGGAGGCCACCGAGTTCGAGGTGACCGGCGGACCGGGCGTGACCTGGACGTCCACCTGGGACAACGGGCACGTCACCACGGTTGACGTGCCGAACGGTTCACGCGTACGCGCAGGTGCCGACGGCAGCGTCGTCGTGCTCCGCGCGCAGCGATAGATCACTGAAAAAGGAGACCCCCCTTGCACCGAAAGGCACTCGCCGCCGTCACCGCCGCCTCGTTCCTCGCGCTCGCCGCGTGTAGCAGTGAGACCGGTGCTGGGGGAGGCTCGGCCGGGACTACCACGATCAGCTATGCCTTCTGGGGGACCACCGACGAGGCCGCCACCATGAAGGCGATGATCGCGGCGTTCGAGAAGGCCAACCCGACGATCAAGGTCGAGCCCAACTGGATCCAGAGCGACTACGAGCAGAAGCTCCAGACGTCGATCGCCGGCGGCGACGCCCCGACCGTGGCGGAGATCTCCGACACCTCACTGCCGAGCTTCGCCAACGCTTTCAAGCAGGTCGAGGTCGACAAGAGCGTCTACTACTCGCCGGCCGTCCAGAAGGCGGGGACGTTCGGCGGGGCCGACCACGCGGTGCCCTTCGTGGCGAAGAGCAAGGTCATGGCCGTCGGCAAGGACGCCTTCGACAAGGCCGGCATCGCCGTCCCGTCCGGCACGACGCCGATGACGACCGCGGACTTCGTGTCCGCGGCCAAGAAGCTGACGTCGGGATCGGACTCGAAGAAGGTCTACGGCTCCGCGCCCCTGTGGTACGACGGCTGGCTGATCGCGGAGGGCGGCTCGTACTACAGCGCGGACGGCAAGCAGTGCACGATGGGCAACCCCGACGGGATCCGCGCCGCCCGGACCGTGGTGGACGCCGTGAAGAGCGGCGGCTTCGCGCCCAACCAGGCCGACGCCCAGGGTCAGGACATGTTCCAGTGGCTCGCCGACGGCAAGGTCGCGATGCTGCCCGACTTCGGTCCGTGGAACATCGCCAAGATCGCCGCGCTGGACACCTCGAAGTTCCTCATCGTGCCGATGCCCGGCAAGGGCGAGCCCATGGAGGTCGACAGCCTGGGCATCTCGAAGGACGCGAGCGAGGCGGAGACCGCCGCGGCGAAGACGTTCACGAAGTTCATGAGCTCGACCCCCGACGCGCAGAACCTGCTGGCGACGACGACGTCCGCGCTCGGCATCCCCGTCATCCAGGGATCGCTCGACGCCTTCAAAGCCATCGCCCCGAAGGTGAACCTGCAGGCCTTCATCGACGCCGTCACGAACGCGGTGACCACGCCCGCCGTCAAGGACAAGGTGCGGATCGAGAGCGCCTTCTCGAAAGACCTGAACTCGCGCACCGCGATCGGCTCCGGCACCGAGGATCCGGCCGTCGTGCTGCCGCAGCTCCAGGCCGAGTGCCAGAAGTTGCTGGACGCGGCGCAGTGACGGTCGCCGAGCGGATTGCGTAGAGGGGATCGCGGCATGTCAGGCATCGTGGACGGGCTTGCGGGACTCCTCGAACGGCTGCACGTCGACGAGGGGCTCAGGCCCATCCTCTCCCTGGTCATCATCTTGGCCATCGTGTTCGGCCTCATCGGCGCCGGTCTGTGGGGCGCCCTCCGGGCGCGCTGGATCTCGCGGAACACCGCCGCGTTCTGGCTCTTCGTCTCTCCGTGGATCGTCGGCTTCTTGATCTTCACCGGTGGGCCGATGGTGTACTCCCTGGTCCTGTCATTCATGGACTGGGACCTGATCGATCCGGCGAAGTTCACGGGGCTCGCCAACTACAAGCAAGCGCTCTCGGACCCCGCGCTCGGTCAGGCGATCAAGGTCACTCTGACGTACGCCGTCGTGAGCGTCCCCCTGCAGACGGTGCTCTCCCTGGGTGTCGCGCTCCTGATGAACGTCCGGGTCCGCGGGGTCAACGTGTTCCGGACCATCTGGTACCTGCCTTCGCTCGTGACGGGAGTGGCCCAGGCCGTGCTGTTCATCTGGGTCTTCAACCCCAGTTACGGCCTCGTCAACGGGCTGCTCCGCCTGTTCGGCGTCGAGGGACCCAAGTGGCTCTTCGACGCCGACTGGGCTCTGCCCGCGGTGATTCTCATGAGCCTCTGGACGGTCGGCGGGAACATGATCATCTATCTCGCCGGGCTGCAGGACGTGCCGAAGAGCCTCTATGAGGCGGCCGAGATCGACGGCGCCGGGCGCCGGCACTCGTTGTGGCACATCACGCTTCCCCAGGTGAGCCCCGTCATCTTCTTCAACGTGGTCACGGGTCTCATCGGTGCGATGCAGACCTTCACCCAGGGCTACGTGGTCACGCACAACGGGGGCGGCCCGTCCGACTCGCTCCTCTTCTACGTCCTGTACCTGTACCAGAACGCGTTCTCCTTCTTCCAGATGGGATACGCATCCGCGCTGGCCTGGATCCTGTTCGGCATGATCATGGTGCTCACGGCGCTGGTGTTCCGGGGGAGCGCCTTCTGGGTCTACTACGAATCGCAACGGCCGAGGGAGCGGAGGCGGCGTGTCCATGTCAGCTAGCGCGGGAGCGGTGAGGGCGGAAGGGGCGCGACCCCGGCCGCTCGGGCCGAGGGTCTTCGCGGTCACGCTGCTCGTGGTCGGGTCCGTCGTCTTCGTCTACCCCTTCCTCTGGATGATCGCGACCGCGCTGCGGACGCAGGCGGGCGTGTCGCAGGCAGGGGTGTCGCTCTGGCCCGTCCAGTGGCAGTGGTCCAACTTCTCCGACGGTCTCGGCTCGTTCCCGTTCTGGACCTACCTGCGCAACTCGTTGCTGAGCACGCTCGTCCCGGTCGTCGCGGTGGTCTTCTCGTCGTCGCTCATCGGGTTCGCGTTCGCGCGGATCCGGGTCCGGGGCTCCGGGGTGCTGTTCGCGATCGTGCTGTCGACGATGTTGCTTCCCGGGGAGGTGACGATCGTTCCGCAGTTCATTCTTTTCAAGAACCTCGACATGATCGACACGCTGTGGCCGATCATCGTCCCCACCTTTTTCGGCTCCTCGTTCTTCATCTTCCTGTACCGGCAGTTCTATCTGCGATTGCCGGACGCGCTGACGGACGCCGCCCTCATCGACGGCGCAGGCTGGTTCCGCATCTGGTTCTCGATTTACCTGCCGCTCTCCCGGCCCATCGTCATCGCGACCGCGGTGTTGCAGTTCATGTCCTACTGGAACAACTTCTTCCAGGCCGCGATCTACCTTTCGACGGATCGGTGGAAGACGCTTCCGCTCGCCTTGGCAGGTTTCCAGTCCGTGCACGGCACGGACACTCCACTGCTGATGGCCACCACCCTGGTGGTGACCTTTCCGTGCGTTCTTCTTTTCTTCTTCGCGCAGCGTCACATCATCGGCGGCATATCATTCACGGGGATCAAATGACGGAAATCGAAATGCCCGCCACGGGTGCCTCCTGGCTACCGGGGTGGACCCACTCGGAGCCTGAGGCGCCTGTCCCCCTGGGCGCCGATCACTCCTGCGCAGGGCTCCTGCTGCGGGCGACGCGGCCGGGTGACGTGCGCGAACTGCGGGGCGGAGTCTTCGAGGTCGTGTTCAGCACGCTGGGCGAGCCGCTCAGTCTCACCGTGACGATCCCCGCGACCGATGCGGGCGCGTGGTGGCGCCCGGGCAGCACCGTGCCGCACGCGACGATCCCGCCATCGTGGGGGGAGGCGGTCGACGTGACCGCCCTGCGGGGCATTCCGCTCGGGGCTCTGCTCGGCTCGCGCGACGTCGCCCGTCTGGTCTACGCGGCCGACACCGGCCGTAGCGAGACCCAGGTGCTGGCCGGTCTGGTGGAGGAGACCGCCGACTTTGTGATCAAGATCGCCGTCGGCGGCTCTGGCACGACGGGTGACGTGCGGCTGCTCCTGGACGTGTCCGGCCGCACCTTCGCGGAAGCCGTTCCCGAGGCGGGGCGCTGGCTCCAGGGGGAGGCAGGCCATCGCGGGGCGCCGGGGGCCGAGGACCCGGTCCTGTGCACCTGGTACTTCGCGCACCAGCACGTCACGGCCGCCACCGTACTCGCGCAGGCCGATCGCGCGG
Organism: Nonomuraea sp. NPDC049695; assembly: GCF_040674955.1. NCBI lineage: Bacteria > Bacillati > Actinomycetota > Actinomycetes > Streptosporangiales > Streptosporangiaceae > Nonomuraea > Nonomuraea sp. NPDC049695. Next base: position 6,281 of record NZ_JBFANV010000076.1, on the reverse strand, counting down.
CCGCGATGGGGTTCGGCACCGTGATCGTCGATGACGGCTGGCAGACGAACTCGCACGGCAGGGGATACGGATCGTGCGGCGACTGGGAGGTCGCGGAGGACAAGTTCCCCGATGCGGCCGGCCTGGTCCAAGCGTTACGCGCCCGAGGGCTGCGCACCGTGTGGTGGATCGGCACACCGTTCCTGGGCTATCGGGCGAAGAGCCGCGACCTGGGGCTCTCGACGCTGCGCGACAGACCCGAGCTGGAGGCGGAGGTTCTCGACCCGCGAGACCCCTTCACTCGCGCCTACCTGGTCGGGCGGATGGAGGAGATCATCGCGCGGACGGCGGCCGACGGCCTGAAGCTCGATTTCCTGGAGGAGTTCCAGGACCAGGGGGCGCCGGGGTCCGTGGCCGCGGCCGTCGACACCGTGTCCGAGATCGTCGACAGGCTGCGCGGGCTCGGAGTCGAGCCGTTGATCGAGTTCCGCGAGCCGTACGTGCATCCGGAGCCCGCCCGCCACGCCTCGATGATCCGCGTCGGCGACTGCCCGCTGAACGCGGTCCAGAACCGCGTCGGCATTCTCGACCTCCGCCTGAGCCGGCCGGGCACGCCGATCCACAGCGACCCGATCATGTGGGCCGAGGGTGACAGCCCTGAGCGGGTGGCCCATCATCTGATCAACGCACTGCTGGGCGTGCCGCAGGTTTCCGTGGACCTGACGCGGCTTCCAGGTGGCCAGTCCGAGGCGCTCACGTTCTGGCTCGGTGTCTGGCGCGAGCACCGCGACCTGCTGCTGCACGGCCGGCTGGTGCCTGAGCGCCCCGAACTGATGTACCCGGTGGCCCGCGTTCACGACGGCGGCCGGCACTTCGTCGCGAGGTACGCGCCGCACGCCATCCTGATTCCGGCCGGCGACTGGACGGAACTGCTGGTCGCGAATGCCGACGACAGCTCCCCGATCCTGCTGAACGAGGGGGACGAGGTCAGCGCCGGCCTGGAGATCTGGGACGCCAGGGGGCGGCGGGTCGTCGACGGGGACATCGTCCTGGCCTCCGGGCCCCACGCGCTGGCCATTCCCTCCGGCGGGCTCGCCCGGTTGCGCCGGGCCCTTTCATCGATGCCCTCGACATGACGGAGATCTCCGCGACGACGTTCACAGAGGCGCAGACCCCGTACGTCGTCCCGCAGGAGAACGGCAACAGGTTGCGTCTGACCGTACCCGAGGGAAGCCTGCGCATCGAGGCCGCCGTGCGCCCGCGGGCGCAGTGCCGTGCCGCGCACACACGGCTTGTGCTCGATCTCGCCGGCGAGGGGGTCTAGCCCGGTGCCGGCGATGCTGGACGTCACCGACTTCGGGGCGGCTCCCGGCAGCCGCTCCGATGCCGCGCCCGCGGTCGCGGCGGCCCTCCTGGCCGCCGGCGCCGTGGCGGGGCCGGTGGTCCTCCGTTTCCCTCCGGGGGACTATCACTTCTGGCCGGACGGCGCACAACGTCGTGAGCTTTACGTCTCCAACACCGTGGGGGACGATCCGCGGTACCGCGAGAAGACGATCGCCGTACTCGTCGAGGCGATAGACGATCTCGTCATCTCGGGGGAGGGCGCTCGCATCCTCCTTCATGGGCTCCAGACGACCTTCGCCGTCATCGACTCGCGGCGGGTGCGCGTCGAGGGACTCGAGTTCGATTTCGCGGTGCCGACGGTCGTCGACGCCACGGTCGTGGACGCGGGCGTCGAGGCGGGGCGGGCATACCGGGTGATCCGGGTGCCCGAGGTCACGCTGTTCTCCGTCGAAGGACACTCGATCCGCTGGCACGGTGAGGCCCTCGGCTCGGGCGCCGTCGCCTGGGAGGGCCGTGATGCGCTCGAGTACACGCAGATCCATGATCCGTCCGGCCGGACGTGGCGCAGCCCGAACCCGCTCTTCGACGACGTCTGGTCGATCAAGGCGGTGGGGGACCGCGAGCTCCGGATCGACTACGACCACAGTGAGGAACCGGCCGACCTCGGTGTCGTCTATGAGATGCGCCTGACGACACGTGATCATCCCGGCGCGCTCGTGCTCGACAGCTCCGGCGTGACGCTGTCCGGGCTGCGTTTCCGGTTCCTGCACGGCTTCGGCGTCGTGGCGCAGGCGAGCCGTGACGTCACGATCGAGGGCTGCGAGTTCCGAAGCCCACCGGGCAGCGGGCGGCACTCGGCGGGTTTCGCCGACTTCGTCCAGTTCTCCGGATGCTCGGGAGTCGCGGCCGTTCGCGACTGCCTCTTTGACGGGCCGCACGACGACCCGATCAATGTGCACGGCACCTACCTCCGCATCGCCGATCAGCCTGATCGCCGCACGCTGGTGCTCGAGTACGCGCATCCGGAGACGGCCGGGCTCCCGCAGTTCTCGCCCGGCGACCTGATCGAGATCGTGGAGCGGGAGACGCTCCAGGCGATCGCGACCGCGACGGTGGAGCGTGTACGGCAGCCGAGCGGGCGGGACCGCGCCCACCCGCTCAGGGTCATCGTCCTGACCGTCGGCTCCGAGCTTCCCGGCGACCTCACCGGGCGGGCCGCGGTGGAGAACGTGACCCGGACGCCGGCCGTGCACATCGCCCGCAACGTCTTCCGGGACGTGCCCACGCGCGCCGTGCTCGTGACCACGCGGCGTCCGGTGCTCATCGAGGACAACCGGTTCGAACGCCCGGGAATGGCCGCGGTCTACGTCTCAGGCGACGCCGACGAATGGTGGGAGTCCGGGCCGGTACGCGATCTGATCGTCCGCGGGAACGAGTTCATCGAACCGGGTGGGCCGGCCGTCTTCGTCGATCCGCGGAACGCGCGGACCGACTCCGCGCACCCGGTTCACCGCGGCGTCGTCGTCGAAAGAAATCGTTTCGTGCTCCGTGACGTCCCGGCGCTCTACGCCAAGAGCACCCAGGGCATTCGCTTCAGGGACAACAGCATCGTGCGCTCCGGGCCGGAGGGATGGGACGTCGTCCTCCGGTCGTGCACGGACGTGGACATCGATGAGCCGACGTTGAGGGTCACCGAGCTCGGATGACGGCTCTGCCGGTGGAGCCCGGCAGCGGGCGGACGCTGCCCGCAGGTCAGCAGCCCACTCGCTGGCTGCTCAGCGCGATGTCATCGATCCACATGTCGTAGCCGGCGGGGGTCGGGTTCTCCTGGTAGAGCTGCCAGCCCAGCTTGATCGTGTCGAACCGCGGGAAGACGAAGTCCACCGGGTTGCCGCCGTGCTCCCGGGTGGACACGGTGAGCTCCGGCTTGGCCACCCCGTCGAACCACAACGAGATCCGGTTGTCGCGGGCGTCCATGTGCCACTCCACACATGTCCAGGTCCCGGCGACGGAGGGCGCGGTGGTCTGCCAGTTCGTCCAGTCCCCGGTGGGGCCGCCGTCGGCGCCGACGCCCCAGTACGCGGCTCCGCCGTGGGGCGGCGGGGCGTACTGGCCGCCGAGCGGGCGGACGATCTCGGGCCCGTCGCCGGTCGCCTCGACCAGCGTGTAGTGCGCCCAGTCCGGCGCGGTCGGGAACGCGCCGACCCGTAACCGTACGCGACCGTAGAAGCTGTTGCCCGGCGCGGCGAACTCGTCCACCTTCAGGAACGCGCGGCCATTGCCTTCGGTGTGCACACGCAGCACCTTCTGCCCCCGCCGCCCGCCACGCTCGACGGTGAGCGTGCCATGCTTGGTGTCGATTCCCCAGCGGAGACTGCTCGCGCCGCCGACGGGCATGGCCTGGAAGTCCTCGCAGAACAGCAGGTTCGCCTTCACGCACGTACGCGCGTCCGTCTGAGCCGAGGCGGTGGAGGCCGCCGGAGCGGCCGTCAGCGGCACCATCAGGAAAGACACAACGGCGCGGACCAACCATGTACGCACGACGACTCCCTTTGACGCGGATGTGGGTGAGCGGGAGTAAGGTACGCCATCCGGCGATCGGGGGAGGGTGCGCGGCGATGGCCGCCGCTAACGGCGCTGGTGGAGGGGCTGTGGCTGGGGAAACTTTCAGCTGGAGGCCCATCAGGGATGGTTTCGTGGACGGCCGGCCCGGATCATGGCCGGGTCACCGGAAGAGCCACAGTGATGTCCATCGCTGTCCCTGATCAGCAGGACGCCGGTATCGGCCCTGCAGTACTCTCTCAGCGTTTGATCTTGATGATAGGCGCAAGCTCTGGCTACAGCGGCGACGGCTGGCAGTCGAGTGCGGCCAAGGCTGGAGGAGAACAGGCATGCGAAGAACCTGGCCAATGGCGCTGGTGGCCCTCGCCACGGTTGTCATGGGCGGCGCGACGCCGGCGAGTGGCGCGGTCGATCGGGCAACCAATTCGACGACGGCAACGGCGGCGGTCTGCGGCAGCTCGTCGCTGAACGGCCCGACCACACCGCCCTCCGGGGCGGTCGTGGTCCCTGCGGGCGACAACAGCGGCTTAGACTTACGCAAAGCGAACACCACGTACTACTTCGAGACCGGCAAGCACACGCTGGGCACCGACACGTATTCCCAGATCATGCCCGGCAACGGCGCGACGTTCATCGGCGCGCCCGGCGCGGTGCTGGACGGGCAGGGGCTGAACCTGTTCGCGTTCACCCAGCAGGCGACCGGCGTCACGATCCGTTACCTGACCATCACCGGGTTCGTCGCGCCACACGATCAGGGTGTCGTCAACCACGACTCCGGCGATGGCTGGGTCGTGGAGCACAACACGATCCGCAACAACTCCGGCGCGGGGCTGATGGCCGGGGCCGCGAACAAGATCCGTGGCAACTGCCTCAAGGACAACGGGCAGTACGGCCTGAACGCGTACAAAAACGGCAACACCATCACCGGCCTGGTAGTGGCGGACAACGAGTTCACCGGCAACAACACCGAGGACTGGGAGCACCAGATCCCTGGGTGCGGATGTACCGGTGGCATGAAGTTCTGGGCGGTGAACGGCGCCGACGTGACCGGCAACTGGATCCACGGCAACCACGGGCCGGGGGTCTGGGCGGACACCAACAACAACGACTTCCTCATCGAGGGCAACCTCATCGAGGACAACGACTCGCTCGGGATCTTCTACGAGATCAGCTACAACGTCGTGATCCGGAACAACACCATCCGCGGCAACGCCTGGGCCTCCGGTGCCGAGCGGGCAGCGAAGGGCGACCCGTTCCCCGAAGCGGCGATCTACCTGTCCGAGGCGGATGGTGAGCCCCGCGTGAAAGCGCGGACCAGCAAGATCGAGATCACCGGCAACGTGCTCGAGAACAACTGGGGCGGGATCACCGCGTGGGCGAACGCCGACCGGTTCTGCAACAGCCCGGCCTCGACGACCGGCGACTGCACGCTGATCGTCGGACCGACCAAGACCTCACAGTGCTCGGCTCCTGCCATCGCCAGCGAGCCGCTCTACACCGACTGCCGCTGGTGGACGAAGAACGTCGACATCCACCACAACACGTTCGCCTTCGACCCCAGCGCCGTCAACGGCGGCTGCCCGACGCAGTACTGCGGGCACATGGCCCTGCTGTCCAACTGGGGTACGTACCCGGACTGGTCCCCGTACAAGGGCGCCGTGATCCAGCAGTCGATCGTCCACGGGTCGCACAACTCCTGGCACGACAACACCTACACAGGACCGTGGCAGTTCAGGGTCACCGACATGGGCAATCGCATCGTGCCCGGTCTGTGGGTCGGCCCCCAGTACGGCCAGGACGCCGGCAGCACGTTCGACGGTGGCACCCCCGCCCCGCCGGCGATCGCCGAGCAGGACTTCGAGTCCGGCTCGACGACCTCGCCCTACACCCCGTGGTACGGGGCCGCTGTGGCGCACCAGACCGGCGGCGCGCATGGTGGCACAGGCTCGCTGCAGATGACCAGCGCCCAGGCGTCCGGCAGCGCGGTGGCGCTTGACAACTACCCCGGATACAGCGGTGTGGTCGCCGGTACGAGCTACCACGTGTCGCTGTGGTACCGGGAGGCCGTGGCGACCATGCCTGCCGTCACGTGGAATGTGCGGTGGCGCGACGAGTCCGGCACGGTGCTGCGTACCGACGCCATCTCCCTGGCTAGGAAGACCGCCTGGACCGAGGCGGCCGGCACGTTCACCGCGCCCGCGGGCGCGACCCGCGTCGACTGGACCTTTGTCTGGAACGCGAGCACCGCCGGACCGGCGTTCCAGATCGATGACGTGGCAATCCGTCCCGGGAATGCCTGAGCAGAAGACCTGAATGTGATGTCTCAGGACATCGGAAACCCTCGAACCTACGGGTTCGGGGGTTTCGTCTTCTGACTGGCCCCGTCGCGCCGGTCC
>NZ_JBFANV010000075.1:0-50592 GCF_040674955.1 Nonomuraea sp. NPDC049695 | reverse complement strand
GACGCGCACCCGGCCGTGTTTCACCCGCAGGGTGGGGGGTGCACAGCGTCGCCTGCGCGGGGACGGTCGGCGGCAGGGTGATCGGCAGCACGTGCCAGGCCCAGTCCCGGCGCGAGGCGGGAACGTCGGTGAGCGGAAGCCGCACCCGCAGGCGGGCACTGTGGGGACCGGTGCGCTCCAGGGTGGCCAGCTGCCGATCGGCCGCGGCCAGCACGATCTGCGCCGCAACGTTCGGCGGCTCCTCCAGGTCGGTCAGATCAGCCGGAGACCCATCATGCTCGTCCCGCCAGGCGCGGATCTGCCGGGTCCGGTTACGGATCTCCGCCGCGCCCACGCCATCCGGCAACAGCGCGCGCAGCGCCTGCCACTCGGCATTCGTCCGCGCCCGCAGGTCGGCCGGCCAGGTCGCCACGATCGCCGCCGCCAGTTTGCGGCGGTGCAGCGCCAGCCGCAACGTGCGGGCTGCCTGCTCTTGCGCGCATCGCAGCACCCGATCACATACATACACCCCCGGTTCCGGGCCCATGCCCCAGCCCAGCCGGCGCACGGCCATCCAGCCCTTCGTCGGTAACGCCCGCCCATCCAGCCCCACCCCGCAGGCCAGCGCGTCCAGATCAGCCGCAGTCCACCGGGCCGCTACCAGGCGGGCGGTCAGATCCCGCGCCAGACCGGTCAACCAGCCGACCCGCCGCGCCAGCAACTCCTGGGGGACGATCTCACCAGTCTTTTCCACCATCGCGCCATGGGCGGTGCAGGGAGCGGTCGCGGTGAGTGTGCTCATGCACCGCTGCCTGCCCGGAGGCGGCCTGGATGCGTGGGCCGCACGTGCTGCACTCCACCCACCCCGTCTCCTGTACGATGTGTGACCGCTATGCTACCAACAGTTTGCACCGTGGCATAGAACGTTTGAGCGATAAGACTCCGCCGGACGCCGGTCGCTCACCTCAGTTCACTGCGGGCGAATGCCCGTACCCGCGCTCAGCCACATGACAAGGATCGCTCCTGGGCCGCGCGATCGCCCTCCGGCTACCGCCAACCTCGGCAGACCTGGCAAGGATCATGTCAGAACCCGAGGTTTTCATAGCGAACACGAGGTGCGGTTCATACGCTTGTAACCTCCGGCGCGCCCGCTTAACGGAGGCGCGCCGGAGGCGTAACCGCCCGGCCTCGTCTCGTCGGCAGAATCGGGTCATGCTCGACCAGATGACCCTGTATCCGATCGCCGACGACGTGCTGTTCGCGCCGGGCGGCAAGGTCGTGATCCGCACCTACGGCGTTGCGCCCGCCACCGCGGGAGGCTCCGTCTCCTATCGCACCTGGGTGACCGGTATGCGGGACCAGCCGCGCTACTGGCACTGGGGCCACTTCGAGGACGCCGCCTCGGGGCACCGCAAGGTCCTGGAGTGGCTCACGGGGCGGGGTCCGCAACCTTCCCAAGCGGTGGCCTGATCGATATCCTCATGCCAAGCAACCGCTTGGTAGAGGAGGCGTGGTGCGGCGCGCGATCCACCTGCTCGAAGAGGTCGACTTCCGGCCGATGAACTCCAGGCGGCCGCTGGAGTACCTCACCTGGCTGACCCGCTACAAGCGCGAGGACGAGAGCCGCACCGCGCCCTCGCTCACCTCCGGCATGTCGATCAGGTCCCGCGAGATCGACCTCGTGGGCGCCTTCTACGCGGTCGGCATCACCGGCCACCCCCAGTTCAAGGCCGTCACGCTGTGGGACTGCCACGGCGGGTGGGACGGCGGCTGGCGCCAGATGATGGAGATCTATCAGGGCGTCGACGAGCGCCTGTTCCTGTCCGACATCGACGACCTGCGCTTCTCCGCGTTCTCCCGGCCGCTCGGGGCCGCGCCCGGCTGCCCGCCGCTCTCCGAGGCGCCCGCCGCCGAGCTCTATCTCTTCGAGAGCGCCCGCGTACGCCCGGGAGCCGCGCTCGACTACCTCCACGCGTCGCGCACCGAGCGCGCGCCGCTGCTCGCGGAGCACGGCCACACCCTGGTCGGCCTGTACGAGGTGCTGTTCTGCGACACCGAGGCGGTCACCGTATGGGCCGTCTCGCTCGACGATCACCTGGCCACGCAGCGCGCCCGCGACGCCGCACTGGGCCTCGACGACGAGGTGGAGCCCGATCCCCGGCTGCTGGACTGGGGCAAGCGGGCTCGCGACTACCTGGAAGGCCCCTGGCGTGAGACGCTGCTGGCACCGTTCCCCGGTTGCCGCCTGGCGCCGGAGGGCCTGCCGGGTTAGCGTCGGCTGCGGAGGTGGCCATGGCGGACTCGTACCTCTACAACGGGCGGAGCCCCGACGACCACGTCGCCTCATGTCCTGACTGCTCGGCGGCCATCGCGCTGCTCGACGAGCCCGGCGCCGCCGTCGAGCCGCCGCCCACGCTGCGCGAGGCGGTGCTGTCCATGGCGCGCCGCCGCCGCAGCCCGGCCGTCATGGGGATGGCGTCCGTCACGGTCCCGTACGCCGAGCAGGTGGCGCTCATGGAGGACCTGCTCGCGGAGCTGAGCGCGCCGCAGTGGGAGGCTCCGATCGCCGGGCACGGCACCGTGCGGGCACTGGTGGAGCACCTGGCCGCCAACGACGCCACCGTGGCGAGCTTCATGGGCGTGCCGGGCAGGAGCGGGATGCCGGCGCACCGGCGCTGGCGCGAACAGGCCGGGTCCCTGCTCGAGCGACTCTCCGCCGGCAGCGAGGTGCTGCTGGGCGTGGAGGTGGCGCTGGCGGGGACGCGCCCGGCCCGCGCGCCGCTGCGCCAGGCGCTGATCCAGCGGACGTTCGAGACGTGGACGCACGCCGACGACATCAGGGCCGCCACCGAGCGCTCCCAGGCGCCGCCGCGCCCGGAGCACGTGCACATGATCGCCGAGTTCGGCCTTGCGCTGCTGCCGCGGGCCATGAAGGAGCCGCGCCGCGGCGTCTCGGCCACCGTCATGCTGACCGGTCCTGGCGGCGGCACCTGGACGGTCCCGCTGTCGCGCTCCTCCGGCCACGTCGCCGTGCTGCTCTCGGCCGACGCTGTGGGCTTCTGCCGGCTGCTGGCCAACCGCCGGCCTCCCGACTCCTTCCCGTACGCCGCCGAGGGTGACGCCGCCCTCGCCCGCGACCTGATCAGCGCCGCCGCCACTCTGGGGTGTGACTGATGAGCGATGCGGAGCTGCGCTCGCGACTGATGGCCGGTGATCTCGACGCGCTGGCCCACGCCTACGACCAGCACGGCCCGTACGTGTACGGGGTCGCGGTCAAGGTCACCGGCAGCCGGGCGCACGCCGAGGAGATCACCCAGAACGTCTTCGTCGCCCTGTGGCAGGAGCCGCGCTCCTACGATCCGGCACTCGGGTCGTTACGCGGCTGGCTGGTCGGCAGGGCACTGCACGAGTCGGCCCTGCGCTCGAAGGTCGGCTGACAGCGGTCGCGAGTGTGGTGACGGTGTAGAGGTAGTGGGCGGGTCGCGTGCAGATGGTCCCGCGGGCAGGGCATTGCTCCTAGCGTCGCCAGGTATGCGGACAGTGGAGGTACTGGTCGTGGGCGCGGGGCTGGCCGGCCTGCGTACGGCTCGCCTGCTCGCCTTGCGAGGCCTGGATGTGCTGGTGGTCGACCGCCGCAGGTCGCTGTCGACGGGCATCCGTACGACCGGGATCTTCGTGCGGCGCACCCTTGACGACTTCGACCTGCCGGGCCATCTGCTCGGGCCTGGTGTACGGGACGTACTGCTGTATCCGCCGTCGCGGCGGGCGCCGATCCGGCTGACCAGTGAGCGGGACGAGTATCGCGTGGCGGACATGGCGGCCGTCTACGAGCATGCGCGGCGGGCGGCGGAGTCGGCTGGGGCGCGGGTTCTCCTCGGCGTACGGTATGTCGGCGCGTCGATGGGTTGTGTGCAGTTCGCGGGGGCGGAGCCGGTGGCGGCGCGGTTCCTTGTGGGCGCGGATGGCGCTCGCTCCCGGGTGGCGCGTGATCTCGGCCTTGATGCGAACCGGCGCTTTCTCGTCGGTGCCGAGATCGTCCATCCGGTCGCGTCGGGTACGACCAACCCGGCGTTCCACTGTGTGCTGGACCCTCGGGTCGCTCCGGGGTACCTGGGGTGGGTCATCGACGATGGCAGTCACGCGCACATAGGCGTCGCGGGGTATCCGGGCGCGATGCGCGCCGGCGTCCGCCACCTGCTGGACGCTTTTGCCGCGGACGCGCCCGGCCGGGCGGCGCCGGCCGGTCCGGTCGAGCGCCGAGGTGGTCCGATCCCGGTCGGCGGTGTGCTGCGACGGCTGGCGTGCCCCGCCGGCCTGCTCGTCGGCGACGCGGCGGGCGCGGTGTCGCCCTTGACGGCGGGCGGGCTGGACCCGTGCTTACGCATGTCCGAACTGGCCGCGGCGGTCGTCGCCGGGTATCTGCGTACTGGCGACCGGCGCATGTTGAGTCTGTACGACGGGGGCGCGTTGCGGACCCGGTTCCGAGGCCGGCTGCTGTTGCGCCGGGTGTTCGCCGGCATCCGGTCCCCCGCCGCGGCAGAGGCGGCGGTGGCCCTGCTGCGCAGTCGTGCCGGTCGTGCCTTGGCGGCGCGGATCCTGTTCGGTGACGGTTCGTTCCCGGCTGTCAACGCCCAGCTTGTGGACGCTGCGATCGATCATCTCCGCGGGTGACTTCCACACGAAGCCGCTGCTCGGGGCAGTAGAGGCGGGCCCGCGCCGATGACGGCATGCGGGCCACATGGTCATTTCAGCGCGCCGAAGTGCGGGTAGATCTCGGAGTTCTTGCCGAGCTTGAGCAGCGTCTCGGTCACGCGGCCCTTCAGGTCGATGATCCCGATGCCGGCTGCAGTGGAGATGAGCAGGTGCTTCTCGTCGTACCAGCCGAGGGTCGTGGGACGCGCGCCCGCGACGACGGGAAGTCTCGTGACGGCCTTGCCGGTCGCCGCGTCCCACACGCAGGCGGCCTTCTCCAGCGGCAGGCAGGCGGTGACGAACCGCTTGCCGGAGGGCGAGAAGACGCCGCGCCCGTCACCGCCCGGCCTTCCTCGCACCTGGTATTCCTTGACGGCCTTGCCCTGGAGGTCGTAGAGGCGGACGGTCGTGCTGCCGAGCCTGCCGTGCCTGACCAGGAAACGGGTGCCGTCCTGGTTCCACTCGAAACCGCCGACGGTGACCAGCGCCTTGTGGATCTTGATGAAGCGGGGCGTGAAGTCGGGCAGATCGAGGATCAGGACTCCTGCCGAGCGGTCGTCCTGGCGGGCCAGGCCGACGGTGAACAGCAGCTTCTTGCCGTCCGGCGACCACCGGGGCCAGCGCATCTGGGGATACTGGGTGCCGCCGTTCTCGGTGCTGGCGGGAGTGTGCTCGGTGAGCTCGATCTCGATGTCCCGGCTCTTGCCGGTCTTCCGGTCGATGATCCGCAGGCGATCCTTGCCCGGCTCTGTGGACGTCAGGTGCGCGACCGTCCAGCGTCCGTCGGGGGAGACCGCCGTCTCCCGGTAGTCGGTCTTCACGAACCGCCGCCGGTCCGGCTGCCATGCCCACAGCGTGAACGGGTTCCGCTGGGCCTGGAAGTCGGTGGTGGTATAGGACGTGAACTGGACGGGGCGGCCGTTAAGGTCGGTGGCGACCGCGGCCTGGCCCTTTCCGATCTTGCCGTCTCCCGTCCGTACCGTTACACCGGGTAACGTGCCTTTCGTCGGCTGGGGTGGGGACACGGCAGCCGAGGCTGTGGCTGTGGGGAGGGCGGTACTGGCGAGCACGAGCGCGCTCACCAGGCTGGACATGAAACGGCCGAGCATATGATCTCTCCTGGCTGTCGGAAAGAGGGGGCTTACCGCTGATCATGGTAGGCCCGCCCCGGCGCCCGCAGCGGCGGCTTGCGGAGAATCGCTGGGTGGGCGTCAGACTCCCCGCTGAGCGACAGGTGATGTCGACCGTACGATCTCGTCGATGAGGGCGGCCAGTCGGCGTGGCTGCGACAGGAACGGAGAATGACCGCCGGTAATCCGGCGGATCTCGGCAGCTTGTGCCGCCATCTGCTCCTGCAGTGCGGGAGGGATGGCCTTGTCCTGCTCTGTGATGATGTAGGTGGACGGGATGTTCCGCCAGGCGGCTGCCTCGACCTTCTCCGCGAACGATCGGACGGTCTGGTTGACCAACGTGCTCACCGCCTGCTCGGCCTCCGCATCGGGCAGGTCGGCGTAGAGCGAGGTGCGCGGTTCGTCGATGAGCGGGAACAGGCCGTCCGTGTCTTCGGGATCGGGGATGCCGTGGATGGTGTACATCGACTGTCCCTTGTCCGGCAGGTAGGCGGCGAGGTAGATCAGCCGACCGACATTGCCCGCTCCGGCGGCGGCCTCGGTGATCGGGATGCCACCGTAGGAGTGGCCGAGCAGCACGACCGGTCCTGCGATCAAGGCCAGTTCCGCAGCCAGCACGGCGGCATCGTCATGCATGCCCGCGGTGGGCTGGTTGCCGGCGCTCGGGAGCGCCGGGGCGTGCGTGGCATGGCCGAGCGCGTGCAACTCGGTCTCGAGCTTCGCCCAAGTGCTCGGCCGGTGCCAGGCGCCGTGGACAAGCATCACGGTGGTCATGAAGGGGATGCTCCAATATTTCATGCGATATGTCGGTCATTTCTTGATGTGAGCGCCTCGGTCAGCGGTCTGCTGTCGCCGTGAGCGCGTACCCCCAGAGACGGTCCGCGGCGGCCGGGTCCACTGACCAGGCTGCGACGCCCGCGGTAGCGCCCCGGCCGCCCGGCACCACCTCGGCCTCCTGGTTGTCCGAGGAGAAGAACCGGCCGGTGACACCGTGCAGCAGCGGTGACCCGGCGAGCAGGACCGACGTGGCGGCCCCCTGCTCCGGGGTCTTGTAGTAGTCCGGGGTCACCAGGTTTCCCTCGTCGTCCATCGCGCCCGCTGCCCGCATGGTGTCGTCGTCGAGGTGCCGCTGCAGGTTGGTGTGGATGTAGCCGGGTTCGAGCGCGTTCGCGGTGATTCCGTCGGCGGCCCAGCGCCGGGCGGCGCCGACCGCGAGCAGCACGTCGGCCGTCTTCGACTGCGCGTACGCGACCCACGGGTCGTACGGGCGGCGCTCGAAGTGCGGATCGTCGAAGTCGAACGGCGCCAACAGCTGAGCGCCCGAACTCACCATGACCACCCGCGCGTCGCCGGCCTGTCGCAGGTTCTCCCTCAGACCGGTGATCAGTGCGAAATGCCCGAGAAAGTTCGTCGCCAACTGCAGCTCCCAGCCGTTGGCGGCGACCTGGCGGGTGGGCAACGCCATGATCCCGGCGTTCGCCACGATCGCGTGCACCGGCCCGCTCCAGCCGGCCACGAAAGCGCGCACCGAGCCGAGATCGCTCAGGTCCAAGACCCGCCGGCCGCCCGCGGGGTTGCGGGTCGCGATCGTGACCTCGGCCCCCGCGCCCTGCAGCGCCCGTACGGTCTCCAAGCCGATCCCGGAGGCTCCGCCGGTGACGATGATCCGCCGCCCGGTGAGGTCGACGCCGGCGAGGATCTCGGCGGCGGTGGTCCTGGCGTTGAACGGGGTCCCCATGCGTGTCATGACCGCAACGGTAAGGGTCGGAATTTGGACTCAGAATGGTTCAGGATCCAACATAGTTGAGTGAGCGTCCAGCAAGCCGATCCCCTCGAAGACGTCCTCGCCCTCGTCGGCACGACCAGCCGGCTGTCCGTCAGGCTGGTGGCGGGCGGTGAGTGGGCGCTGTCGTACGGGCCGCCGCCGGCCGTCAAGTTCGTCGCGGTGCGCGGCGGCCACTGCCTGCTCACCGTCGACGGCGTACCGGAGCCGATCGAGCTGGTCGAGGGCGACTGCTTCCTGCTCACCCAGCCACGCGCCTTCACCATGGCCAGCGGTCCAGGGCTGCGGCCGGTCCCGGCCGGCCCGGTCTTCGCGGCGGCCACCGACGGCGTGGCCAGGGTGGGGACCGGTGAGGACGTGGTCTGCATCGGCGGCCGGTTCGACTTCGGCGAGCGGGCCCGCGAACTGCTGCTTGACGTGCTGCCGCCGGTGATCCACGTGCCCGGCCGCACCGCCGAGGCCGCGACCGTACGCTGGGCGCTCGAGCAGATCGACGCCGAGTTGCGCGACCGGTCGCTCGCCTCGACCCTGGTCACCGAGCATCTCGCCCTGGTCATGCTGATCCACCTGCTGCGCCTGCACCTGGCCGTCGCCGGGCAGGGCGCGGTGTCCGGCTGGATGGCCGGGCTCACCGATCCGATCGTGGCCCCCGCGCTGCGGGCCATGCACGCCCGGCCGGCCCACGCCTGGACGGTGGCCGAGCTGGCCGAGGCCGCGGCGGTGTCCCGGTCGACGCTCGCTGCCCGCTTCAAGCGAACCGTCGGGCAGAGCCCGCTGGACTACCTGACCGGCTGGCGGATCGAGCTGGCCACCGACCGCCTGCGCCGCGGCGACGACACAGTGGCGATGATCGCCCGTAGGGTCGGCTACGGCTCGGAGAGCGCGCTGAGCAACGCGTTCAAGCGGGTCACCGGCGCGTCGCCGCGTGAATACCGCCGCCGGATCAGCCCGGCGGGCAGCTTCCCGCCGGGGTCTGACCCATCGGCTGACTGACCTTGGGCCATCAACCGGATCTGTCGGCCCTGGCCGGGAGGCGGCCATGTGCACTTACCGGTGACTTCATAGGAGCAGCCGGGGCTCAGCCGATGGGGGCGTTCCAGGTCGTCAGGACCGGCTCCTCGTGCTCGAAACCGAGCCGCGAGTACGTGCCCGTGTCGAGCTTCAGCAGCCTGCCCTCCTCGGGGCCGAGGCCCAGCCAGCGGGCGGCCAGCACCCGCAGGAAGTGGCCGTGCGCCACCAGCGCCACCCGGCCCTCTACCGCTCTGGCCCGCGCGATCACCCGGTCGGCGCGGGCCGCCACCTGCTCGGCGCTCTCGCCGGGATGCTCGGCGTCGCCGGGGATCACGCCGTCGCGCCACAGGTACCAGCCGGGGTGGGTCCTGCGGATCTCGGGCGTGGTGATGCCCTCGTACCCGCCGTAGTCCCACTCCCACAGGTCGGGGTCCACCTCGTAGCCGTTCAGACCGGCCAGCTCCGCCGTACGCCGGGCGCGCTGCGCGGGGGAGACCAGCACCAGGTCGAACGCCTGCCCCTTCACCAGCGACGCCAGCGCCCTGGCCTGGTCCTCGCCGTGCTCCGTCAACGGCAGGTCGGTGCGGCCCGTGTGCCGGCCCGCCTTGCTCCACTCGGTCTCTCCATGCCGGAGCAGCAGCATCTCTTTCATGGGGTCCATCATCGGGTACGTCCGATTTCGGCCCGCACGAGGCCTCGCATCAGGCCTCGTGCGGGCCTCGCATCAGGTGGCGAGCTCCTCGACGACGGGGGCGAAGGTGTCCAGGTCGCGCTCGTGGTGCACCACGAAGTACGAAATATCGTGCTCGTCACGCCAATAGCGGAGCTTGTCGATGATGTCGGCGCGTGTCCCGAGCAGGACCTGGGGCGTCCCGACGAGCGACGAGCTGTCGGCGGCGCTCCACGCCTCCTCCGCCTTCCGCTCACCCACCTGCATGACGCTCGTCCCGAGCTCCAGCCCGGCGTACCGCTCGCCGGCGGCCTGCCGCACCACCTCGAGCTTGTCCAGGAACGCCGTCAGCCCGCCGTCCTTCTCGTCCGGACCGGTCCCGTCCGGCCGGACTCGCATCCCGATGTTCACGACATCCGCCTCTTCGGCCGCCAGCCGCAGCATCCGTGCCCCGCCGCCGCCGAGCACGATCGGCGGACGCGGCTTCCGTACGGGCTTGGGCCGCTGATCGAGCCCGTCGATGCGATAGTGCTTGCCCTGGTAGCTGAACGCCCCCTCGCCCCAGAGCCCTTTCAGCACGGCGACGGCCTCCCGCAGCCGCTCCACCCGCACCCCGGGCGGCTCCAGCACCAGCCCGGCGCCCTCGTAGTCGCCCGCGAGCCATCCGGTCCCGATCCCGACCTCCAGCCGCCCGCCGGACAGCAGGTCGAGCGTGGCCGCCTCCTTGGCCAGCACGGCCGGATGCCGGAAGTCGTTGGCGAACACCAGCGTGCCGACCTGCAGCCTGGTGGTGGCGCAGGCGGCCGCCGTCAGCGCGGCGATGGGGGCGAACCGGGGCCCGACGAGATGATCCGGCACGAGCAGCACGTCGTACCCCTGGCCCTCCAGCCGCCTCGCCTTCTCGGCCCACGCCTCGCCCGACTCGGCCTCCCGCACCACCGCCCCGAACCTGAACCGCCGCACGATGCCTCCCGCCGTCTTGAGCAAGCGCTTGTGCGACACTGTACGCGCGAACCGCCGAACCGCGCTCGGTGCGCGGTCGCTCCGACGCCGCGCACCCGCTCCGGGCGATCGAGGGCACGACCACCCGCGAACGGGCCGGGCGGGAAGCGGACGTGGGCCTGGGTCGGGCCATGCCCGGCCGGCGGCGCCATGGGGTCGGGTGGCGGGTTCTTCTGGGTGGGCGTGCTGGGCCGTCAGTGGCGGGGGAGGGCGAGGGCGATGCCGCCGGAGGCGGCGGTGAAGACGAGCCAGGCCGCGCCCGCCGCCGCGTCCGGCAGCTGGGCGAGCCAGGCGACCGGGATGAGGAACGGCGCCACGATCATGGCGATCGAGGCCCACGTCGGCGCGGCGCTGCGGAGGGCGGCGACCCCCAGCAGGACGAACCCGATCAGGCCCAGGAAGAAGCTGAACCCGAGCACCGCCGTCGGCACCCCGTCGCTCAGCTCGGTGACGAGCCGGTTCGTGGTGGGCACGTCGAGCCCCGCCTTGGCGGCCGCGTAGATGACGTCGTCGTTGTTCATGCCGAAGGGCAGGGCCAGGATGAACGCCAGGACCATGCCCACGAGCCCCAGCACGGGCCGTCCCGACCGGGCCACCTTGCTCACCGCGAAGACCGCGGGGATGAGGGTGGCGGTGCTGAGGGCGCCGACCCAGCTCCAGAGAGGGTACGAGCCGAGGTTGGCGACGAGGCTCCGGATGTACGGCTCGCCCTCCGCCGTGGCGTCGAACGGGGCGAACAGCAGTGCCGCGGCGACGGCGAGCGGCGAGACGATCGCGCAGGCGATCAACGCGTTCCGGGTGAAGCCGGTGGTGGCGGGGGTGGTCTCCACGGTGGTCATGCCCTGAGAGTGCGCTCGCGGGGCGCGGCGCGCATGAGTAGGGGGTACTCAACGCACGGGTCTTACCAAGCGCTTGCTTAGGTGCCAGACTGGGCCCCATGGAGATCCCCGTGCGCCAGGTGACGGACGACGAGGCGGCGTTCTTCGACGAACACGGCTGGGTACGGCTCGGGCGGCTGGTCGATCCGGACACCGTGGCGGCGCTGCGCGAGCGGGCCGAGGGATTCCTGCGCGCGCGTTCCAGGAGCCACGAGACGCTGGTCGACGAGGCGTTCGGGCAGTCGAGGGACATCGCGGCGAGCGACGGGATGTTCGGCGCGCTGGCCTTGAGCCCCGCGATGGGGCGCAACGTCGTACGGCTGCTGCGCGGCGTGCGGGCCGTGCGCGTGCAGGTCACCAACCTCCTGGTCAAGGAGGCGGGAGAGCACGGCGCGACCGAGTTCCACCAGGACTTCCCGTGGATGCCGATGGACCGCTCGGCCATGCTGACCGTGTGGCTGGCCCTCGCCGACGTGCCCGCCGACATGGGGTCGCTGCGCTTCTACGACGGCTCCCACCGGTACGGGCTGCTCGGGCGGAGCTTCACCCGGCCGGGGGACGACCAGCTCAGCCAGCACCCGTGGTTCAAGGACCTGGAGCTGTCGCCGCCGCTCGACCTGCGGGCGGGGGACGCGACCGTGCACCACGCCCTGACCGTGCACGGAGCGCCCGCCAACCGCCGCGACACCCCGCGCCTGTCGTTCACCGTCACGTACTTCGACGCCGACGCCCTCTACACCGGACTGCCGTACCGGCAGACCGACGGGCTCGGACTCGAGGTCAACCGGCCGTTCGAGCACGAGAGGTTCCCATGCCTGAGACCGTGAGGGGCCCGGTGGCGGATCTGGGGGCGACGCTCATGCACGAGCACGTCTTCGGGCTGAGCCCCGAGATCCTGTGGAACTGGCCGGACATCCCGGAGGCGTGGGACCTCGAGACGCGGGCGCGCGAGGCGGCCGGCAAGCTCGACGCGCTGAAGGCCGAGGGCATCGACACGATCGTGGACCTGACCGTGGTGGGGCTCGGCAGGTACGTCCCCGCGGTGCGGCGCGTGGCCGAGCTGACCAGCGTGAACATCGTGGTCGCCACAGGGCTCTACACCTACGACGCGCTGCCGCCGTACTTCGCGAACCGAGGGCCGGGATCGCTGTTCGGGGGGCCGGACCGGCTGCCGGAGTTCTTCGTACGGGACATCGTGGAGGGCATCGGCGGGACCGGCGTCAAGGCGGCCATGCTGAAGTGCGCCTCCGACCACCTGGGGATGACCAAGGGGTGCGAGCGGGTGTTCAGGGCGGTCGCGGAGGCGCACCTGGAGACCGGCGCGCCGATCACCACGCACTCCCACAGCGCCTCCAAAGGCGGCCTCGAGCAGCAGCGGCTGCTGGGCGAGCTGGGCGTGGACCTGGGCCGGGTGGTCATCGGGCACGCCGGGGACTCCACCGACGTGGCCTATCTGGAAGAGCTCATCGCGAACGGCTCCTACCTCGGCATGGACCGCTTCGGCATAGAGACGATCAGTCCTTTCGAGGACCGCGTGGAAATAGTGGCGAAAATGTGCGAGCGCGGACACGCCGACAAAATGGTGTTAAGTCATGACTCGTACTGTTTCAACGACCGCTTCGACGCCGACGTCGTACGGCAGCGCCACCCTCATTACCACCTCCTCCACATTTCCCGCGACGTCCTGCCCGAGCTCCGCAAAAGGGGCGTCACGGACGACCAGCTCCATCAGATGCTCGTCGACAACCCGCGGAGGATCTTCGCATGATCGAGGACTTCGACGTCGGCTCGGACTGGCACGTCGCCGCTCCGTACGACTTCCTGCGCAGGCTGCGCCAGGACCGGCCGGTGTTCCGGAGCGAGCACCTCGGCGCGTACGTGCTGACCCGTTACGCCGACGTACGGGCGGCCTACGGCGACCCGCGGCGCTTCTCCTCCAAGGGCTCGCTCACGATCTCCCGCAGTCTCACCCGCGAGACCAAGGAGAAGCTGGGCGAGCACGGCTCGTTCCTGTCCAGCTTCGTGGCGAACGTGGACCCGCCCGACCACACCCGCCTGCGCCGGTCGGTGTCGAGGGCGTTCACGCCCCGGGCGGTCGCGGCCATGGAGCAGGCGTTCCGGCGGCTCAACGAGGAGCTGCTGGACCGCCTGGAGGCACGCGGCGGCATCAACTCCGGGGCCGACTCCGGGGCCGACTCCGGAGCCCACTCCGGGGCCGACTTCAGGGCCGACTTCGTCTCCGAGATCGGCCATGAGCCGTCGGTCAAGCTGACGGCCCGCTTCATCGGCGTGCCGGAGGCCGACGAGGCGTTCGTCCAGGCGCACGTAAAGGACTGGTTCCAGCTCTTCCTGTCGCCGCAGCCCCCGGACCGCCAGCTCGAACTCGCCGACAGTTTCCTGACATATCTGGATTATGTGGATCGGCTGGTCGCCGCCAGGGCCAAGGACCCGCAGGACGATTTCACGTCCCTGATGACCTCCCTGATCGGCGCCGAGCTGACCCATCGCGAGGTCGTCGAGCTGATCTCCACCATCCTGCTCGGCGGCAACGACACCGTCCCGAACCAGCTCGGCAACGCCGTCCTGCGCCTGCTGCGGGAGGACGCCTGGCCGGTGCCACCCGAGCTGGTCCCGAACGCCGTCGAGGAGTGCATGCGCATCGACGGCGCCGCGCTCGGCTCGTTCCGCCATGCCGTGACCGACGTCTCCCTGCACGGCGTGACCATCCCGGCGGGATCCCTCGTCCTGCTCTCCACCGACTCCGCCGCACACGACGAGAGCGTCTTCCCCGATCCGGAGCGGTTCCTGATCGACCGGCCGAACGCCGCCGAGCACATGGTCTTCGGCTACGGCATCCATTTCTGCGTCGGCGCCGCGCTCGGCCGCCTGCAGCTGCGTACCGCCCTCGAGGTGCTCGGCCGCCGCCTGCCGCGCCTGAGGCTCGTCCCCGGCGAGCCGATCGCCTACCGCAGGTCGCTCGTCGGGCGCGGCCTGTCGGCCCTGGCGGTGGAGTGGTGAACGGGCGCCCTCCAGGCCGGTTCGACGGCCGCGTCGCGCTGGTGACGGGCGCGGGCTCGGGCATCGGAGCGGCCTGCGCGGAGCGCCTGGCCGCCGAGGGCGCCTGCGTCGGCGTGCTCGACCTGCGCGCGGCCAGGGCCCGGGCCACCGCCGCCGCCATCCGCGCGCACGGCGGCTCGGCCATGGCGCTGACCTGCGATGTCTCCGACGACAAGCAGGTGGAGGAGGCCGTCGCGGCCCTGGTCGCGTCGTTCGGCCGGGTGGACGTCGTGCACGCCAACGCCGCCGCGCTCGACGCCGACGTCTACGGCCGCGACCGTGACCTGGACTCGCTCGAGTCCGCGGTCTGGGACCGCACGATGGAGGTCAACCTGCGCGGCGCCATGCTCACGGTCAAGCACGCGGTGCCCGCGATGCCGGACGGCGGCGCCATCGTTCTCATGTCGTCGGTGTCCGCCCTGGTGGGGGACACCATCCACCCCGCGTACGGGGCCTCGAAGGCGGCCCTGATCGGCTTCACGCGTTACGTGGCGACGATGTACGGCCCCCGAGGCATCCGCTGCAACGCCGTCGCCCCCGCGCTCGTCCTCACCGAGACCGCCCAGCGGGTCATGACCCAGGACCAGCTCATCGACAAGGCCGCCGAGCGTCTCCTGCCCTGGGCCTGCACCCCCGACGACGTCGCGAACCTGGTGTGCTTCCTGGCCTCCGACGAGGCCCGCTGCGTCACGGGCCAGACCGTCGCCATCGACTCCGGCACGCTCGCCCACCGCCCGCAGCACGCCATCCACCAGTGGCGCGCCGCCCAGTGACGCCGATGGGCGGGCACCGCGCGGGGCGCCCGCCCATCGTGCCCATCTACCCGGGCAGGGTCAGTGCAGCGGTCGGCCGGTCACCGACACGGGACGGTCCTCGGCCGCCCGGACGGAGGCGGGCGGCTGCGTCGGGTACTCGGGAGCGCAGTGCGTGCCGCCCGGCGGCAGCTTCAGGCTCGTCAGGTACGTCTCGATGTGGTTGCGGGCGCAGGTGCTGTTGCGGTACTGGCCGTGGCCGACGCCGTCGTACTCCAGGACCCTGACCCTGGGGATCTGCGCGGCCGTGCCGTAGTTCCAGGCCGCCGGGGTGCCGACGTCGTAGCGGGCCTTGGGCAGCAGGACCGGCGGGGCGCCCGAGATGTCGAGCCGGTGCTGCGGGTTGCTGACCTTGCCCTGCCGGCCCAGGCAGAGCACGACGTCCGACCAGAACGGCGAGAGCTTGGTGTGCGGGTAGAGCGCCTCGAGCTGCCTGCGGTACTGGTCGAGCTGCTTGAAGCCGGTGACCTGCCACTTCCAGTCGGAGCACCAGATGGCCTGGTAGGCGTAGGAGGCGGTCTCCGCCTTCAGCTTGGCCACGGTGGGGAGCTTGGCGGCCTTGCCGGCCTGGAGGTCCTTCAGGGTCGTGGCCACGTCGAACCAGCTGCCCGCCGGGTCGTACATGCCGTCGAACAGGAAGGTGCGCAGCGTCTCGGCCGTGATCGGCTCGCCGGTGGCGGGATCCTTCAGCGTGCCTTCGGCCGCCTTGCGGTGCAGCCCGTCCCAGATCGCCGTGACGTTCTCGCCGTTGAGCGGACAGGCCTCGGTCTCACCGCACCACTTGACGAACGCCTTGAACGAGCCCTCGAAGTCCTCGGTGGTCGTCTGCAGGTAGCGGAAGGCGGAGGTGATGCTGTGGTCCATGTTCGAGTCGATCGCCATGGCCCGGATGTTCTGCGGGAACAGCTCGGCGTACTGCTGGCCGACCTGGGTGCCGTACGAGAGGGCGAAGAAGCTGATCTGCTTCTCGCCCAGCGCGGCGCGGATGGAGTCCACGTCACGGGCGGCGTTCGTGGTGTCCACGTGGTCGTAGAGCGGGCCGGTGCGCTCGCGGCAGTTCTGCGAGAGCTTGGCGTTGTACGCCAGCCACCCCTGGTACTCGCTCTCGCTGGCCGGATAGGTGCCCGGCATCTGATCCAGCAGATCCACGTCGCACTGCACCGGGTTGCTGCGGGCGACACCGCGCGGGTCCACGCTGACCAGGTCGAAGTACTGGCGCAGCGCGCTCTCGGCAGGGATGGCGTTGTGCAGGATGAACGGGTTGATCCCCGACGCGTCGGGCCCGCCCGGGTGCACGACCAGCACGCCGATGCGCTTGGCCGGATTGAGCGCCTTGAGCCGGCCGATCGCCAGGTCGAGGGTGGCGCCCGACGGGTTCGCGTAGTCGACCGGGACCTTGATCGTGGCGCATTCGCCGCCGTAGTCGCCGCACGCCGCCCAGCCGATGGGTGCGGGGGTGCTCGGCTCCGCCCAGGCGACTCCCCCGGTCGAGGCGGCCAGCACTAAGCCCGCCAGAAGCGTACTGATTATGCCTTTTCGCATTGAATCATTCCCCGTGGTCAAGCTCACTGTTGCCCTTTACTCCCGGTAAAGGGCCGGACAGCGGTACATGCTACAAAGATCGCCTTACGCAATGTGGGAAGATCCACCACAAAAGGGAGGTCTTATGGAGCCGGTGGCGGTGGGATTGGTCGGAGCGGGGCCGTGGGCCGAGCGGGCGCACGCGCCGATGCTGTCCAGAGGGCCGCACACGCGGCTGGCGGGGGTGTGGGCCCGCCGGCCCGAGGCCGCCGCCCGGCTCGGGGCACCGGTGTTCGAGCGGATCGAGGAGCTGTTCGACGCCTGCGAGGCCGTGGCGTTCTGCGTGCCGCCCGCCGTACAGGCCGAGCTCGGTGTCCGCGCCGCCCGCGCGGGCAAGGCGCTGCTGCTGGAGAAGCCGCTCGCGGACACGCTGGACGGCGCCCGGCGCCTCGCCGAGGCCGTCGCGGAGGCGGGCGTGGCCTCCCAGATGGTCCTCACCATGCGGTACGCCGCCCAGACCCGCGCGTTCCTGGCCCGGTGCCGCGAGATCCAGGCGTTCGGCGGCCACGCCGCGAACATCTCCGGCGTCCTTCTCGGCGACCACCCCTACGCCACCCCGTGGCGGCTCGACAAGGGCGCGCTGCTCGACGTCGGGCCGCACGTGATCGACCTGCTCGACGCCGCCCTGGGCCGGGTGACCGGGGTGCGCGCGCACGGCGACCCGCTCGGCTGGACCGGGCTGCTGCTCGAGCACGAGGGCGGCGCGGTCAGCGAGGCGTCGCTGTGCATGGCCGCCGCCGGGGACCCGCCGCCGTCCACGTTCGCCGTGTACGGCCGCGCCGGCAGCGCCGTGCTCCAGCCCTTCGACGACGACCCCATGGTCACCCTCGTGGCGGAGTTCGCCGCGACCGTGCGGAACGGCGCCGGCCACCCCCTCGACGCCGCCCACGGGCTGAGACTCCAGGCGATCATCACCGAGGCGGAGGCCCAACTCGCCCCTTGACGTCGCGCGCATCTGGAGCATTGATAGCGTTTGTCCGACGCGCAGTGCTGCAGCGAAGTCCGGTGCGAATCCGGCGCTGTCCCGCAACTGTCATAGCCAGGTCGCCTGCCTCTGCGCCGACGTCATCAACCCTCGTGGAAAAGGGTGATCCGTCGCTCAACGCGGGTCTCTCGGTTCCGAACAGTGTGAAAGGACTACTCGTGAGGCCCGTACGCACGGCCTTCGCGGGCGCGCTGCTGGGAACGCTGGTCCTGGCCGGATGCGGCCAGACCACCCCCACTCCCACAGCCGCCCCCACTGGCGCCCCCACCACCGCCGCTTCATCTGCTGCTGGATTCCCCGTCACGATCGAGGCGGGCAACGGCAAGGTCACCCTCGCCAAGAAGCCCGAACGGATCGTCTCCCTCTCGGCCACCCACACCGAGACGCTCTTCGCCATCGGCGCCGGCCCTCAGGTCGTCGCGGTCGACGACCAGTCGAACTACCCGGCGCAGGCCCCCAAGACCGACCTGTCCGGCTTCAAGCCGAACGTCGAGGCCATCGTCGCCAAGAAGCCCGACCTGGTCATCGTCTCCAACGACATCGACCACATCGTCGCCGAACTGGGCAAGCTGAACGTGCCCGTCCTGCTCGAGCCCGCCGCCGTCAAGCTGGACGAGGCGTACGAGGAGATCGCCGAGATCGGCGCGGCCAGCGGCAACAAGGCCAAGGCGGACGAGGTCGTCTCCGGCATGAAGACGGCCCTGGACAAGCTGGCCGCCGACGCGCCCAAGGACAAGAAGCTCACCTACTACCACGAGCTCGACCAGACGCCGTACGCGGCGACGTCCCAGACGTTCATCGGGCAGGTCTACGCCATGTTCGGCCTCACGAACATCGCCGACAAGGCCCCCGACCAGGCGGGCGGCTATCCCAAGCTGTCGGCCGAGTTCGTGGCCCAGGCCGACCCCGACCTGATCTTCCTGGGCGACGTCAAGTGCTGCGGGCAGAGCAAGGACACCCTGGCCAAGCGGCCCGGCTGGAAGGGGCTGTCCGCCATCAAGAACGACCAGGTCGTCCAGCTCGACGACGACCTCGCCTCCCGCTGGGGGCCGCGCGTCGTCCAGCTCGCCGAGTCCATCGGCGCCGCGGTGGCCAAGGCCGGGGCCAAGAGCTGACCATGACACGGCAGGCCGGCCCGTCCAGGGCCAGACCCCTCTGGGTGGCGGGCGCCCTGGGCGTGCTGGCCGTCTGCATGATCGCCGGGCTGATCGCCGGGGCCGCCGACATCTCGCCCTGGCAGGTGGTGCTCCAGGCCCTGGACTGGCTGCCGTTCGTACACGTGGACTCGGGGCTCGCGCCGGTCGAGCAGGGGCTGCTGTTCGAGCTGCGGCTGCCCCGGGTGCTCGTGGCCGCCGTGGTCGGGGGGCTGCTGGCCATGGCGGGAGCGGGGTATCAGGGCGTGTTCAGGAACCCGCTCGCCGACCCGTACCTGCTGGGCGCCGCGGCCGGGGCGGGACTGGCGGCGACCGCGGCGATCGTGCTGCTGCCGGGGTCGGCCGCGAGCATCCCCCTCGTGGCCTTCCTCGGGGCCGTGGGCGGCGTGTTCCTCGCGTACACGCTCGGCAACACCGCCGGGCGCGCGGGCGGCACCGCGACGCTGGTGCTGGCCGGGGTGGCGGTCACGTCGTTCCTGACCGCGATCCAGACGTTCATCCAGCAGTTCAAGGTCGAGGAGCTGCAGCGCATCTACTCCTGGATACTCGGCGACGTCGGCGGCGGGTGGGACCAGTTCTGGCTGGTCCTGCCGTACGCCGCCGTCTCGGCGGTGCTGCTCCTGCTGCACGGGCGGATGCTCGACGTGCTGTCCGTCGGCGACGAGGAGGCCACGAGCCTCGGCGTGCGGGCCGGCAGGGTGCGCTTCACCGTGCTGCTGGCCGCCTCCCTCGCCACCGCGGCGGCCGTGGCGGTGAGCGGGCTGATCGGGTTCGTGGGCATCGTCATCCCGCACATCGTGCGGCGGCTGGCGGGCGGGTCGTACCGGATCGTGCTGCCGCTCTCGCTGATCGGCGGCGGGGCGTTCCTGGTGCTGGCCGACCTCATCGCGCGCACCGTGATCGCGCCCGCCGAGCTGCCGATCGGGGTGGTGACCATGTTCGTGGGGGCGCCGTTCTTCGTCGGCGTCCTGCGCATGACCAGGCGGGCGGCCACGTGATCAGGACTCAGGGGCTGTCCGTACGGCTCGGCGACCGCGAGGTCGTGTCCGACGTCTCCCTGGAGGTGCGTGCCGGCGAGTGGCTGGCCGTCATCGGGCCCAACGGGGCGGGCAAGTCCACCCTGCTCAAGGCCGTCATGGGGCTGGTCGCGCACCGGGGCGAGGTCACGCTGGACTCCCGGCCGTCGGCCCGGCTCAAGCCCCGCGAACGGGCCCGCCTGCTCGCCTACGCCCCGCAGGCCCCCGCCCTGCCGCCCGACATGACGGTCTTCGACTACGCGCTGCTCGGGCGTACCCCGTACATCCCGTATCTGGGCCGGGAGAGCGCGCACGACCGGGAGGTCACCGCGTCGGTGCTCGACCGGCTCGACCTGGCCGCGCTCGCCATGCGCCGCGTCGGGGAGCTGTCCGGCGGCGAGCGCCAGCGCGTGGTGCTGGCCAGGGCGCTCGCCCAGCAGGCGCCCGTGCTGCTGCTCGACGAGCCCACGACGGCGCTGGACCTCGGTCACCAGCAGCAGGTGCTGGAGCTGGTGGACCGGCTGCGCCGGGCCGACGGCCTGACCGTCGTCACCACCCTGCACGACCTGACCGTCGCAGGACTCTACGCCGACGCCCTGCTCCTGCTGGCCGGCGGGCGCGCGGCCGCCTCCGGCAAGCCCGCCCAGGTGCTCACCGAGTCGTTGGTGGGACGGCACTTCGACGCCCATGTCAAGATCGAGCCAGGGCCGGACGGGCGACCTGTCGTGCACCTGGTCAGGGGAGGGCCGTGAAGCTCACGTATCGGGTGGAGGACGGGGCGCGGCTGGGGGCGCTGCTCTGGGAGTTCGGGCCGGGGTGGCGGATGATCTCCTCCGCCCTCCTCGGCGGCGGCATCGGGGTCCGTGAGTGGGTGCTGAACGCGCAGGTGGTGGCGGGCTATTCGCGGATGGACCCGGTGGATCACCTGGTGTCGTTAGGCCCCGGCGGTGGTGACGGGGTCGGCATGCTGACCGCCGCCTCCGTCGACCGCTACGTCCAGGCTTCCGACGGCGGCGTGGAGGCGTACGCGACCGTCGGCCTCCGCGTCCCCACCTGGGCCGCCGCCCCGGAAGGGGCCGCGGATCCGGAGCTGGCGCCCATCCGGGTGGGGACGATCAACATCGTGGCCGTGCTGCCGGTGGCCATGACGGACGCCGCCCTGGTCAACGCGGTGATGACGGTCACGGAGGCGAAGTCGCAGGCGCTGATCGAGGCGGGGTTCCCGTGCACGGGGACGGCGTCGGACGCGGTGTGCGTGGCGGTGCCGGTGGAGGGTCCCGCGGAGCTGTTCGGCGGGCCGCGCTCGGAGTGGGGGGCGCGGCTGGCCCGCGCCGCGCACACGGCCGTACGCAGGGGCGCCGAGGCGTGGCGACCCCGTGACTTTAAGTGATGGAATTTGGGCAAGTAGCATGTGGGCGAGGGCGAGACTCCCGATACTGAGTGGGTGACCGCAATGGCGACGATCGAACCGACCGCGAGGCGCAAGATTGTCCTTCCTGCGCCTCCCTACACAGTCGACGACCTGCTCAAGCTCCCGGACGACGGGAATCGTTACGAGCTCTTCAACGGGAGCCTAGTAGTGAGCCCTGCCCCCACACCCTTGCACCAGCGTGCCATCTACCGGCTAGCACATATCCTCACCAAAGCGGCGCCACCTGGGCTGGAGGCATTGCCAACCGTCAACGTCTGTCCGGGCGACAAGGATTTCTACATCCCCGACCTCGTCGTGGTGCCCGAGGCGGCGTCTGAGTCGGTAGGGCTCATGTTCGCGCCCAGCGATCTGCTTCTGGCTGTTGAGGTGGTCAGCCCGAGCACCAAGATGCATGACAGAGGCGCCAAAGCAGCGGCATACGCGGCAGCGGGCATTCCCCTCTACTGGCGCGTCGAACCCGAACCAGGGCCGGCACTCTACGTTCACGAACTCGAGGGTGACTCCTACCGGGACCCCAGCGTCTACAAGGCAGGGACCACGGTCACGCTGTCGACGCCTTACCGTGTCAGCTTCGATCCCGCAGAGTTGTTCGGCCGCCGGCTCTCGAATTCGTAATCCTCGACCGCTCCTCGAGGCGTGACGCGACCCGCCTCGAGGTCGGCCGCCACCGCCTCCCGTGACCGCTCACCCGGCGGGCCGAGCCCCCCGCCGCCCGTCGTCTCCACGATGAACGCCTCCCCGGCCGCGAACCGCACATTGTTCACCTTGGACGCCAGCCGCTCCACCGTCCCGTCCAGATGGCGCTTGAAGAACCCCCCGAGCCGCCCCGGCAACCCGCCGTCCCGGCCAGGGGGCGCGAGGCGGAGGCGGTCGCCGCGGGTCGTGACGTGGCAGTCGGCCAGGAAGCGGTAGACCGTGCGGGAGCCGAGGCCGCCGCGGAAGCGGCCGGGGCCGCCGGAGTCCGGGATGGTCTCGATGGACTCGACGATGAGCGGGCAGCGGCTCTCCACCGGCTCCGCCTGCGGCACCGAGTTGCGGCCGATGCCGAAGTGCACGCCCGTCGCGTCCGGGCCGTCCAGGCCGGGGCGGGCGCCGACGCCGCCGAAGTCGTACGAGAGGTGGATCCAGTACGGCGCACCCACCGCCGCGATCGAGAACGGCTGCAGGATGCCGCTGGCGGCGATGGCCCGGTCGGGGACGGCGTCGGACATGGCCTGGAAGACGGCCTCCATGGCGGCGTAGATCGGGACGTACCGGCCGCCGCACGGGCAGGGGGAGCGGGCGTTGAGCAGGGAGCCCTCGGGGAGGCGCACCTCGATGGCGCGCAGGCAGCCGTCGTTCATGGGGATGGTGGGGTCCAGGAAGCAGCGGACGGCGAAGACGGCGGCGGCGAGTGACTGCGAGGCCGAGGCGTTGATCGCCGCCGGGACCTGCGGGTCCGTGCCCGCGAAGTCCAGCACGGCCCGGTCGTCGCCGAGGGTGACAGCGACGCGGATGTAGTGGGATTTTTCTGGATTTATGCCGTCGTCGTCGATCGGGTACGCCGCCTCGAAGAGCCCCTCCGGCAGCTCGGCCAGCGCCGCCCGGGTCCTGGCCTCCGTGTAGTCCAGGTACTCGTCGACGCCCACGCTCAGGCCGTCCTCGCCGTACTCGACGAGCAGGCTCTCCAGGCGGGCGGCGGCCACCGCCGTCCCGGCCACCAGCGCCCGTACGTCGCCCATGACCTTGTCGGGGGTGCGGCTGTTGGCCCTGAGCACGGCCTCGACGGCCCGGTCGAGGCCCTCCCCGGTGGCCAGGCGCACCGGGGGCAGTTGGAGGCCCTCCAGGAAGATGTCCGTGGCCAGCGGGGCCATGCCGCCCGCCGAGAGCCCGCCGAGGTCGGAGACGTGGATCATGGTGGCGGTGAAGTACGCCGGAGTGTCATGGATGAAGACCGGGCGGTAGACGAGCAGGTCGTTGGTGTGCACGCCGCCGCGGTAGGCGTCGTTGAGCACGTACACGTCGCCGGGGCGCATCGTGTCCGGGGGGATGTCCTTGAGCAGCTCGGGGAGCGCCACCTTGAGCGCCATGCTGTTCATGAGCGTGGTGGCCATGGAGTGCGCGATCAGGCGGCCCCGGGCGTCGAGGACGGCGGCCGAGGCGTCGGAGCCCTCGACGATGAACGTCGAGTACGCCGAGCGGACCACCACGATGCTGGCCTCCTCGGCCGCCACGACCAGCGCGTTCCTGAGCACCTCGGCGGTCAGGGAGTCCGGCATGTCGTGCTCCTGGTGAGGTGTACGGCGCGGGTCCCGGCCAGGGCGGCGATCCAGCCGGGCGGGACGACGATCGTGGACTCGGTGTCCTCGATGATCGCGGGGCCGTGGAGTGGGCTGCCGTCGATGGTGTCCCTGGTGTGGACCGGGACCTCGGTGTAGCCGCCGCTCTCCGGGAAGTACGCCTGCCGGGTGCCGGGTGTCGTGCGCCCGATCGTCGCCGCAGCGGTGCCTGGGGGGTCTGCGGTGGCGGTGGTGGGGACGGTGACGCGGACGCGGTAGCTGACCAGCTCGATCTCGCCTCGTTGCGCGATGCCGTACACCTCCTCGTACCGCTCGAAGAAGCGGGACGCCAGCACCGGGCGCTCGGATGTCCACTCCACGGTCAGGTCGTGGGACTGGCCCGTGAAGCGCACGTCCACCGACCGCGACACCAGCACCCCGGGATCCGACGGCGAGACGCCGACGTCGGCGGCGGCCTCGTCGGCGAGGGAGGCGAAGACGGCAGCGGGGTCCTGGGCGTCCAGGCGGGACAGGACGCGGTCCGTGGACAGGGCGCCCGACAGGAGGCCCGCGGCCGAGGCCACGCCGCAGTACGGGGGCACCACCACCGTCCCGATCCCGAAGCGCTCGGCCACCCGGGCCGCGTGCATGGGCCCCGCGCCGCCGAAGGCCACCAGGGCGAAGCCGCGCGGGTCGATGCCGCGCTGCACCGTCACCACGTGCACCGCCGACGCCATCGAGGCGCTCACGATCTCGTGGACGGCGTACGCGGCCTCCTCCCGGGACACGCCCAGAGGCGACGCGAGCCGGTCGAGGGCTTTGCGGGCGAGGTCGGGGGAGAGGGGGAGTGAGGCCGAGGAGAGGTAGCCGAGGACCAGGTTCGCGTCCGTGACGGTCGGCTCCGAGCCGCCCAGGCCGTAGCAGGCGGGCCCGGGCGACGAGCCCGCGGAGTGCGGGCCCACGCGCAGCGCGCCCGCCGGGTCGAGCCAGGCCACGCTGCCCCCGCCTGCCCCCACCTCCGCCAGGTCGATGGCCGGGGTCTTGATCGGTACGCCGGTGCCCGCGCGCCGCCCCCCGAAGCTGCCCTTGCCGCCCACGTGGAACTCGTGCGTGATCTCCGGACGCCCGCCGCGCACCACGCAGGTCTTGGCGGTGGTGCCGCCCATGTCGAACGAGATCACGTTCGCGAACCCGGTGCCCGCCGCCGCCAGCACCCCCGCGGCCGGCCCCGACTCGATCGTGGCCACCGCCCGCCGGGCCGCGAGCTCGGCGGAGATCACGCCGCCGCTCGACTCCATGACGTGGACGGGCGCGCGGATCCCGATCGCGGCCAGCCGCTCCCGGAGCCGCGAAAGGTAAGAAGCCATCAATGGGCCTATATATGCGGACATGATGGTGGTGGTGGCGCGTTCGTACTCGCGGATCTCCGGCCAGATCTCCGATGACGTCACCACGTTCGGGAGCGATTCGCGGAGGATCGCGGCGACCTGCCGCTCATGGGATGGGTTGGCGTACGAGTGCAGCAGGCAGACCGCTGCCGACGTGATCCCGCGCTCGGCGATCTCGGCGGCGACGCGACGTACCGAGCCGGGATCCAGCGGCGTCAGGACGGCGCCGCGCGCCGAGACGCGCTCCACCACCTCGAAGCAGTCGCCCGCCGCCACCGGCGGAGGAGGGGGCGAGAAGCGCAGGTCGTAGCGGTCCTCCTCGACCCGGGCGTAGCGGCCGAGCGGGATGGCGGCACGAAAGCCCTGGGTCGTGACAAAGGCGACGCGGACCCCCTTGCGTTCGAGCACCGCGTTGGTGGCCAGCGTCGTGGCGTGCACCACGCGCGTGACCTGCGCGGGGTCGCGGTCGCCGAGCGCGCGCGTAACGCCGGTCACGATGCCCGCGATGGGGTCGTAGTGGGTGCTCAAACATTTGGCCACGGAAACCGCGCCGTACGTGTCACGGAGGACCACATCGGTGAAGGTGCCACCGACATCGACGCCGATCGTGTAGCCCATCCGGGTACGTTATGTCACCAAACAAGCGCTTGTCTATGTGCGGATCTATTGACTTACGGCACCTGATTGGGACCCTGGATTCAGGGCCTGCGTTTGGAGCGGAGATGGCGCGCCTCACAGCTCTTGCCGGTGGTGTCGCGGCGGCACTGGTGCTGATCGCGATGCCGGTCGCGGCTCACGAGCACCCCAGCGGGATCACCGACCTGGTGACCCCCGCCGTGGTGCGGCTCGAAGCCGTGTCCCACGTGGAGATCACCCTGCTCGACCACATCGGCGAGCTGAGACATGTGGAGCGGTCCTACGACATCCCGTTCGGCGCGGGCACGGGGACCGTCATCAGCCCCGACGGCACGATCGCCACGCTCAGACGCCTGGCGGTGAATCCCAACGACGCCGCCGTCTACGCGGCGAACAAGGTCTTCGCCGAGCATCACAAGGTGAAGATCCCCGCCGACTACAACAAGCACAAGCTCTCCGACGACCTGCTCAACCACCACCTGCAGGAGTGCTACCCGCCGAAGACCGACACGGCGACCTGCATCGTCAACGTGACCACCGAGATCACGGCCTTCCCCAACGTGTCGCCGCCCAGCCAGAACGGCTTCAAGGTCAAGTGCATCAAGGCCGGCCCGACGCCTGACAGCCCCGCCGTGCTGGTGCCCGTCACCCCCGCGGCCGGAGGCGTCGGCATGCCCACCGCGCCGCTCGCCGACAAGGTGCCCGAGCAGGAGGGCGCGCCCACGAACGTGGCGGGCTTCGTCGGCAGGCCGGGCCCGAACGTCCAGGCCACGGTCGAGATCGCCCACCTGGGCAAGGGCGGCGTGGCAGGGGAGAAGGGCAGGTCGTTCGCCGATCCGGAGAAGAAGGTGGACGAGCCGGTCAAGCTCGGCGCCCTCGCCGACAAGGGCCTGATCGGCGCGCCGGTGATCGGCGACAAGGACGGCCACGTCATCGGCCTTCTGGTGGGCGGCGGCAAAGAGGGCAGGATGATCGGCATCAGGGAGGTCACCGGCATCCTGGCCGCGGCCAAGGTGGAGCCGCGCAGGGGCGCGATCGACACCGCGTTCGAGGCGGCCCTGACCCGCTACCACACCAAGTACTACACGGAGGCCGCGCCCGGCTTCCAGCGCGTGCTGGAGCTCTATCCGGGCAACGCGGTGGCCGCCCAGCTGCTGAAGACCACGCTGGCCAAGCGGGGCGGGCCCGAGGACAAGGGCACGCAGCAGGCGGCGGCCACGCCCGCCAGGTCCACGCCGCTGTGGCCGTTCATCCTGGCGGCCGGGATACTTTTCATGGCCGCCGGGGGCGGAGCGTATCTGCTGTGGCGCCGCCGCACTCCTGAAAGACCGGAAGGCCTGCCAGAGCCGCTGGCGGCCGGCCCGCCGATCGACGACCGCGCCGATCAGACCGTGGTCGTACGGCGTTCGCAGTCGTTCCAAGTGGTCCCGCAGCAACAGCAGGTGATGACCGCGCCGGATTCGGCGATCAAGTACTGCACGTCGTGCGGTATGCGACTCGGGCCCGCGCACCGCTTCTGCGGTTACTGCGGCCACCCCATCGAGACGTGATGCCATTGAATGAGAGATCGCTCATCGGCCAGGAGGTGGCCGGGTACTACATCGAGGACATCGTCGGCAAAGGCGGCATGGCCGTCGTCTACCTCGCGCTCGACCCCAGGTTGAGCCGCCGGGTGGCGCTGAAGATCCTCAACCCGGTGCTCAGCGTCGACGACCGGTTCAGGCAGCGGTTCATCCTGGAGTCCAGGACGGTCGCCAGCATCGAGCACCCCAACATCATCCCCATCTACGAGGCCAACGCCGACGCCGACGGCGTGCTCTACATCGCCATGCGCTACGTCGACGGCCTCGACCTGCGCCGCCTCATCTACGACCGCGGCGCGCTGCCGATCGGCCAGGCGTACCAGATCTTCGCCCAGGTCGCCGCCGCGCTCGACGCCGCGCACGCGCACGACCTGATCCACCGCGACGTCAAGCCGGCCAACATCCTGCTGGCCGGCGACCACGTCTACCTCACCGACTTCGGCATCACCAAGCACCGTTCGTCGATCTCCGGGCTCACCCAGACCGACCAGTTCATCGGCACGCCCCGCTACATGGCCCCCGAGCAGATCAACAAGGAGCACATCGACGGCCGCTGCGACCAGTACGCACTGGCCTGCGTGGTCTACGAGGCGCTGTCGGGACGCCTGCCGTTCCAGCGCGAGAACGACATCGCGCTGCTCTGGGCCCACCTGGCCGAGCAGCCGACGCCGCTGTCGCAACTGCGGCCCGAGCTGCCGGCGCAGATCGACGCCGTGATGATGCGGGCGCTGGCCAAGTCGCCCGAACAGCGCTACGCCACCTGCACCGAGTTCGTGACCGCGCTGCGTGACGCGATCAGCGGCGGCCAGCCCGACGCGCTCGGGGGCGCCCACTTCGTGCCACGCCAGGGCCTGCCCTCCGGGCCCTATCCCGTGCTCGGATCGGGACCGTCCACGGGACCGGGCACCGGCCCCCGCACCGGCCCTCCCACCGGCCCGTCGCCGCTGGCGGCGCCGACGTCCGGGCCGCACGTGGCGCTGGGGGCGGCGTCCAGGCTCGCGCCTCCCACACAGCCGAACGTGGCGAAGAGGCGCCCCGGCCGCATTCCGATCGTGGCCACCACGCTGGTCGCCGCCGTCGCGGCGCTCGCGCTGGTCGTCATGATCATCATGAACCACCGCAGCGACACCTGGTCCCGTTACAAGACCAGCGCCGCCGCGCCGCTCACGTTCGAGTATCCGGGCGACTGGACCGTACGCACCCACCAGGACCTGTTCGCGGTGGCCTCGCCGCACGCCCAGGAGTTCGAGTCGCTGTTCGTGGCCGGCCCCGGCGCCGACTGGACGGCGGTCTCCCAGATCGTCGAGGACGACCCCGACAGCGCCTCGGGCGTGTACGTCCAGGTCTCCGACACCCTCGACGCCAACGGCACCTCCGACCAGATGAAGGCCAAGATGGAGGCCCTGCTGCCCGGCCAGGTCGACGTCGGCAAGCCCGTGCAGGACCAGGCGGGCACCAGCCCCGCCACCCGCTTCGACGGCGCCCTGCACGACCCCGGCAGCGGCACCAGGCTGGGCTTCGTGAGCTACGTGATCGACCGGCAGCCCAAGACCATGCTCGTGATGTACTTCTGCGCCAAGACCACCTGCGACGACGCCACCCAGGCCCGCATCAGGCAGAGCGTCCACGTGTCCTGACTTGTGACTCACTTGCGTGCGGCTTGGCACGGGTGTCCAAGGCGGGCGTCCGGCGTCTACCCTCCGCGTGTGGTCATTCGTATTGTCATCGCCGACGATCAGGCGATGGTCAGGGCCGGGCTGCGCATGGTCGTCGACAGCGACCCCGGCATGGAAGTGGTCGGTGAGGCCTCCGACGGCCGCGAGGCCGTCGAGGTGGCCCGGCGCACGCGCCCGGACATCGTCCTCATGGACATCTCGATGCCGAGGCTCGACGGCCTGGCGGCGGCCAGAGAGCTGCTGGACACCCCGTCGCCGCCCAAGGTCATCACGCTGACCACGTTCGACACCGACGAGAACCTCTACAACGCCCTGCGCGCGGGCACCAGCGGGTTCCTGCTGAAGGTGTCGCCGCCGGAGCAGCTCCTGGAGGCGATCAAGGTCGTGCACGCCGGTGACGCGCTGCTCGACCCGGCGGTGACGAGCCGGGTGATCGCCACGTTCGCGGGCCGGGCCGAGCCGACGCCCTCGCCCCGGCTGGCCGAGCTGACGCCGCGCGAGCTGGAGGTGCTGCGGCTGCTGGCCCGCGGCCTCACCAACGCGGAGATC
Source organism: Nonomuraea sp. NPDC049695 (assembly GCF_040674955.1). Lineage (NCBI taxonomy): Bacteria > Bacillati > Actinomycetota > Actinomycetes > Streptosporangiales > Streptosporangiaceae > Nonomuraea > Nonomuraea sp. NPDC049695. The sequence continues at coordinate 21,320 of NZ_JBFANV010000075.1, read as the reverse complement.
GCCAGGGAGCTGTACGTGGGCGAGGCCACGGTCAAGACGCACGTGGCGCGGGTGCTGATGAAGCTCTCCCTGCGTGACCGGGCGCAGGCCGTGGTCTTCGCGTACGAGACGGGGGTCGTCCGGCCGGGCACCACCTGAGTGAGTGAGGGATTGCGGGGCACTCACGGTCTATGTGTATATTTTTCTGCGTAAGGCGGTAGATACAGGAGATTTTCATGCAAGCGTTCCCTCGGGTGCTGTTCGACGAGGCCCACAGCGAGTCGTGGACCGTTCGCCGTGAGGTGGCGGAGGCCATCAACCCCGCCCATCCCGACGACAACAGCTACGCGCGCGCGGCCGGGCTGCTCCGGCACCTGGGGCACGTGGTCGCCGCCCGCACGTCGGGCGAGCTGACGTCCGAGGTCCTGGCGGAGCAGGACGTCCTGGTGATCGCGCACCCGTCGGGGGAGCGCTGGGAGCGCACCACCGGCCAGGGCAGCCCCGTCTTCACCGCCGCCGAGCTGGACGCGATCCAGTCCTTCGTGGCCCGGGGTGGCGGCCTGGTGGTGCTGGCCGAGGAGGAGCAGGACAAGTACGGCAACAACCTGCGTGAGCTGCTCGCCCGCTTCGGGGTGGGCGTGGAGCACGCGACCGTGCGCGACCCGAAGCACGCGCACCGGGGCGTGGCCACCTGGGTGCTCGCCGAGCCCGCCACCACCTCAGGTCTGCTCGCCGGGGTCCGCTCGGCCTGCTTCTACCGCACCGGCGTCCTCACCGTCACGGGCGACGCGGAGGTGCTGTTCGCCTCCTCGTCGGCCGCCGACCCGGCGGGCGCGCCGCTGGCCGTCGCCGTCCGGTACGGGCTGGGGCGCGTGGTCGCGTTCGCCGACTCCGACCTGTTCGGTGACGACTCCATCGAGGACTACGACCACCGCCGCCTCTGGGGCAACGTGGTCACCTGGGCCGCCCGCGTCCCGGACGCCGGCGGCGCCTCGGATGGCCGCGACGAGGCCAAGGCGGCCCTGTTCGCCCGGCTCAAGGCGGCCGTCGAGGGGCTGCGGCCGCTCCAGGTCAAGGACGGCTCCGTGCCGGAGGAGAAGGAGCGGGCCAAGGCGCTGGTGGCCGAGATCGGGGCGGCGGTGGGCGAAATATCGCCATATTTCCCCCATGACGCCGCGTACCTCCGGGCCGTCCAGGACGACCTGGCGAAGTGGGCCGCGCAGGACCTCGGCGTGCCCGACTTCCTCGACTCGCTCGACCTCTTCCACCCCGACACCCAGCGCGAGGACGGCCTGGAGCACGTCGTGGTGTTCCCCATGTACACCCAGAACGGCAACCCCAACCGCAACCTCGAAGCCGTCTGGATCCGTACGATCTGGCCGGACTGGCTGGCCGAGCTCGAGGCGGGCGGCTACGACAACCCGCTGTTCGTGCCGATCGCGTTCGAGGACTTCACCTCGGGCTACGACACCCACTCCGCCGTGCTGTTCCCCGAGACGGTCGCGGTGCGGCAGGCCCCGGCCCGCTTCACCTGGGGCGGGATCTTCGCCGACCGCGAGGCCGCCAGGTTCCGGCGGGTGTCGCAGGCGGCCGCCGACACGCTCAAGCTGGACCTGCCGCCGGACGCCGCCAGGCTGCTGGCCTCGCAGCGGCTCGCGCAGGACACGTTCGTGCTGTGGGACCTGGTCCACGACCGCACCCACAGCCACGGCGACCTGCCGTTCGACCCGTTCATGATCAAGCAGCGGATGCCGTACTGGCTGTACTCGCTGGAGGAGCTGCGCTGCGACCTGACCGCGTTCGGCGAGGCGGTCAAGCTGGAGGAGCGCGGAGTGCCGCACGCGCGGTACGTGCAGAAGGCGATCCTGTTCGACCGGCTGTTCCGGTTCCCGATCACCGGGGAGCGGGTGCGGAACTACGACGGGCTCGGCGGGCAGCTGCTCTTCGCCTACCTGCACCGCAACGACATCGTGCGGTGGACGGACAACCGGCTCACGATCGACTGGGAGCGGGTCGCGGACGGCGTCGCCGATCTGCGCGGTGAGGTCGAGAAGCTGTACCGCGACAGCATCGACCGGTCCAAGCTGGCGCACTGGCTGGCGGCGTACGAGCTGGTGAGCTCGTACGTGGCGCCGCACCCCGGCTCGACCTGGGCCAAGGGGGTCGAGGCGCTGCCGGAGGAGCAGAAGGCCAAGGTGGACGCGGTGCTGCCGGACGAGTTCCCGCTGAGCATGTTCTACGAGGCGCTGCGCCGTAAGCTGACGGATGTGGTCGAATCGACTAAGGGACTGCGCGCATGATCATTCTGGTTACCGGCGCCGGTGGGCCGACCGGTGAGGCCGTTTGCGAATATTTCCGGAAAAACGGTGACACCGTGATCGGGGTCGACAAGGACGACGTCGACCTGCTCGACCGCACCGCCGTACAGGGCCTGGCGGACTGGATCGAGCGCGATCACGACCGCGTGGACGGGGTGGTCCACCTCGTCGGCGGGTGGCGCGGGTCCGGCTCGTTCGCCGAGACCAGCCTCGACGACTGGGACGCCCTGCACGACCTGCTGATCCGCACGCTCCAGCACGTGTCGCTGGCCTTCGAGCCGCTGCTGCGGCAGAGCGACAACGGCCGCTTCGTGATCGTCTCGGCCAAGGCGGCCGAGCGGCCCTCCGCCGGCGGCGCCGTCTACGCGGCGGCCAAGGCGGCGGCGGAGGCGTGGACGCTCTCGCTGGCCGACGCCCTGTCCGGCACCGGCAGCGCGGCGGTCATCCTGGTCGTCAAGGCCCTGGTGAACGACGCCATGCGGGCCGCCAAGCCGGAGGGGAAGTTCCCCGGCTTCACCGACGTACACGACCTCGCGGCGGCGATCGGCGGCCTCTACGACCGCCCCGCCGCCGAGATCAACGGCACCCGATTGGACCTGACTGCGTGACTGCCCGGCATGACCCCCGGCTCAAGGCGTTCGCCAGCGACAACTACGCCGGGGTGCACCCCGAGATCCTCCAGGCGATCGCCGCCGCCAACGGCGGCCATCAGATCGCCTACGGCGAGGACGTCTACACCGAGGCGATGCGAGACGTCTTCAAGAAGCACTTCGGCGAGCAGGCGGAGGCCTGGCCGGTCTTCAACGGCACGGCCGCGAACGTCGTGTCGCTCCGCTCGATGACCTCCCACTGGGAGGCGGTCATCTGTGCGGAGAGCGCCCACATCAACACCGACGAGGGCGGCGCGCCCGAGGTGGCGGGCGGCATCAAGCTGCTCACCGTGCCGACGCCCGACGGCAAGCTCACTCCGGAGCTGATCGACCGGCAGGCGTGGGGCTTCGGCGACGTGCACCGGGCGCAGCCGCGCGTGGTGTCCGTCTCCAACACCACCGAGCTGGGCACCCTCTACACCGCCGACGAGCTCGCCGCGATCTGCTCGCACGCCCACGACCTGGGGCTCCTCGTCCACCTCGACGGCTCCCGCCTCACCAACGCCGCCGCCGCCCTGGACGTGCCGCTCCGTGCCCTCACCACGGATGTGGGGGTGGACGTGCTCTCGTTCGGCGGCACCAAGATCGGGCTGCTGTACGGCGAGGCGGTCGTCGTCCTCAACCCCTCGGCGGCCAACGGGGTCGACTACATCCGCAAGACGTTCATGCAGCTGTCGTCGAAGATGCGGTTCGTGTCGGCGCAGTTCGAGGCGCTGCTGTCGGGGGACCTGTGGCTGCGCAACGCGCGGCGGGCCAACGCCATGGGGCGGCGGCTGGCCGACGCGGTGAGCGGCATCCCCGGGGTCTCGCTGTCCCGGCCGGTGCAGGCGAACGCCGTCTTCGCCGTGCTGCCCCGGGATGTGACCGAGCGGCTGGCGAAGCGGTTCCGTTTCTACACATGGAACGAGGCCACGGGGGAGGTGCGGTGGATGTGCGCGTTCGACACGACGGAGGCGGACGTGGACGCGTTCGCCGCGGCCCTCGCCGAGGAGATGCGCTCCACCCGCCCCTGAGCGTCAGCGCTTGGGGGACGAGGCGCGGAGGGCGAGGCGGGCCGCCTGCCAGCCGCCCATCCCGTGCACCGAGGGGCCAGGGGGAGTGGAGGCCGAGCAGAGGAACACTCCTGGCAGCGGGGTGCGCCAAGGGGCAGGTGACCAGACGGGGCGGCGGAGGAACTGGACGAGGCTGGTCAGGCCCCCGGTGATGTCGCCGCCGACGAGGTTGGGATTGGCGGCCTCCAGCTCGGCGGGGCCCATCGCGTGCCGGGCCAGCACCCGGTCGCGGAAGCCCGGCGCGTACCGTTCGATCTGGGTCTCGATGGCGTCCGTCATGTCCACGGTCGAGCCGTTGGGCACATGGCAGTAGGCCCACAGCGTGTGCCCGCCCCGCGTCGGATCCGCCGCGTACGGCTGGGCCGCCAGCACGTACGGCCTGGGCGAGTGCCGGCCCGCGGCCATCTCCGCCTCGCTCAGCGCGATCTCCTCCAGCGTCCCGCCGAGGTGCACCGTGCCCGCGTCCGCCACCGCGGGATCCCGCCACGGCACCGGCCCGTCCAGGGCCCAGTCCATCTTGAAGACGCCGGGGCCGTACCTGAAGCGCGACAGCCGCCTGCGGTAGCCCGACGGAAGGTCCGCCATCGTGAGGAGCTGCCGGGGCGAGACGTCCAGCACCACCGTCGGCGCGGACAGCTCGGCGAGGCGGCGCACGCGGTGGCCGGTGACCGCCTCCCCGCCCAGCGACCTGAGCTCGGCCACCAGCGCGTCGGCCAGCACCTGCGACCCGCCCCGCACCAGCGGCCAGCCCACCAGGTGGGCCAGGGTCGCCAGCATCAGCCCGTACCCGGCCGTGATCGGCGCGCGCAGGTCGCGTACCGAGTGCGCGGCCATGCCCGCGATCAGCGCCCGCCCCTCCACGGTCCTGAACGCGCGCCGGGCGAACGTCGTGGCGGGCAGCGCCGCCGCCGGCCCGAACCTGGCCGCCTCCATGAGCGTCCGCGGCCCGACCGCCCACGGCCCCAGCGGCTTGAGCAGCAGCTCCACCAGCGGGAACCCCGCCCGGGCCGCGGCGCCGACGGTCGCCAGCCAGGCCCGCGCGTCCCGCCCGAGCCCCTCGGCGGTACGCCGGGCGTCGCGGTGCACGAGCACGGCGGGGCGGTCGTCGAGGGGATGGGCCACGGCCACCGGGGGATGCGCGAACTCCACGCCCTTGAGCTCCAGAGACCGGAGCGCGGGTGACGCCAGCGCCATCGCCATCACGGTCGCGCACACGTCGTGCACCCGCCCGGGCAACGTCAGCTCCGCGGAGCGCAGCCCGCCGCCGAACCGGTCGGCCGCCTCCAGCAGCAGCACCCTGCGCCCGGCGCGAGCGAGCGTGACGGCGGCGACGAGCCCGTTGGGCCCGGACCCCACCACGATCGCGTCCGCGTCCATCGTCCCTCTATTGGGGCTTGAGTATCGACGGGTACGGCTGCGCGCCGCGCAGCTTGAGCAGCTCCGTCATGAACTTGATCTCCCCGCTCTGCCCCTGGACGATCTTCTGCGCCATGCTGACCACCTCGGGACGGGTGGAGAGCTTGAGCAGCCCCTCGGCCATCTGCACGCCGCCCTCGTGGTGGCGGATCATCAGCTGCAGGAAGAGCACCTCGGCCTGCGTGCCCTGCGCCTGCTTGAGCTGGGCCAGCTGCTGCGCAGTGGCCATGCCGGGCATGACGCCTGGCGTGGCGGTGGCGGTGCCGCCATGACCGTGGCCGCTCATCCAGGCCATCGGCTTCTGGTCGGTGGCCTGGCTCAGCCCCCACTGCTGCAACCAGCCCATGAACATGCCGCGCTGGTTGGACTGGGTGTTGATGATGTCGAAGGCCAGGCTGCTGATCTCCCTGGCCGGGCCCTTGTCCCTGATGACGAACGCCATGTCGACGGCCTGCGCGTGATGCGTGGCCATGTCGCGGGCGAATCCGGCCTCGGGCGAGGTGTCGCCGGGAGTGCCGTCGCGGCCGAACAACAGGAAGGCGGCCACGGCGAGGACGAGCACGCCGCAGACGATCAGGATGGGTTTACTCGCGGGTTTTTCCATGGCTCGTCCAGCGTACCCATAGGGGGAAGGCGCCGTGATCGGACGCTTATAACGCTCTTATTCTCCGCATACCCCGGAAGGCAATAGGGTGACCGGAGTTGGTACGCCGATGGAGGAACGATGACGAAGGAGAAAGCGCAGGCGAGGCGCGAGCATCTGGCAAAGATGCGGGCCGAGCAGAAGCGCAAACAACGCCGCGCCGCGCTGCTCATGTGGGGCACAGGTGGGCTGATCATCGTGCTGCTCGTCGGCGTCGTGGGCTTCTACCTGATCAAGCAGGCCCGCGAGACCTCGCTGGACGCCGTGGCGAACTACAAGTACGAGGCCGGGCAGCACGTGTGGACCGCGGTCACGTACAAGGAGACGCCGCCGGTCGGTGGTCAGCACAACAACTACTGGCAGCAGTGCGCGGTCTACGACAAGCCCATCCACAACGAGCACGCGGTGCACTCGCTCGAGCACGGCGCGGCGTGGATCACCTACCGGCCCGACCTGCCCAAGGCGCAGGTCGACAAGCTGAAGGACGTGGCCACGTCCACGGGGCAGCAGGACTACATGCTGGTCAGCCCGTATCCCGGTCTCCCGTCGCCGGTGGTCGTGTCGACGTGGGGGCACCAGCTCAAGCTGACCGACCCGGCCGACCCCAAGCTGCCCGCGTTCATCAAGAAGTTCCAGAACGGGCCTGACACGCCGGAGCAGGGTGCCACGTGCGGTGGCGAGGGCGCCATCACCACGACGGCCGACCAGGCGCCGCTGCCGCCGGAGCCCAAGGGCAACCAGCAGGCGCCGATGGAGACCCTCAAGCCGTCCGCGTCGCCCAGCCAGTCGCAGAAGTAACCCCCGGGGGTCCTGATGAGGGGCCGGGGCGGGTCAGGAGGAGAGGACGCGGTCCGGCGGTGTCCACTCCAGACCATGCGCCTCGGCCACCGGGCGGCTGGTCAGGCGGCCCTCGTGGGTGTTGAGGCCGAGCGCGAGCGCCGCGTCCTCGCGCAGGGCCCGCTGCCAGCCGAGGTCGGCGATGGCCAGCGCGTACGGGAGCGTCACGTTCGTCAGGGCGAACGTCGAGGTGTGCGGCACCGCCCCGGGCATGTTGGCCACGCAGTAGAAGATCGAGTCGTGCACCTGGTACGTCGGCTCGGCGTGCGTGGTCGGCCGGGAGTCCTCGAAGCAGCCGCCCTGGTCGATCGAGATGTCCACCAGCACCGAGCCCGGCTTCATCCGGCTCACCAGTTCGTTGCTCACCAGCTCGGGCGCCTTGGCGCCGGGCACCAGGACCGCGCCGATGACCAGGTCGGCCTCCAGCACCGCGCGTTCGATCTCCAGCGTGTTGGAGGCGACGGTCTGGCAGTGGCCCTGGTAGATCATGTCGGCCTGGCGCAGCTTGTCGATGTTGTTGTCGAGCAGCAGCACCTCGGCCTGCATGCCGAGGGCGATGGCGGCGGCGTTCATGCCCGACACGCCTGCCCCGATGACCACGACGTTCGCCGCGCGCACGCCGGACACGCCGCCCATGAGCACGCCCCTGCCGCCCTGCGAGCGCATCAGGTGGTACGCGCCCACCTGCGGCGCCAGCCGCCCCGCCACCTCGGACATGGGCGCGAGCAGCGGCAGCGTCCGGTTCGGCGTCTGGACGGTCTCGTAGGCGATCGCGGTGCAGCCCGAGTCGAGCAGCGCCTGCGTGCACGACCTGGAGGCGGCCAGATGCAGGTACGTGAACAGCACCTGCCCCTTGCGCATCCGGTGGTACTCCTCCGGCACCGGCTCCTTCACCTTCATGACCAGGTCGCTGACCCCCCAGACCTCGTCGGCGTCCGGGACCATGACGGCCCCCACCGCGGCGAAGTCGGCATCGGGGATCGAGGAGCCGAGACCCGCGCCCTGCTCCACGAAAACCTGGTGGCCGTGGCGTACGAACTCGTGCGCTCCGGCCGGGGTGAGCGCCACCCGATATTCGCTGTTCTTGAGCTCTTGCGGAACACCGACCTTCATGAGCGAACTCTTCTCGGTGAGGTGTTTGTACACCTCTATTCTTCCTCCCTCCCACGGATAGGTGAGGATTATTCAGCTGATTACCCCGGTGCCGCCGGACCTCGATAGGCTCACCGGCAGTCCGAACGTCAGGATGGGATCGTCATCGATGGACAAGCCGGAAGAGCCGCCGACCGCGGACCCGGGGGAGCCGAGGGCCAGCAGAATCACCACCATCGTGTTGATCGTCTCGCTCGTTCTCGTCGTGCTGGTCGCAGGCGTGCTGGGCACGATAGCCGTCCTGATGACCAGAAATCCCGACATGCCTCTCTTAGGCGGCGTGCCGGCGCAGCAACTCGCCGTGCCCATCCACTTCGCCCCCGTCCGGCAGGCCAAGGCCGCGCCGTGCCCCGGCGAGCAGGCCGTGCTCGACGAGAAGCAGACCACCTGCTACCTCCTGGAGGACGGCGTCACGGTGGACCAGGTGCAGTCCGTCCAGCCCGTGCGCGAGAAGGACGGCCAGTACTCCGTGCGCATCGCGATCGCTCCTAAGTTCAAGGAGCGCCTCGTGCAGCTCATCGACGAGCTGGTGCCCGATCAGCGGCAGGTCGCCATCGTGCTGGCGCCCGTGCAGCCGGACGCGCCCAAGGTCGTGCTGGCCGCGCCGATCGTCACCCAGTACATGGACGGCGACAGCATGAGCATCGCGGGGTTCGAGAAGGAGGAGGCCGACGCCCTGGTGGCCCGCCTGCTGGGCACCTCGCCCGGCCAGGACACCGCCCCGACGAACCCGGCGCCGACCGGCCCCGCCTCCACGGGAGGGCCCTCCCAGCCGTCCGGCACCACCCCGCCGCAGACCGGCAACCAGCAGAACACCAACCCCGGCACCACGAACCCCGGCACCACGAACCCCGGGGCGACCAACCCCGTCGGCTCCAACCCCACCGCGACGAACCCGGCCGCGGGCACCAGGCGCACCCCCGACAAGCGGTACGCGAGCTGCAAGGAGGCCGTGGCCGCCGGGGACGGCCCCTACACCAAGGGCACGCACGAGGAGTACTCCTGGTACGTGGACCTCGACCACAACGGCGTGGCCTGCAACAGCGGCGACCTCCGCTAACGGCGGCCGAACAGCTCCTCCAGCCAGTCGATCGCGAAGTAGGCCACGAAGATCAGCGAGACGATCCAGAGCAGCCACGGGATCTCGGAGAAGCGTCCCCTGGCCGCCTTGACGAGGGTGTAGGCGATCACGCCCGCGCCCACCCCGTTCGTGATCGAGTACGTGAACGGCATCAGCGCGATCGTCAGGAACGCCGGCACGGCCATGTCCAGGTCGTCCCAGGGCACGTTCTTGCTCTGCATCATCATCAGCGCGCCGACCAGCACCAGCGCGGGCGCCGCGGCGGCGGAGGTCACCACCGCGGCCAGCGGCGTGAACAGCAGCGTCAGACCCAGCAGCGCCCCGGTCACCACGCTGGCCAGGCCGGTCCGCGCGCCCTCGCCGACGCCGGCGGCCGACTCGACGAAGACGGTGTTCGCCGAGGAGCTCAACGAGCCGCCCACCATGCCTCCCACGCCGTCCACGGTCAGGATCCGGCCCAGCCGGGGCACCTGCCCCTGCTCGTCCACCAGGCCGGCCTCGTCGCTCACGCCGATGATCGTGCCCATCGCGTCGAAGAACCCCGACAGCACCAGCGTGAACAGCACCACGGCCGCCGTCAGCGCCCCAGCCCTGCCGAAGCCGCCGAACAGGTCGAACGCGCCGGCCAGCCCGAAGTCCGGCGCCGAGATCAGCCGCTCCGGCACGCGCGGCGTGACCACGCCCCATGACCCGCGCGGGACCCTGGCCAGCGAGTTGACCAGGATCGCCAGGGCGGCCGTCACGATGATGCTGATCAGGATCGCGGCCGGGGTCCTGCGCACGTACAGGGCGATCATCAGGAGCAGGCCGAAGGAGAACACCGTGACCGGCCAGCCCACGAGGTGGCCCGTGGCGCCGAGCTGCACGGGCGTGCCCGTGCCCCGCGCCACGAACCCGGCGTCCACCAGGCCGATCAGCGCGATGAACAGCCCGATCCCCACGCTGATCGCGTGTTTGAGCGCCAGCGGGATCGCGTTCATGATGAGCGTGCGCAGCCCGGTCACGGCCAGCACGATGATGACGAGGCCCTCCAGCACCACCAGGCCCATGGCCTGCGCCCAGGTCATGTGGGGCGCGGCCTGGTAGGCGACGACCGCGTTGAGCCCGAGCCCGGCGGCCAGGCCGAAGGGGGCGTTGCCGATGAAGGCCATCAGCAGGGTCGAGACGGCCGCGGCCAGCGCGGTGGAGGTGGTGAGCTGGGCGATGGAGAGCCGGGCGCCCGTGACGTCCGTCGCGCCGGCCAGGATGATCGGGTTGAGCAGGATGATGTACGCCATGGCCACGAACGTGGTCAGCCCGCCACGCACCTCGCGACCGACGGTGGTCCCCCGCCCGGTGAGCTCGAAGAATCGATCGAGCACCCGCCGTCCCCCTTCACGATGATCAGGGGGAATGCTGGCTAGTTACCCGGCAGGGGACGAGATCACGCCTGCTCGTGGCGCCCGTGGCCCACCAGGCCGACGAACTCCTCGAGCCCGATCGTCCCGTCGCCGTCGCTGTCGGCGGACTTGATGAACGCCTCGATCTCGCTCTCGGAAGCGCCCAGCCCGCCCAGCGCCTCGTTGGCCTGGCGGATCTCGGCCGCGGTCAGCAGGCCGTCGCCGTCGGTGTCGAACCGCCTGAACTCGGCCTCGGCCGCTTCACGCGCGTTTGCCATCGGATACCCCCATGGTCGAGCCACTGTTGAACAACGCGATATCTTCCGGCCTGATCGGAACGCGAGTCAACCGCAGCCCCGTCGCCGCGCGTACGGCGGCGGCGATGGCGGGGGTGGAGGACAGGGTCGGGGGCTCGCCCGCGCCGCGCAGGCCGTACGGCGCCGCCGGGTCCGGATTTTCCAGGATTTTCAGCTGCATGGGCGGCATGTCGAGGATGGTGGGGATGAGGTAGTCGGTGAAGGACGGGTTCAGCACGCGGCCGTCGCGTACCTGGATCTCCTCCATGAGCGCCAGCCCGAGCCCCTGCGCGGAACCGCCGTGGATCTGACCCTCCAGGGCCTGCGGGTTCAGGATCCGGCCCACGTCCTGGACGGCCGTCAGCTCGACCACCTTGACCAGGCCCAGCTCCACGTCCACGTCCACGACGGCCCGGTGCACGCACAGGGCGAGCTGCGTGTGGGAGTCGCCCTGCCCGGTGCGCGGGTCCATCGGGTACGTGGGGCGGTGCCGGTACTCGCGCGTCTCCTCGATCGGCCCGAACTTCTCGAGGGCCTCCTCCGGCGACAGGCCGTTGAACCGTTGCCGTACGGCCTCGCAGGCGGCCTTCACCGCTCCGCCGGTCACGTACGACTGGCGCGAGGCCGACGAGGAGCCGGCCGAGCCGACCGAGGTGTCGGCGGTGGCCACGGTCACGTGCGCGATGCCGAGCTCGGTGCGGGCGATCTGGGCCTGGATCGTCACCAGGCCCTGCCCCACCTCGGCGGCCGCCGTGTGCACGGTGACGTGCGGCTCGCCGCCGATCAGCTCGGCGCGCACCCTGGCCGTGGAGTAGTCGTCGAAGCCCTCGGAGAAGCAGATGTTCTTGATGCCGACGCCGTAGCCCACGCCGCGCCGCACCGACTCGCCGTGCGTGGTCTGCGAGACGCCGCCGGGCATCGACCGCAGGTCCACCGGCGCTTCAAGGGGCAGTGGCATGACCTCGAGGTCGCGCAGCATCTCCGCGAGCGGGGCGGGGGAGTCGATCACCTGGCCGGTGATGAGGTGGGAGCCCTGGGAGACGGCGTTGCGCACCCGGATCTCGACCGGTGACAGGCCGCACGCCTCGGCCAGGCGGTCCATCTGCGACTCGTACGCGAAGCACGCCTGGACCGCGCCGAATCCGCGCATCGCGCCGCACGGCGGGTTGTTGGTGTAGACGCCGGTGGCGTCCACCCGCACGTTCTCGACCTCGTACGGGCCGACGCCGAGCGAGGCGGCGTTGCCGACCACGGCGGGGGAGGAGGAGCAGTACGCGCCGCCGTCCAGCAGGATGTCGGCCTTGACGTAGACCAGCCTGCCGTCCCTGGTCGCGCCGTGCTCATAGCGCATCCGGGCCGGGTGGCGGTGCACGTGGCCGAAGAACGACTCCTCCCGGCCGTACACGATCTTCACGGGCCGGTTCAGCCGCAGGGCCAGCATGCAGGCGTGCGCCTGCATCGACAGGTCCTCGCGGGCGCCGAACGCGCCGCCGACGCCCGACAGCGTCAGCCGCACCTTCTCCGCGGGCAGGCCGAGACAGGGGGCGAGCTGGTCGCGGTCCACGTGCAGCCACTGGGTGGCGATGTAGAGGTCCACGCCGCCGTCCTCGGCCGGAACCGCCAGTCCGGACTCGGGGCCGAGGAACGCCTGGTCCTGCATGCCGACCTCGTACTCGCCGGTGACGACGACCTCCGCCTCGAACGTGTCGCCCCTGCGCACCGGCTGGTAGCGCACGATCTCCCTGGAGTCGCGGGGGTCGGTGACGGCCTCGCGGACCTCGTACTCGACCACGATGGCCTCGGCCGCCCTGCGGGCCGTCTCCGGGTGGTCCGCGGCCACCAGCGCGACGGGCTCGCCCTGGTAGCGGACCTGGTCGATGGCGAGCACCGGCTGGTCCTTGTGCTCCAGCCCGTAGAACTTCGCGCCCGGCACGTCCTCATGCGTCAGCACGGTCAGCACGCCGGGGATCATCAGCGCGGGACCCACGTCGATCGAGCGGATCCACGCCGACGGATGCGGGCTGCGCAGCGTCGCGCCCCACACCATGCCCTCCAGCCACAGGTCGGACGCGTAGGCGAACTCGCCGGTCACCTTCAGCGTCGCGTCGGGCCGCCGCGCGCTCTCGCCGACGCCGCTCCGGGTCGTGTACGCGGTCTCGGTCATCTTCCGAGTAGAGCACCGCCGCCCCGCTGCCTCCTATGCGCGTCGCGTGAAATCCCGGTCAGCGGTTGACCTCACGGCCTTGTATATTCCTCCAAGTGCGCATCTCTGACCTGCTGGCCATCGAGGACCTGCGCCTGACCCTGCTCGCCGGCGACCCCGCTCGCGAGTTCCACACCGTGCACATCACGGACCTGCCCGAGCCCGGCCGCTACCTGGCCGGCGGCGAGCTGGTGCTGTCCGGGCTGATGTGGTGGCACGCGCCCGAGGACTCCGCCCGGTTCGTGTCGGCGCTGGTCGAGGCGGGGGTCGCCGCGCTCGGCGCCGGGCAGGCGTGGCTCGGCCACATCCCGGCCGACCTGGTGGCGGCGTGCGAGGCCGCCGGGCTGCCGCTGGTGGAGGTGCCGACGGAGGTGTCGTTCCGCACGCTGGCGGAGCTGGTCGTGCCGCGGCTGTCCGGCGACGTGCGCGACGCGCTCGGCCGTCACCGCAGGCTCGTCGCGGCCATCGCCGAGGGCGCCGACCTGGGCGAGCTGTTCGAGCTGACCGCCACCGAGCTGGGCGTCACGGGCGCCGTCGTGTCCGCCTCGGGCGAGGTGATCGTGGGCGCGGCCGGGGATCCGGTACGGCTGGCGCAGGCGTACCTCACGGCGCCGCGGCTGCCCGTGCACGTCGGCGACCACACGATCTTCGCGGTCGGACGCGGCCACCGGGCCGCCGGCTGGGCGCTGGCCTGCGACGGCGACCTGATGGGCCGGGCCGACCTGGGCTACGAGCTGGCGGCCTGCGTCGGCCTCGAACGCAGTCGCATGGAGGAGGGCCGCAGGGTCGAGCGCCGCCTGGCCGAGCAGCTCATCGTGGCCGCGCTGGCCGAGTCGGACGTGGCCGAGCTCAATGCCAGGCTGCGTACGTGCGGGATCGACGCGGCGGAGCCGTACGCGATCGTGAACGCCACGGCGCCGCGCCGCGGCGCCACCCGCGGCCCCGATCCCGCCACACTCGGGGGCCACATCGTGGAGGAGCTGCTGGGCCGCGAGGTCGTGGCGGCGGCGGGCGCGGACGGCGCGGTCGCTTTGGTGCCGCTGCGCGAGCGCACCACCGCCGAGCTGGCCGAGCGGCTGCGCGCCGGCGCCGAGGTGCTGGCCGCCCTGCCCGACACCCGCCTGTGCGTGGGGTTGAGCGGCGCTCTGACCGGGGCCGCCGCGATCAAGGGCGGCGTCGAGGAGGCCGGGCACGCCAGGCGCCTGGCCGAGGCCCGCACCGGTGGCGTGGTGACCAGCGACGAGATCTACACGCACGCGCTGCTGCTGGCCACGGTGCCGGGTGACGTGCGCCGCTCTTTCACGGCCCGGCTGCTGTCACCGCTGCTGGACTATGACCGCAGGCACCAGTCGGAGCTGGTGCGCACGCTCGGCATCTTCCTCGACTGCGCCGGGTCCTGGAACGCTTGCGCGGAGCGGCTGCACCTACACGTGAACACCGTGCGCTACCGCATCCGCAGGATCGAGGAGCTGACCGGCAGAAACCTGTCCACCATGGCGGACCGCGTGGACTTCTTCCTGGCTCTCCGGGACACGGGCCTGCCGCGGTAATCGCACTACAGTTCGGCGAAAAGACATGCGGATGCGTGATCGACTGATAACGTTCCGTGCATGCCCTCCCCCCGGCACGACGCCCTCCTTCGACTTATCCGCGACCATCTCGACCTGCCAATACGGCTGCTGCGAGAGGTCGGTGGGATCACATTGCCGACCGGTGCCCCGTTGTGGGTGGGGCCGGGAGACCTGCGGGACCGCATCTCCAGGGAGATGCATGCCGACACCGTCGTGTTCGCCGGCCCGCCCCAGGACCGATGGTTCTCCACCATCGTCGAGGTCGAGACCGAGATGTCCGAGCAGAAACTGCGGCAGACCGTCGAGGCAGCCGAAATGCTCCGGCTGGAGACCCGCAAACCGGTCTACGTCATCTTCATCACGCCCGATCCCTGCGCGGCCCGTTTCAACCAGTCTGTGGAGATCCACAGCGGTTGCCTGACCATCATCATGCGGCCGGTGATCGTCGGGCCCGACCGCATCCCCGTCCTGACCGACCCGGAGCAGATGGCCGCGGACCTGCTGACGGCGGCGCTGTCGGTGATGGCGCACGGCCACCTGCCGAAAGTCGCCGAGGCATTCGTCAAGCTTCTCGACGGCTTGCCAGACGATGACGCCGCGTCTCTGTTTGGTTACACTATCGACATGGCCCCGCCGCAGGCGCGCCAGCTTCTGGAGGAGACAGTGACGATCTACATCCCCGAGCACAGCCCCTGGGCTCAGAACCTGTACCGCAAGGGTGAGGAAGCAGGCCGAGAAGAAGGCTGGGAGAAAGGCTGGAAAGAGGGCCAGAAAGAGGGCGATGCACGAGGCCGCGCCATGGAAAAGGCGGCCTCCGTCTTCACCGTCCTGCGCTTCCGCGGCATCGCCATTCCCCCCGACCGGCATACGCAGATCGCCACCTGCACCGACCTTGACCTCCTGGAGGTCTGGCTGCGGCGCGCTCTCGAAGCCACGCACATCGACGACCTCTTTGACGACGGTCCGGAGCCGGAACCCCGGTCCTAGGTAGGTGGTGTTACTTGGTCATCCCGGCCCGGTCCTTACGAGGCGATGATCGCCGGTTCGGGCGTATCACTTGGTCGGCACGGGCTGAGTGCTGGGCATGGTCCTGATCTGTGCGGAGAGGAAGAGCGCACCGATGAGCAGGAGCTGACCGAGACCTGAGGCCAGGGCGACGGTCCCGGCGCCCTGCGAGGCGGCGAGCCAGCCCACGAGGCCCAGGCCGAGCGAGCGCAGGCCCATGGAGCCCGCCCATTCGTACGAGCTCACCCGCGACAGCATGGTGGCGTCGACGCCGGTCTGAAGCGAGGTGTCCCACAGCGTGTTGAAGACCATGAGACCGATTCCGGAGACCACCGCGGACGCGGCGACGACCGCGGTGGACGGGAAAGCGCCGAGCGCGAGAACGGGCAGCGGGAACAGGACCAGACACAGAACCGCCGTACGCAGTGGGAATCGCGGCCGCCACACCATCGAGACAAGCCCGCCGACCACCGAGCCGCCGCCGAAGGCGCTCAGAATGATTCCCCAGGCGACCGAACCGCCGAGAGCGTCGTGGGAGATGATCGGCCCGAGGATGTTGAACGCCGCCTGCAGCATGTTGACGACCGAGAGAACGCACACGATCGACCAGACCCACGAAACAGCCCAGAAGCCCTTCCATCCGGCTGCGACGTCGCTCCAGACGTTCTCGACCCGGAAATGGGACCTCATCGCGGGAAGCCGGATCCGCCACAGGAACAGGGCACTCACCAGAAACGTCACGGCGTCCGCGGCGATGGCCCATCCCGGGCCGGTGACCAGGACAAACAGACCGCCGAGCACCGGTCCGGCGATCTTCGCCGTGGACTTCAGCAGGCTGAGCAGGGCGTTCGCCTCCTGGAGCCGCTGCGGTTCGACTGTGTCGCGGACCATTCCCGCGATGGCGGGGGCGAACGCCGCCGAGGCCAGGCCGTGGACGGCCTGGAGGAGGACGAGCTGCCAGATCTCGGCGACTCCTCCGACGAGCAGGAACGACATGACGGCCTGGCTCGCGAAACGTACGAGGTCCGAGGTCATCATGACGGCGTTCCGCGGCAGCAGGTCGCCGAGCACTCCGCCGATCAGCATGAATACGATCATCGGCACGGTCCGTGCGGCCAGCACAAGGCCGAGGGCGGCGGGGGAGTCCGACAGGGCGAGCACCGCGAAGGCTAGCGCGGTGACGACGATCTCATCCCCCACGATCGAGGCGCTCTGAGCGGCGAAGAACCGGCGGAAATTCGGCACCCGGAGAACCGCAAGCCTGTTCTTCAGGATCATCTTTCGCGGCATTGCGGACGAGCGGGCGGGTTCTCAAACGGAGATCGACCGTTGGCCCGGCCCGATGGCCTCCCGCTCTTCGATCGCGAGGGCGAGCCAGTACGTGGTGCCTATCCGATCAGCGAGCGCGACGGCTTCGGCGATACGTCGCTTCGCCTGGTCCGTCTGGCCGAGGAGACGGTGGGCTCGTGCCAGAAAGACGAGGCAGCCCACCTCCGCGATCTTCGTCTTGCTGGCGCGCGCCGCTCCTAAGGACTCTCTGAGCGAGGAGAGACCGGCATCGAGTTCACCGAGCTCAAGCATGACCTTGCCCAGCCTGTATCCGAACGTCGCCTCATGCATGGTGTCGCCCGCCCGCCGAGCCATCGCTGCCCCCGCTTCCAGCGCGATCACGGCGTCCTTCAGCTGTCCGAGGCCCTCGTACGCCAGCCCGAGCATCAGATGAGCGTATCGCTCTCCCACATCTGACGATATTCGGCGAGCGATAGCACGTTGGGCGAGCGCGTGGTTCAGCGCGTCGTGGAATTTCTCCAGCTTCACGTACAGGCCGGCCAGGTTGCCATGGGCCCGTTGCTCGTTGAACTGGTCGTTCAACCGTTGTGCCATGAGCAGGTGCTGCCCCTGGTGATCGAGGGCGGCGGCGTCGCCCTTGTAATACAGGCCTATGGAAATGTGGGCATGTGCTTCCATCGTGATGACGTCATCCTTGAGGCGCTCTCCGGTGCAGAGCAACCGATCGCCTAGAGAGATCAGATCGGCTACCCGATATGCCTTCTGCTGGTACCACCAGAGGGCCAATCCGATCGCCGCTCCCAAGCGAGCGACGTCGTCGTCCGGATCCGCCATCGCCTGGAAAGCTGCGGCGAGCAGAGTGGGTTCTTCGGTCCCGAGCCAGGCGTATGCCTCTTCCGCGCTTTCGAACCGGCGGCCCGGGGCCTCGATTCTCGGGTGCGCGGAGTGCACGCGGTGGGGGTCGCTGATCTTCACGGCGGATCGCGTGGACGCGGCATAGTACGTGAGTGCGCCGATGAGTGGCGCGATCCTGTCGTCTGCCGCGGTCAGTTCGCCGGCGAAGAGCCGGACGAGATCGTGGAGGTGGTAGCGTCCCTGCTGGCCGCCTTCGAGGAGATGGGCATCGCGCAACCGTTCCAGGGCGCGTTCGGCTTCGAGCGGCGAAGAGCCGGAGAGCGCGGCGGCCGCTTCCGCTGTGATGTCCGGCACGTGAAGAAGCCCCAGAAAAGCCAGCATTCGCGCCGCCATGCAGTCGAGCACGCGTGTGCTGCGGTTGAGCGCGTTCCAGCTCGCCGCCAGGCTGGAACGGACGGCGAATTCGCCTGCCTCCAGCTCCTGGAGCCGGTTCCGTTCGTCGGTGAGTCTCGTCGCCAGCGCGCCAACGGTCCAATCCGGGCGATCGGCTAATCGGGCGCCCGCTATCCGCAGGGCGAGTGGGAGACCGTCGCAGAGGCGGACCAGCCGGGTGGTCTGTTGGAAGTCGGCGGAGATGCGGCCGGCGCCGACGAGCTTGGCCAGCATGGTAGTGGCCTCCGCGTCCGACAAGGGGTCCAGGCGGACCTGGACGCAGTCGTCGCCGGCGACGAGGGACTCCCGGCTCGTCACCACGATCGCGGTCCCGAGAGGCATCGAGAGGAACGGCCTGACCTGGGCGAGATCGGCCGCGTTGTCGAGGAGGACGAGGAGACGTAAGTCCTGGACCTTGCTCCGCCACAGGGCGGCCGACTCGTCTTCGTCCGTGGGTATGGCGCTGTCCGGCGTGCCGATGCCCCGGAGCAGCCGGCTGAAGATTTCATGGGACGACAGCCGGGGGACGTTCGGTGTGCCGCCGCGGAGGTTGACGTACATCTGCCCGCTGGGAAAGCAGTGCCGCACCATGTGGGCGACGTGGAGGGCCAGTGCCGACTTGCCGACGCCGGGCGGACCGGAGATCGCGGCGAACGGATGCGGAGGATCGCCGCCCCAAGGATCCAGCAAGGATCTCAGGCGGATGACCTCCTTCGCCCGGCCGATGAATCCGGCCACGTCGCGGGGCAACTGTCTGGGTGTCGCATGGTCCTGAGTCGCCTGCCCGCCGTCTCCGGACAGGACGAGGTGATGTGCCTGGCGCAGGCCTTCGCCGGGCATCGCGCCCAGCTCCTCGGAGAGGGTGCGCCGGGCTTCCTCGAAGACTGTCAGCGCCTCGGCTTGGCGTCCGCACCTGTGCAGAGCCAGCATGAGCAGTTCGAGGGAGCGTTCCCGAAGAGGGTGGCGGCGCGTCAGGTTCTGGAGATCGGCGACCGTCTCCTGCGGGCGGCCGAGCCGCAGAAGCGCGTCGGCTCGTGCTTCCAGAGCGATCAGGTGGAGCTCTTCCAGACGAGCGCGTTCACCTTCTGCGAACGGGCCGGGCACGCCGCTCAGCGCAGGGCCGCCCCACAAACCGAGAGCCGTGTCGAGCACGCTCAACGCACGGTCAAGGTCATGGTCCTTCTCCGCCTGCCGTGCCGTGTCGAGAAGCTCGGCGAAAACGCAGGCGTCCACCTGGCTCGGATCGACGTGCAACACATATCCGCCGGCGGCGCCCACCACTACCGTCGAGGGCTCGCGACGTTTGCGGTCCGGCTCGCACGCGCGTCTCAATCCCGCGATGTAGGTGTAAACGCTCTGCTCGGCGCTGGGAGGGGGACAGTCTCCCCACAAGCCCTCGACCAGTTGGGCCATGGTGACCACTCGCCTGGAACGCGTCGCCAGCATCACCATGATCGCCTGTTGGCGCGGTGTCCCCAGATCGATCTCCTGATCATCGATCACGCCGATGACGGGGCCCAAAAGGCGTATCGCCGGGCCAGCCGTCATGCGCCCCCTGTTGATCGCGAACGAATTCACCTGTGTCAGCTTAATCAGAATGGCCGTGGCGTAAAGGCCCGAGCCGCGTTGTAGAAGGAATGTAGACGCGGCCGGTAAACGTGAAGCACCTCATGGGCGGAGCCCGGCACGGCTTCGTGTCCCGTGCTGCTGCTGGCCATGGTGCCGGATGACGTGCGCCGCTGCTGGACTACGACCGCAGGCACCAGTGGGAGCCGGTGCGCACGCTGGACTGCGCCGGGTCCTGGAACGCCTGCGCGAGCGGCTGCACATACACGTGAACACGGTGCGCTACCGCATCCGCAGAATCGAGGAGCCGGCCGGCAGAAATCTGGCCACGATGGCCGATCAGGTCGACTTTTTTCCTTGCACTCAGGGATGCCGCACCGTCCCGGTGACCGGGTCAGAGCCCGCATATGACAGCGGAATCGCGAGCCTCGCGCACCGCAGCCCATTCCTCCTCGAGCCGCCGCTCATCGAACTTGACCACCTCGCACAGTCCGTAGAGAAATGAAAGGTTCAGCGTTCGCAGCAGCCTTGCCAGGAGGTCCTCTTATCGGCGTCGGCTGCTCGGTGTTGCCTTTAGTCTTCTTTGGCAGGGCCGCAATGTAGAAAGAATCTAGAAGTGTCTGCCTATCCTTCCGCCTGGAGATCTCGAAGGGAGGAAGGAATCAGCGCGCCAGCTAAGCAGGCCCCGCCTCACGACCGAACGCATCAATGCATCGGACTGCGTACCACAGTGCACGTCCTGCGCGGCCGGCACGAGCACGACCAGGTCGTGCAGCGAGAAGCCCATACGCCCAAGTCGGATACGCGTGGCTCTGTGGTGCCGCAGGACGGGGAGGCAGACCACTCACCAATTTAGAAAAAGCCGATTGCCGGCCTTGGGCCTGTTTGAGCACATGTGTTGGCTCTCGCCGGCCAGACTTACGGCCATTCGTGTGTGGCTTGCGGCGGCCTTTTCTCGCCTTGCTTAGCGATTTGGTCAAGGTAGAAATTATTTGTCATTTCAAACACACAACCGATTGAAGGTGTTAGTGGACAAGTTAGTCAGCACGGCGAGGCGGGGCTTCCCGCCTCGCCGACACCTCGCGATGGCGACGGTGCTCACGGTGGCAGCATCGCTGCTGGTAGCAGGGGCAGCAGGCTCCGCTCATGCCGACCCGAAGCCGGCCGAGACCCCGGCCGCTCCTTCCGTAACCACCTTCCCGCGACCAGAAGACCCTGAGGCGCCATTACGGGCAGCGAGCGAGGAAGCCAAAAAGCAGAACAAGCCGGTGCCGGTCGAGGCGGCGTTCACCGAGACGTCGAGAGTCTGGGCGTATCCCGACGGGCATTTCACGACCCAGTCCTATGGCGGCCCTGCTCAGCTGAAGCAGGCCGACGGCTCCTGGGCATGGCTGGACCCCACGCTCGTCGAGCAGGACGGGGTTCTCAAGCCCAAGCTGGCCAAAGCGGACGTGCAGTTCTCACTCGGCGGCGACAAACCGTTCGTGTCCATGGAACGCGGCAAGGGGCAGAAGTTCGCCCTGTCCTGGCCCACTGAGCTACCGCGCCCGGAAGTCAGCGGCAACGTCGCCCGGTACGTCGACGCGGCGGGCAAG
>NZ_JBFANV010000074.1:0-55148 GCF_040674955.1 Nonomuraea sp. NPDC049695 | reverse complement strand
TTTTGTTTTTTTTTTTTGTTTTTTTGTGTTTTTTCTTTGTGTCCTAGTCCTTTGGGGGGGGTTCTTGGGGGCCGCCATCTGAGATGGCCGCCCTAAGATCGCCGCTTGCAGGTAGTTGATCTAGGTGGCCATGAGGGACTGTCCAGCCGCTCCGGGGGCGTACCGCAGGCGCTTCTCCAGGCAGACCACTGCCCCGTTCTCGCGCCTGTTGGTGAAGCGGATGTCATCGGCGAGCGCATGCATGATCTGCATCCCGCGTCCGTGCTCCGAGCCGGGCTCGGGAGCCGCCATCTTGTTCGGGTCCTTGTCGAACCCGTTCCCGGTGTCGATCACCTTGATGATGCACAGATGATCGTGAACGGTCGCGCTGACCGTGTAGTCGTCGCTCGGCGCAGCGTGCCTGATCACATTGGAACAGGCCTCGGTGAGCATGAGCTCGATGTCGTCGCGTACTTGTGGTTCGACGCCGAGTGATCGCAGCGTGCCGTCCAACATCTGCCTGGTCAATGGGACGCTCGCCGCATCCCTGGGCAGCCGGAGCGCTATCGTGGCCTCCACCGCCGACTCCTCCTCCCAATCGGATGCGTGCAGGGATCCTCTGCCCTCCATCTGATGAGTCAATCGTCTCTTTAGACGTTCGACGTCCCAAGGGTCAGATCTCCAGCAGGCGCCTGGCCACCTCCAGGGCGGCCTTGTGGACCTCGTCCTCGGAGAGCTCGCCCTCCTTCAGCAGCCACTTGCCCGCGTGCACGGCGAACATCGCCAGCGAGCGGCTGATGCGCTCGACGGGCGTGGCGTCGGGGCCGCTCATCTCGGTCGCGAGATCCATCATCCTGTCGCGGATCTTGATGAGCGTCGGGTGGTCCCGCATCGCGGTCTGGTTGCGCTCCAGGAACCTCGCCACCTCGATGTGCCGGGTCCCTCTCAGCAGGTCGGCGTAGCGTTCGACCAGCTCGCGCCGTGTTTCCGTGGTCTTCGGCCGGCCCCTGAACCATTCGAGCAACTCGTCGAGCTCCGCCAGCCGGCTGTCGACCAGGCTCGCCACGATGTCGTCCTTGGTCTTGAAGTGGTAGTACAGGGCGGCCTTCGTCACCCCGAGCTCCTCGGCGATCTCCCGCAGCGAGGTCGCCTCGTAGCCCTGCTCGGTGAACAGCCTGAGCGCGACCTCCTGAATCCGGCTTCGCGTGTCTTCCCGCACTTCACACCTTTTCGACTTGACGGCCGGCAAGTAAGTATCTACCTTATTCTATGCTTGCCGGGCGGCAAGTAAGCAAGTCTGGAAACTCACTGGGGGGTATGTGGTGGCGGAGACAGCCGGACGGCGTCGCGAGGTCATGGTCGTCCTGCCGGGGCTGATGTTAGCGATGGTCCTGGCGATGCTCGACAACATGATCGTCGGCACGGCCATGCCGCGCATCGTCGGAGAGCTCGGCGGTCTGACTCACCTGTCCTGGGTCGTCACGGCGTACGTGCTGGGCACCACCGTCTCGACGCCGATCTGGGGCAAGATCGGCGACCTGTACGGGCGCAAGAACATCTTCATCATCTCGATCGTCATCTTTCTCATCGGCTCCGTACTCTGCGGCATGGCGGGCTCGTCGATGCTCGGCGGCCCGGACGGCGGCATGGGTGAGCTGATCGCGTTCCGCGCGATCCAGGGGCTCGGCGCGGGCGGCCTGATGGTCAACGTCATGGCGATCATCGGCGACCTGGTGCCGCCCCGCGAGCGCGGCCAGTACCAGGGCATCATGGCCGGCGTCATGTCGCTGGCGATGATCGCGGGCCCGCTGGTCGGCGGCTTCATCACCGACCACCTCGACTGGCGCTGGGCCTTCTACGTGAACCTGCCGATCGGCGCCGTCGCCCTGGCCGTCATCGTGCTCCAGCTGCACCTGCCCAAGCTGCACAGCAAGGTGCGCATCGACTGGGCGGGCGCGATCCTGCTGTCGATCAGCATCACCGCGATGGTGCTCATCACGACCTGGGGCGGCAACGAATACGCGTGGGACTCCTGGCAGATCCTCAGCCTGATCGCGGTCGCCGTGGTCACCCTGGTCGCCTTCATCGCGGTCGAGCGCAAGGCCGTCGAGCCGATCATGCCGCTGCAGCTCTTCGGCAACCGCAACTTCACCCTCATCTCGGCCATCGGCTTCCTGCTGGGCTTCGCGATGTTCGGCGCGATCAACTTCCTGCCGCTGTTCCAGCAGATGGTGCAGGGTGCCACGGCCACCAACTCCGGCCTGCTCATGCTGCCGATGATGGCGGCCGCGATGGTCGTGTCGCTGTTCGTCGGCAAGGCCATCACCTCGACGGGCAAGTACAAGATCTACCCGGTACTCGGCGGCATCGGCATGGCCGTGGGCATGTGGCTGCTGTCCACGATGGACGTCACCACGCCCGCCTGGCAGACCGGCGTCTACATCGCCGTGCTCGGCCTCGGCATGGGCTTCCTCATGCAGACCACGATGCTAATCGCGCAGAACAGCGTCGAGCAGAAGGACCTGGGCGTCTCCAGCAGCGCGACCACGTTCTTCCGGTCCATCGGCGGCTCGTTCGGCGTCTCGCTGTTCGGGGCGATCTTCAACAACCACTTCCTGTCCGAGCTGACCGACCGGTTCGGCGCGCAGGCGGCCGAGCGGGTGGCCAAGAGCGGCGGCAGGATGGACCCCGGGGCGGTCGCGCACATGCCTGCCCAGATGCGCACCGGGCTGCTGGAGTCGCTGGCGACCTCCATCTCCGGCGTCTTCTGGTGGGCCATCGCGTTCGCGGTCGTCGTGCCGCTGCTGGCGGCGTTCGTCAAGGAGATCCCGCTGCGCGGGGGCGCCCCGACGGCCGCCGCGGACGAGCAGGCCGTCACCTCGGCGGCCGGCTGACTCTCTTCCGCGGGCGCCGGCGCCGGCGCCCGCGGAAAACAGGAGGCGAGCGGCGGGCGTTTTGTGGACAATCGCCGCTATGCACCACACCCTCGGCCGCCCACGCGTGGACGATGCCCCGGCCATCCACGAGCTCATCGCCGCCTACGACACCGCGGTGATCGGTGCCCCCGACGTCACGCTCGACGACGTCGCAGACGAGCTGGCCGAGCCGGGCTTCGACCTCGGCCAGGACGGCTGGCTGGCCCGCGACGCGGGCGGCCGCCTCACCGCCTGGGCCTGGGCGCACCGCATCGGCGACGGCGACCTGGTGAACGTCCAGGTGATCGTACGTCCCGGGGTCGAGGAGGCGGACGAGCTGGCCGCCGAGCTGTGGCGGCTGGTGATCGGCCGGGCCCGCGAGCTGGGCGCCGAGCGGGGCCACGACCACGTCACCGTGGACCTCGACGTCTACCGCTCCGACGAGGCCAAGCAGACCCTGGCCAAGGAGCTCGGCTTCGAGCCCGGCACGAGCTTCCACCGCATGCGCGTCGACCACTCCGGCCCCGTGGACGCGCCCGCCCCGCCTGACGGGGTGACGCTGCACACGGGGGAGAGCGAGCAGGTGCGGCGCGAGGCGCACGGGGTGCAGCAGGCGGGCTTCGCCGAGCACTTCGGGTTCGTGCCGGTCGACTACGACTCCTGGTACGCGCGCCGGCAGGCGCAGTCGGTCAACGACTGGTCCCAGCTCACGCTCGCCCGCGTCGACGGCCGCCCCGCCGGGGTGGTGATCGGCAACAACCAGTTCCTCCCGGACGAGGAGTGCGGCTACGTGGCCATCCTGGCGGTCCTGCCGGGGTTCCGGGGCAGGGGCCTCGGCCGCTTCCTCCTGCGCCACGCCTTCGCCGCCGACGCGGCGCGGGGCCGTCGGGGCACGATTCTTCACGTGGACTCCAACAACACGACGCCCGCGCTGGGCCTGTACGAGTCGGCGGGCATGCACCCGGTCCTCGTCATCGACGTCTGGCGCCGCCGCCTGTAACGCTCAGACGGCCACCATCCGCCTGATACCCCACCCCACCTTCTGGGGCGTCAGACGCGGTGGCGGGACAGGTGGTCGAGGACCGACTGGTTGGCCTCCCACCCGTCCGGGAACTTGACCGGCACCCCCAGCTGCACCGGCTCAGCCGACGGGTGGGCGTCCAGGAGTTCGGCGATCCCCGCGCGGGCCACCACCACGCACGCGTGCCGGTGCCGGGACGCCAGCACGCACAGCCGCCCCGACTCCAGGTGGAAGGCCGTGGCGTCCCGGCGCCCCGAGAGCGGGTGGAGGACGACGGTCACGTCGTACTCGCGTCCCTGCAGGCGGTTGGCCGTGTCCACGGTGATGTCCGCGGGCACTCCGGCGGCCCGGATCGCGGCGACCTGGTCGCGGTGGGCGGCGCCGACGGCGATGCGGTCCGCAGTCACCGGGCGCTCGCCCTGCTCGGAGGAGGCCACGGCGCCCCGCTGCAGCAGCCGGGCCGCCAGCTGGGCCACCGCCTGCACGGCCTCCCCGTCCGTACGGACCGTGTGCCGGTTGGGCAGCTCCAGCAGCGCCCAGCCCGACCGGGCCGCCTCCTCCAGGGCACGGTCGTGCACGGTCCCCATGCCGCCGGTCATCAGCTCCAGCCGCCGATCCTCGAAACCGGTCCCCGACCGGAACCCGGTGAACGGGTAGAACGCCTGCGACACCACCGGCGCGGCCGAGGCGGGCAGCCGCCACGAGACCGGCAGCCGGTGCACCGGCAGGTCCGGGTTGTGCCGCAGCAGCACCGACACCGCGCTCTGCAGCGGATCCCACGACAGCCCCGACCACCGGTCCCCGTCCACGATCGAGAACGGGTCGAGCTGCCCGGGGTCGCCCACGAACAGCGCCCGCTCGAACAGCCCCGCGATCCGCAGCAGCTTGTCCGAGCGCATCTGGTACGCCTCGTCTACGATCGCCCACGGCCACACCCGGCCGCCGATCCAGGCCCACTTGTCGGCGGTGGCGATGACGATGTCCGGATCGCTGAGATCCTGGATCCGGGTGCCGACCCGGACGCCGGGCAGCTCCAGCAGCCGCAGCGGCGGCACGTACCCGCCGGCCGACAGCCGTCCCACGGTCAGGTGGGGGTGCTTCACGGAGATGCGGGTCACCAGGTCGTCGACCTGCTCGTTCGTCTGGGCGACGATCATCAGTGGCTCGCCGGTCGCCGCGATGTGCGCCGCCGCCCGTACCACCAGCGTGGACTTGCCCGCCCCCGGCGGCGAGTCGACCACCACGCCGCGGTGCCGGGGCAGGTCGGCGAGGACGTTCCTGATGACCTGCTCCGGGCTGCCGGGCTCTGGGCTGCCGGTCACGACCACTCCTCCTGCGCGTCCTCGTCGTCGGGTACGTACTCCTGCGGCGGCCCGCCGTGCGTCCACGGCGTCGCCTCGGTGTCGGGGAGGGCGGGGGAGCCCTGGAAGTCGTCCGTCAGCGAGGTGTAGCAGACGCGCTCCCCGATCTCGGGCACGGCTCCGGGCGCCGCCGTCCTGCCCCTGCCCATGCCTTTGGTGATCTTCAAGGTGACCAGGCCCTGGTCGGCCGAGACCAGCTCGGCGCCCTGGCCGCGGCGTTGCGGGGTGCCCAGGGAGGTGCCGGGCGCCAGGCGTACCGGGTCGTCGGTTTTGATCACCACCAGCGGGCGGAGCTTGCGTGAGCGGCCCTCGCCCTCGGTGTTGTCGGAGACGGTCTCGACGACCTCGCCCGCGAACGCCTCCCCGGTGAGCCGGTACTCGGCCATGACCAGAGGATCGTCGTAGGCCCGCTGCACGTCGTAGGCGGCCTGGGCGCGTTCCATGCGGGCCAGCTTGGCCGCGGCGGCGACCGCGCCGTCACGCCTCGGCTGCGGCGCCGTGCCCTCGGCGATGTGGGCCGCCATGCCGCTGAACGAGCCGCGGTCCTGCTCCCACCGCCCCGCCACGCCGGCCCCCTCGGGCAGCCCGGCGAGCAGGTCGATGGCCTGCCACATGAGCCGCCACGTGGGCTCCAGCTGCGTGCGCAGCGCCTCGGTGATCCGCTCGGCCGCGCCGCTCTCGATCGCCGGCGCCAGTACCTCCGCGTCGAACCCCGGATCGGTCGCGGGCCCGGCGGGCGG
Source organism: Nonomuraea sp. NPDC049695 (assembly GCF_040674955.1). Taxonomy (NCBI): domain Bacteria; kingdom Bacillati; phylum Actinomycetota; class Actinomycetes; order Streptosporangiales; family Streptosporangiaceae; genus Nonomuraea; species Nonomuraea sp. NPDC049695. The sequence goes on along the minus strand of NZ_JBFANV010000074.1, from coordinate 49,132 downwards.
CCAGATCAGCGGGTCCTCGGCCTCGTCGCTCGGCCCCGTGGTGATCCAGGCGAGCAGCGCGGCCAGATTGGCGTCCTCCAGGGAGCTCTGCCCGCTCGCCCAGTGCCGCGCCAGCTCCTCGGTCGCCGCCGTCATCAGCGACGAGCCAGGGTAGGCCGCCCGCTCCCCGAAATAGGTCAGCCACCGCCCCAGCAGCGGCACCCCCTCGGGCACCGGATAGGGCCCGTCGGTGCGGCGGAACCGCGTCGAGCGGCCGAGCAGCCTGGCGAAGGCGACACCGCCCGGGTTGGGGACGACGATCTGCGGCGCGTCCAGCACCCGCTCGTAGGGGTCGGCGTTCTTGCGCTCCACCGTCTCGGTGTCGGCGATGAAGCTCTCGATGTACGGCAGCAGCACCCCGGCCAGGTCGGCGGCCCAGGCGAAGCGCAGGTCGCGGTTGCGCGGCTGGGCCACCACGAGCAGGTGCGGCCGTTCCCTGTCGGTGCCGAGCATGGCGGCCAGGGGAGCGGCGGCCTCGCCGGACAGCTTGAGCGGGATGAACACCATCGGCCGGTCCGACAGATGACAGTGTCTGACGGTCGCGACGGGCTGCGCGATGCCCTCGTCCAGGGCCCGCAGCCGCGCGAGCGAGGTCAGCAGACTCACGTTAGGCACTCCCTGCGCAGGCGTTCGGCGTTGCGGAGCAGCCGGGCGATCTCCTCCTGCCCGGCCGCGGGGTCGCGGGCGCCGTCGGCCAGCCCGAGTGCCTCCGCCACCGAGGCCACCCCGCCCAGCTCGTCGCGTACCTGCCTGCCGAGCAGGTCGGACGCGCCCTCCTGGCGGGCCTCGTCCCGGCAGAAGAAACACATGTCGCACGTGGACAGGCAGTCGGGCGCGTAGCGGGCGGTCGTCCTGCGCAGCGCGTCGGCCAGCTCGGCCACGGGCCTGGTGGGCCGGCCGTCCTCGCCGGGCCGCAGGTCGAACGTGAGGTCGTCGGGCAGCCCTTCGAGCAGCCGGTCGAGCGTCGTCATCCGGGTCAGCTGGCGGCGCAGCACGGCCAGCTGCTTGCGCACGTCGACCAGGGTCGCGACGGGCCGGTTGGCGAAGTTCTCGGGGCAGACCAGCACCACGTCGTGGGAGACCTTCAGCGGGTCGTGGCCGAGCTCCTCGAGGAGCGTGCGCAGCGCCAGCACGTACACCGCCGCCTGCCGCGCCGCCGCCGCCACCGCCGACGGATCGGCCTGCCCGTCGATCACCGAGAACGACTTGATCTCCACGATGTGGAAGCGGCCGCCCAGCTGGAAGGCCACCACGTCGGGCTCCAGGTAGGCGGTGTGGCCGGCGATCTCCAGGCTGAGCAGCGGATGGTCGTACAGCGTGCCCGCGTCCTGGCCCTCGCGCGCCGCCCGGTCGATCAGCGTGCGGGTGTGGGCGTGGCGCAGGTGGGCGCCGACGTTCTCGACGTCGTGGTAGGCGACCTCGGCGACCGGCAGGTCCAGCAGCTCGCGCAGCATGCGCAGCAGCTCCGCGCACCCGTCGGCCTTGACCAGCCCCTCGAACACGTTGCCGCGCGTGATCGCGAACGGCGACTGCCCGAACGGCGCGGGAAAGCCCAGATGCCGGGCAGCGGCGTCCTTGTCGATGCCGGCGCCGTCGAGGAGGGCCCGGCGGGTGCAGCCGGGGTTGGCGGCCAGGGCCGCGATGGCGCGGGCGTCGTGCGGGCGCGGCGGCGTCGTGCCCCGCAACGCGTCGAGCCGCTGTATGTGGTCGCCTTCGCGCTTCAAGCCGCTCACTCCGCCTTCTCCTTCTTGATCGTGCTCAGCGTAGCGGCGCCGAACAGGCGAGCCACGTCACCGAGCTGCGCCGCGGCGCGTTGGGCCAGCTCGGCGCGATCCCGCGTGTCGCGGTCGCCGTGCACGCGCAGCTCGGCGCGGGCCGCCTCGATGACCCGATCGGGGTCGGGCGGCCCCAGCGTGCCGTCGGTGGCGCCGGGGATGTTCCTGGCCATCCGGACGAGTAACCGGTCGGCCCGCCCGTCGGCCGACTCGTGCGAGGCCACCGCGATGGCGCAGGTGAGGAAGTCGACGCGCGGGCTGAGCGGGCCGACCACGCGCCGCTCCAGCGGCCAGGTGCTGAGCGTGAGCAGCCCGCGGGCGGGGGAGAGGCGGTCGGTGAGCGCGGCGCACAGATAGTACGGGCGCCCGTGCGGCGAGGACCTGAACGAGCGCTCCTCGTCCCTGCGCAGGCTGGTGAGCTGGGCGCTGCGGATCGTGCCGTCGAAGAACGCGGCGCTGACGGCCACGATGAGCCGCGGCTGGGCGCTCGCCCCGAGCAGCCGCAGCCCCTGGTGCACCTGCTCGCGCACGGTGACCAGGCGGGGCGGCTCGGGCTTGGCCTGGGGCTGCTCGCCGCTCACGAGGGCGTCCCATTCCCGCTCGGCGGTACGGAGCTCGGCGCGCAGCGCGCGGGCGGTGCCGCCGTCCTTGACCCGCATCGCCTTGCGCACCCCCGCCCGCAGCTCGTCGATCCGCCGTTCGAGATCGTCCAGCCGGTCACTCATGGTGGCGAGCGTATCAACAGTCCCAGTATTTTCCAGTAATTTCGCGATATAGCAGCCAATATGTGATCTACACTGTAAAGGCGGGCGCCGGCGATTCGCGAACACCGTGCGTAACCAAGGCGTCAGACGGGGACGAAAAGCCATGTGACTCGTGAGACTCGTCTTATGGTGGGAGGCGTCGCGGGCGTGGTCGCCCTCGTGCCCGTTTACTACCTGACCGAGGCGGCCGCCCGGGCGCTGCGGACAGGCAACGCCACCTTCGGCCCCGCCCCGGCGGCGCTGGCCTACCTGGCGGCGGTGGCCGTCATCGTCACCCTCCTGACCGCCTGGCCCGCGGCCGCCCTCGGCTGCGGCATCCCGCTGGTCGCCGCGGGCGCCGTGTTCGCGCTCGACCTCCCCGCCGCGCTCGGTGTGGCGGGGAGCCTGCCCTGGGCGGCGGCGGGCGGCCTGCCGTGGTCGCCACCTGACACCGCGCCGTGGGCCGAGCTGGCCGAGCCGCCCGGCACCATGGCGGGCATGACCGGCCTGTACACGCTCATCGGCGCGCTGCTGGTGCTCTCGGCACTGCTCCCCGGCCGGCTGCGGTCCCTCTTGGGCAAGTGACCGCCCCAGCCCGTCGTCCCGACCGGGTGCGCACCGGGCGGGTGACGGCGCGCGATCGGCGGCGGCCTATCCTGGGCGGGTGAGTGGACGGGACCCGGACCGGCGCAGGGTGCTGCTCGACGCCGCCGACCGGGCCATCCTGGCCCAGGGCCCCGAGGTCTCGATGGCGGCCATCGCCGCCGAGGCCGGCATCACCAAGCCCATCCTCTACCGCCACTTCGGCGACAAGAGCGGCCTCTACCAGGCGCTGGCGGACCGCCACGTCCGCACCGTGATCGCCCAGCTGCGCCCGGTGCTCGCCGCGCCCGGAGCGGACCTGCGGAGCAGGGCGCGGCGCACCATCGGCGTCTACCTCGACCTGATCTCGGCCAACCGCGACCTCTACCGGTTCCTGTTCCACCGGGCCAGCTCCGAGGACCACAGGATCCGCTCGCACATGACGGCCCTGGTCAGGGGCCTGGGGGAGGAGCTCGGCGGTCTGCTCGTCGCCGAACGCGTGGTGCCGGAGCCGACGAAGGCGCAGGTGCTCGGGCACGCGTTCGTCGGCATGGTGCAGACGACCTGCGACTGGTGGCTGGAGCATCCCGAGGTGGACCGCGCGGAGGTGGTGGAGGGCCTGGTGGACGTGGTCGCCGCCGCTCTCGGCCCCCGAAGCGCCGCCGCCCTCGGCTCCCGGGGCGCCGCCGTCAGCCCCCGAAGCGGGACAGCTCCCCACGCCGCCGGGCGTACCTGAGCGCCAGACCTGGAACGCGGGGAACCGTGGGGCCGGGTGCGGCACCGCGCCGCAGGCCAGGTGCTCATGGTTGTCCCGGACGACCGCGTGACGAGCTCAGCGAGCCCCGCCCGTCCCGCGACCGCGTTGGCGGGCGGCCTCGTACAACACCACGGTCGCCGCGTTGGCGGCGTTCAATGAGCTGGCCGAGCCGGCGATCGGGATGCGCGCCATCATGTCGCAGCTTTCCCGCCATCCCGCGCTCAACCCGGTGGTCTCGTTCCCGATGACCAGCAGGGTAGGGCCGGTCAAATCCAGGTCGGCGATGTCGGTGGCGCCGTTCTCGTCGGTGCCCACCACCGTCAGCGCCAGGCCCCGGCCGCGTAGCTCCGAGACCCAGGCCAGCACCTCCCGGTGGGAGGGAGCCCGGACCACCGGCAGCGCCAGCAACGATCCGGTGGAGGCGCGCACCGATCGGGGATCGTACGGGTCTGCGGCGTGCCCGGTGACGATCAGGCCGGCGCCGCCGAACGCGTCCAGCGACCGCGCCATCGTCCCGATGTTGCCGGGGCTGTTCGGCCGGTCGAACACCGCTCCCAGAAACGACGGCCCCACCGCGATCCGGGCCAGCTCATCGTCCGGCAGTTCGAGGACCGCCACCAGCTCGGGCACGTCCTCGTCCTTGCCGCCCAGCTCCCGCAACAGGTCGGAGGCCATGGCCACCCGCTCGCCACCGGCGGCCTTCAGCATCTGAGCCGCCCACTGGGACGGCGGCCGATCGGCGTCATGGATCAGCGCGCGCACGGGCCAGCCGAGCTCGACGGCCAGGCTGATCGGGCGCACCCCCTGAACGAGGAACTCCCCGGCCCGCTGCCGCTTGGTACGGTTCCCCAGCAGCGCCTGCCACTGCTGGAACCGTGCGTTGGCCCGCAAGATGCGCAGCTCCCGCGCCGCAGACCGCCCCCGATTTACCATCTCAGTAGAATAGTTCTATCGCGGCAACGGATTTTCCCCGAGCATCCGCAGCAGGTCCCACTCGTTCTCGCACACGCGCCGCCCGATGGCGGCCAGCTCCACCGACCGCGCGCCGCCGCGCAGGTGCCGCATGGTCTGCATGACGCAGATGACGCCCCATTTGAGCACCCCGAACGTCTCCCACCAGCGCAGCGCGTCCCGGTCGACGGGGTGGCCGCCGGCCCGCTCGTACGAGGAGATCAGCTCGTCGTAGTCCCCGAAGCCGCCGACCGGCAGCGGCGAGCCGAACCGCCACGCCTTCACGCACAGCCACCCGAGGTCCTCGAGGGGGTCGCCGAGGTGGGCGAGCTCCCAGTCGAGCACCGCCCTGATCCCCTCGGGCCCGACGATGAGGTTGCCGTTGCGGAAGTCGCCGTGCACGACCGTACGCCGTGTGCCGCCCGGCCGGTCGGCGGCCAGCCGGCGCAGCGCCAGCTCGAACACCGGGTGCGGCTGGCCGAGCAGGTCGAGCACGTCCCGCCAGCGCCGCAGCGGTCCTCCTCCACCACCTCCTGCGGCAGGCAGGACGGCGGCATCCGGTGGATCGCGGCGAGCGCCTGCCCGCACTGCGCCGCCAGCCGGGGCCTGGCGACCGCGTAGGCGTCGTCGCGCAGGATCTTGCGCGGGATGCTCTCGCCGGGCACGCGCGCCATGAGGATGTACGACCCACCGCCGGCGACCACCCGGGGCACCGGCACCCCGGCGTCGGCGGCGGCCCGCATCAGCGTGGCCTCCGCGGCCAGGCCGGCCCCGGCCCCGAGGGCGGCGACAGGGGCGGCGGCGGGGGAGTCGAGCCGCAGGATCAGCTCGTGCCGCTCGGAACCGGCGACGACGTCGAGCGCCCACGTCTCGCGCGACGCCCCGCCGGGCAGCCGGGCGCTGAAGGGGATCGACGCGCCGGCCCCGAACACCTCATCGACGACGGCCCGGAGCTCGCTCATCGCAGCCCGAACTCCCAGTTGCCGCCGGCCGAGTACGCGCCCAGGATGCGCCGGCCCACCGAGTCGATGTGCACCTCGTCGGGCCCGTCGTAGATCCGCGCGGCCCGCGCGTGCCGGTACATGCGATCCAGCGGCGTGTCGGGGGTGAGCCCGGCGGCGCCGTACACCTGGATGGCGCGGTCGATCACGTTGTGCAGCATGCGCGCCCCCACCACCTTGATCGCGCCGATCTCCACCCCAGCTCGCGAACCCGCGTCCATGGACTGGGCGGCGCTGAGGGTGAGCAGCCTGGCGGCCTGGATCTCGGCGTAGGAGTCGAACACGTGCTGCCGCATGAGCTGCTTGTTCGCCAGCGGCTCCCCGAACGCGGTCCGGTCCTGCAACCTGCGGCACATCAGGTCGAACGCCCGCTGGGCCTGCCCCAGCCAGCGCATGCAGTGGAAGATCCGGCCGGGCCCGAGCCGCTGCTGCGCGATGACGAACCCGTGGCCGCGCGGGCCGAGCAGGTTGGCGGCGGGCACGCGGACGTCCTCGTACCGGACCTCGCAGTGCGCCCCGTCGAGCCCCAGCACGGGCGTCTCGCGGACGATGCGGTAGCCGGGCGTGTCCGTCGGCACAAGGATCATGGAGAACGCCAGATGCGGCGGCGCGTCCGGCTCGGTCCGGCACATCACGGTCGTGTACGCCGCCCGCGACGCCCCGGTCGTGAACCACTTGTGCCCGTTGATCACCCATTCGTCCCCGTCGAGCGTCGCGGACGTCCTGATCTGCGTGGGGTCGCTGCTGGAGACGGCCGGCTCGGTCATGGCGAAGCTGGGCCAGATGTCACCCCGCACCAGCGGCTCGAGGTAGCGCTCGCGCTGCTCGGGCGAGGCGTGCTCGTGCAGCATCAGCGAGTCCTGCAGCGTGAACGTGCCCAGCGCGAGCTGCCCGAACTCGCTGCGCCCCTGCACCTCGTTGACGTATACGTAGTCGAGGAACGGCAGCCCGCCGCCGCCCAGCTCGCGCGGGTGGCCGAGCGCCCACAGCCCCTCCTTCTTGGCCTCGGCCCGCAGCCCGTCCAGCGCCGTCGCCGCGCCGGCCCCGCCCGCGTGCAGCACCGGCTCGGCGGGCTCCACCCGCTCGGTCATGAACGCATGGACGGCGTCGCGGATCGGCCGGACGCTGTCGGGCACGGCGAAGCTCATGTTCCGGATCACACCCGAAACCGGTGGTCAGGTCAACGGTTTCAGGGCAGCCAGCTCACCCGGCCGTGCAGGAAGGCGTACCCGACGAAGGCGACGGTGTCGATCAGCGTGTGCGCCACGACCAGCGGCATGGCCCGGCCCCATCGCTGGTAGAGCCGCCCGAACACCAGCCCCATCACGACGTTCCCCACGAATCCCCCGAACCCCTGGTAGAGGTGGTACGACCCGCGCAGCACCGACGACACGACGACGGCCTTCCACGGGCTCCATCCGGCCTGCCCCAGGCGGTGCAGCAGGTATCCGGCGACGAGCACCTCCTCCAGCACCCCGTTCTGCGCGGCCGCGAGCAGCAGCACGGGCACCTGCCACCACACCTGCGGGAGCTGCCCGGGGACCACGGTCAGGTTGACGCCGAGGGCCCACACGGCGAGGTAGAACGCCAGCCCGGTGCCGCCGATCACCGCCGCCAGCACCGCCCCGCGCGCCACGTCGCGCGTCTTCTGCCCGAAGTCCGCGCCGATCGTGCGCAGCGACTCCCCGGAGCGCACCATCAGGTACGCCACCAGCCCGACCGGCGCCACCGTGATCGCGATGTCGACGAGCTGCAGCGTCAGGTCCAGCCACGGCCGCCCGGGGGCCATCGACCCGACGAGGACCGCCTGCTGGCCCTTCAGCTCCTTGGGCGCCGTGAGCGCGCCGATCAGCCGGACGAGCGCCACGAGGCCGCTGGCGCCGAGCGAGACCGAGAACACGACGAAGAGCTCGGCCCGGATGAGCTTCGGCGCGAGCACCGGGGGCGGCGCGGTGGGAGACTCAGTGCGCATGGCCGAAGAGTAGCCGTTCACTGATCGGATCAGGATAAACGCGAAATTGAAGGACTTCGGATGACACACGGTCCGCACGACGTGCCCACCGCGGCCGAACTCGTGGCCGCCGTCCGCGACTTCCTGGAGACCGACGTGCTCCCGGCCGTGGACGGGCGGGTGCGCTTCCACGCGCGGGTGGCGATCAATGTGCTCGGCATGGTGGAGCGGGAGATCGCGCTCGGGCCCGAGCAGGCGCGGGAGCACGCGGCGCGGCTGGCCGGCCTGGGCATGGCCGACGACGCCGAGCTGGCCGCCGCCGTCCGCGAGGGCCGCCTCGAGGACGACCACGCCCTCGTCGCGGCCCTGGAGCAGGCCGTACGGGCGAAGCTGGAGGTCGCCAACCCGGCCTACCTGAAAGACTGACGGCCCGCCCCCTCGCGGTGGGGCGGGCCGTCAGTCGGATCAGTGGCTGAACGGATCAGGTTGGGCGGATCAGTGGGAGCCGGTCAGATCCAGGTCCTTCACCTTCGGATCGCCTTCGTCGGCGAAGTAGTCGCCGCGAGCCGTCGCGTCCTCGCCGTCCGCCACCTTGGCGGCCCGGAACAGCAGCGTGCCCAGCGCCGCCACCACCAGGTTCACGATCACCGCCAGGAACCCGGCGTAGATCGTCATCTTGGTGTCGAAGCCCAGGTTCGCCAGCCCGAACGCCGAGCCGCCGAAGTGCGCCTTGCCGGTGGCCGGGTTCGGGATGAGGTACAGCATCCACAGGCCCGCCACCAGACCGGCCGCCCAGCCCGCGATCAGGCCGCCCTTGTGGAACCAGCGCGTGTAGAGGCCCAGGGCCACCGACGGCAGCGTCTGCAGGATGATCACGCCGCCGATGAGCTGCAGGTCGATCGAGAACTGCGGGTCGAGCAGCAGGATGCAGAGCACCGCGCCCACCTTGACGACCAGCGACACGATCTTGGAGACGTTGGCCTCCTGGGCGTCGGAGGCGTTCTTGTTGATGTACTCGCGGTAGATGTTGCGGGTGAACAGGTTCGCCGCCGCGATCGACATGATCGCCGCGGGGACGAGCGCGCCGATGCCGATGGCCGCGTACGCGACGCCCGCGAACCAGCTCGGGAACATCTGGTCGAACAGCATGGGCACGATCGTGTTGTTGTCGCCCTTGCCGGTGGCGGCGTTGATCACGGGCTTGGTGCCCGCCGCGATGGCCATGAAGCCGAGCAGCGCGATCAGGCCGAGCACGAAGCTGTAGGCGGGCAGCGCCGACATGTTCCGCTTGATGACGTTGCGGTTCTTCGAGGCCAGCACGCCGGTGAGGCTGTGCGGGTAGAGGAACAGCGCCAGCGCCGAGCCGAACGCCAGCGTCACGTACTGGAGCTGGTTGTTGGCGTTCAGGATGATGCCGTCGGCCGGTGCCGGGGTGGCGTCGAACTTGGCCTTGGCCGCGTCGAAGATCGAGCCCCAGCCGCCCAGCTTGGCCGGGATGTAGATGACCGCCGCCAGGATCACGATGTAGATCAGCGCGTCCTTGACGAACGCGATGAGCGCGGGCGCCCGCAGGCCCGACTGGTAGGTGTACGCGGCCAGGATCGCGAACGCGATGATGATCGGCAGGTGCCCGGTGATGCCCATGGACTTCAGCACCGCCTCGATGCCGACGAGCTGGAGCGCGATGTACGGCATCGTCGCCACCAGCCCGGTGATCGCGATCACCAGCGCCAGGGTCGGCGATCCGAAGCGGGCCCGTACGAAGTCGGCCGGGGTGACGAACCCGTGCACGTGCGAGACCGACCACATCCGCGCCAGCACCAGGAACACCAGCGGATACACCACCACCGTGTACGGCAGCGCGTAGAACCCGATCGCGCCGGAGGCGAACACCAGCGCCGGCACCGCCACGAACGTGTAGGCGGTGTAGAGGTCACCGCCGACCAGGAACCACGTGATCCACGACCCGAAGCTGCGCCCGCCGAGGCCCCACTCGTTCAGGCTCGCCAGGTCGTTCGGCCGCCGCCATCGCGCGGCCACGAAACCCATGCCGCTGACCAGCACGAACAGCAGGATGAAGACGACCAGCTCGGTCGTGTGGCCGTTCATTTGGTCATCCTGTAGACGATGGTCGTGGACACGACGCCCACGATGATGAAGGCGAGCTGCAGCCAGTAGAAGAGCGGGAAGCCCAGCAGGCGTGGCTCGTCGGCGTTGAACAGGAACGTCAGCAGCGGCAGCACGATAGGCAGGACCAGCAGCCAGTTCCATGGGCTGCGGTCGGTGCGCGGCTGCCCGGGTTCCCCGGTAGTCATCGAACCCTCCGATGAGTGGATCAGGAGCGGTGTTGTTACCGGATCCTGACGGTTAGTCAATGGAGGGAGATTACTTTGCGGGGGTATTAAACCCAATGTCGGTAGTATTACGGTTTGGCCTAAAATGCCACGTCCGCCCCATGAGTACCGTCTCTCACCTGGGCAAACCTTATACACGCCCGCCGTCACCATCCCGTCCCACTCGCCGAATGGTCGTTTCCCCGCGCCGAACGGTCACCGAGCCGGGCGCGGAAAAGATGACAGGAGGTGTCGGGTTTCCGGTGGACGATCGCTCGCATGATTGCTGTGGTAGCGGGAGCGACCCGCGGAACGGGACGAGGCATCGCGGTCGCGCTGGGCGCGGCCGGCGCGACGGTTTACTGCACCGGCAGGAGCACCCGGCAGCGGCGCTCCGAGATGAACCGGCCGGAGACCATCGAGGAGACGGCGGAACTGGTGACCGCGGCGGGCGGCACCGGCATCGCGGTCCAGGTCGACCACCTGGACCCCGCCCAGGTGGAGGCGCTGGCCGAGCGGGTGGAGCGCGAGCAGGGCAGGCTGGACGTGCTGGTCAACGACGTGTGGGGCGGCGACCACCTGTGGGAGTGGGAGACGCCCGTCTGGAAGCAGGACATGGAGAAGGGGTTCCGGCTGCTCAGGCTGGCGATCGACACCCACATCGTCACCGGCCGCCACCTGCTCCCGCTGATGATCAGGAACGAGGGCGGCCTGGTCGTGGAGGTCACCGACGGCACGTGGGCCTTCAACGAGACCCGCTACCGGGGGAACGTCTACTACGACCTGGCCAAGGTGTCGGTGAACCGGCTCGGCTTCGCCTGGGCGAACGAGCTGCGCCCGTACGGCGGCACCGGGGTGGCGGTCACGCCGGGCTTCCTGCGCTCGGAGGCCATGCTCGACAACTTCGGCGTCACCGAGGACAACTGGCGGGAGGCGAAGGCGGACAAGGCCTGGCAGGTCTCCGAGACACCGGCGTACGTCGGCAGGGGCGTGGCGGCCATCGCCACGGACCCGGAGCGGCAGCGCTGGTCCGGCAGGTCGGTGACGAGCGAGGAACTGGCCGAGGCGTACGGCCTCACGGACGTGGACGGCAGCCGGCCACGGGTGTGGAGCTTCATCACGGAGGCACTCGAGCCCGGCAAGGACCTCGACCCGGCGGACTACCGGTGACCTACCGGTAGAGCGCGGACATGCGGGCGGCGGCGTCGGCGAGCATCGCCCGCAGCTCCGGCGGATCCAGCACCTCCGCCTCCGGCCCGAACCGGAGCACCTGCGAGTAGGCCACCTCCACCGACTCCACCCCCAGCCGCACCGTCCCGTCCGGCCGGAGCGAGGCGAGGGCCTCATCGAGCGCGGCCGGGTCGGCGATGTGCCGCAGCATCCGCACCCCCTGCTCGCTGAGCCGCAACGTGACCACGGCCCGCAGCAGCGACCGGCTGAACTGCGCCGACTGCCCCGCCCAGAAGGCCGCCAGGTCGAAGGCGGGGTCCCGGTCGAAGGAGTCCGGGAGCACGGACACCGCGCCGAACCGGGGCACCCGGAAGATCAGGAACCGGGTCCCGAGTCGCGCGGCCAGGTACCAGGTGCCCGCCTTGAGCACCAGCCCGTACGGCTCAAGCGTGCGCACCCGCTCCTTGTAGACGGCCGAGACGCGGCGGTCGTTCCACACGGCCCTGGCCAGCGGGGCGAGGGCCGCCGGCGGCGGGTCGCCGCTCGCGAACCAGCCGGGCGCGTCCAGGTGGAAGCGCTGCGCCGCGACGGCGGGCGCGTCCCGCAGCGCGGGGGAGAGCGCGGCGGCGGCCTTCAGCCGGGCCGTGGCCGCCACCTCCTCCAGCCCCATCTCCCGCAGCGCCGCCGGCACCCCCGACAGGAACAGCGCCTCCGCCTCGGCCCGGTCCAGCCCCGTCAGCCGCGTCCGGTACCCGTCCAGCAGCCGGTACCCGCCGCCGCGCCCCCGGTCGGCGTACACGGGCACGCCCGCCTCCGACAGCGCCAGCACGTCCCGGTGCACCGTGCGCTCCGAGACCTCCAGCTCCTTGGCCAGCTCGGCCGCCGTCATCCCGCCCCGGCCCTGCAGCAGCAGGACCAGCGACATCAACCGCGAGGCACGCACAGCGGCAGCACCACGGCGGAGGGACGGTCGGGGGAGTGGAACACCTCGACGTCGGCGGGGACCATCGCGCCGTCGCCGTTGTTCAGGGGATCGCCGGTGCCGTGGTTGCGGGCGATCGTCGGGTACGCCCCCGCCGCCACGTGCACCCTGATCCGGTGGTCGCGCCTGAAGCGGTGCGCGATCGGCCAGAGATCGACGGAGACCCGGCGCGTCCCGGGACCGGCGTCCGCCAACCGGCGCACGCCCTCGCACACGTTGAGCGAGCGCCCGTCCGGGTGCACGTCGCAGACCCGTACCACCACGTCCACATGTGGCGTGCTCGACCGCACGAAAAGCTCAGCCCGCACCGGTCCGATCATCTCCACGTCCGACTCCAACGCCGCTGAACTGTACACCAGCACGTCGCGCCGCTCCTCCAGCCGACGCTGGTCGCGCGGCCTGGAGTCCCCGAGCAGCACGGGGCCACCGATCACGGGCGTCGGATGGGCGGGGTGGTACCGGAACCGGTCGGGCGGGGACTCCAGCGGCCCGTCGGCCCCCAGGCCGAATCCGCGCTGCAGGTGCCAGCGCTGCTCCCGCATCCCCGGCACCGGCCAGTCGGGGTAGTCGCGCCACTCCTCGGCCCCGGTCACGTAGAGCCGCACGGGCTCGGCCCGCAGCCACGAGCGGTCGCCCAGCAGGTGCGCGCGGAACCAGGCCGACGCCTCCGCCATGGCGGGCCGCCCGTGCCGGGTGTCGACGTGGTACCAGGGCCCGATCGTCAGGTACGGCCGCCGTCCCGCGGCCCGCATCGCCGTGTAGTCCTTGAGCTGCCACGGCAGGAACACGTCGTACCAGCCGCCCAGCATGGTGACCGCCGCGTCCACCTCGCCCACTTTCAGGGAGAAGTCACGCCTGTCCCAATAGGCGACGGCCGGATCGGCGTGGTGCGTGAGCAGGTCCTGGTAGAACCGGAGCGGCCGCCCGACCGAGGCCAGGTCCAGCTCGGCCACGGGACGGCCCGACAGGACCGCCCTGCGGGCCAGTCGCGGCGCGGTCAGCACGGCGGCGCCGCCGAAGCGGCGCGACATGGTGTCGGTGAGCGTGGTCCAGCTCAGCGTCGACTCCAGCGCGAACGCGCCGCCCACGTACGCCGCGTCCCTGAACTGGGAGGCGGTGATCTGCGTGGCCATGGCCTTCAGCTCCGGCCCCGCGTAGGGCGCGACGGCCCACTGCGTGTAGCCGAGGTAGGAGGGGCCGAACATCGCGAACGAGCCGCCGTACCACGGCTGCTCGCGCAGCCACGCCACGGTGGCCAGCCCGTCGTCGTGCTCGTCGCCGAGCGGGTCGAGCAGCCCGCCGGAGCCGAAGCCGCCGCGGCAGCTCTGGATGACGACGTGGAAGCCCTGCCGGGCGAAGCCGCGGCCGTAGTACCAGCCGAACAGGCCGCGCCGGCCGTACGGGGAGCGCATCAGGATGACGGGCGCCCGACCGCCGCCGGCCGGCGCGTAGTGGTCGGCCAGCAGCGTCACGCCGTCGGGCATCGGCACGGGAAGATCCCGCTGGAGCCGAACGCGTCTCATGTACTTACCAGTAACATACGCCGCCCGGTCCGTGGTATCCCGGGGGCGTCCGTTCCGGGTAAGGGCTTGCCCCGGGGGAGCCCTTACCCGGGTCCCGCTACGAGAGCGCCTTGTCCGGGCGCTCCGAGATGCGGACGGCGTTCACGATCGTCGAGCCCTGCCGGGTGGCGAAGCGCACGTTGAGCTGGCCGTCGGTGACCTTCACCGTGTACTGCCGGCTCACGGCCGTGTACGTGCCCGCCTCCAGGGCCAGGTCGAGCGCCGGGATCGCCAGCTGCCCCTCGACCAGCACGTCGAAGACGCGCTTGCCCGGCTGCGTGCTCTTGAGATCGGCGAAGTCCAGCTCGACGGTGTACGTGCCGGCGGGCACGTTGTCGAACCGGTACTCCAGCATCTTCTCCCTCGCGGTCTTGAAGAGCGACTGGTCGGCGGTCCCCGCGATGGTCTTGGACGTGCTCGACGTGCTTGTCGAGGTGGCCACGTAACCGTAGCTCCCGGCCGCGTACTTCTTGTCGGGCGTCCAGGTGTCACCGGCGCTGTCGACCACGTTCTTGCCGGCGCCCACGTCGACGGCCACCTGCAGCTTGGGCACCACGACCGTCACCTTGATCTCGATGGTCGGCTGCCGGCCGCTGGCCGACTGGACGAGCAGCTTGCCCGTCTTCACCGTGCCCGGCGCGACGCCGGCGCTGGAGAGCGTCGCCTTCAGCGTCACCTTCTGGTCCTTGGCCAGGTTGCCCGAGGCCGGCGTCGTGGCGAACCACGGCTCCGAGACCACCGTGTACGGCGTGGGCGAGCCCAGGTTCGTCAGCTCCAGGGTCCGCGTACGGGTGGACTCGGCCGGCATCACCACGGTCAGCTCGGCGGCCGACGCGCTCACCCGCCCGGTGACCAGCGCCGTGTCGATCCGCGTCACCGTGGCGGCCGCCACCGTGACGGCCTTGGTGAAGGTGCCGTAGTGCTCCTTGGAGACCACGACCTCGTAGTCGCCGGCCGGCACCTGCCCGTAGAACGAGCCGTCCGCGCCGGTCGTGAACGTGGCCACGTCGCCCACCTTCACCGTCGCCCCGGCCAGCGGCTGACCGTCGTTGGCGTCGGTGACCGCGCCGATGACCAGGCCGTGCCTGCTGGCCGTGAACGTCAGGCCCTGCCCGGTGGAGAGCACGGGCTCCTCGAACGCGTACAGCATGGCGTCGTCGCCCGCCGCGTTCTCGATGCCGACGGTCGCGCTGGAGCCCTGCTCGCGCTCGCTGTCGATGTCCTTGTACCGGAACCCGATCGAGCCGTCCTCGCCCAGCAGCGCCGAGAACGACAGCCGCTGGTCGCTGGCGTTGTAGAAACCGACGTTGCGCCACTCCACCACGAACGTGCGGTGCGGCGCCGTGCCCGTCACCGCGGTGTAGACGCCGGCCTGGGCGTCCACCGTGAGGTCGTCCCAGTACGCGTAGACCGCGTTGTTGGGCGTGGTCGTCGTCGGGAGCCGGCCGTTGCTGCCGGTGGTGGCCTTGTCGGTGGCGAACGAGATGTTGCCGTTCGTGCCGATCCACGCCTTGCCGTACCCCGTGCCGTAGAACGGGACCGGGAACGGCAGCGTCACCTGCTGGGCGTCGTCGTCACCGGTCAGCGCCAGCTTCTCGGTGCCCGCCACGTACGCCTGCGCGCCGCTCTTGCAGGTGTAGCCGAAGTTGTCGCCGCGCAGCGGCAGCTCGATGTCCTTGGCCACGTCGCCGGTCACCGAGACGGACGCCGTCGTGCCGCTGGAGCAGCGGGAGACCGGCGTGACCTTCAGCTCGTAGTCGCCGTGCGGCAGCGTCAGGCTGTAGCGGCCCGCCGCGTCGGTCACGGCGCTCACCGGCGTGCCGGTGGCCTGCACCGTCGCGCCCTGCTCGGGCGTGCCCGCCGTGCTGACCGTGCCGGAGACCGTGCCCGCCGCCTGCCTGGTCATGCTCACGTCCGCGGTCGTGGACTGCCCGGCCGTGATCGTGGCCGGCGCGGTGGCCTTGTCGTAGCCGAACTTCTCCGCGCTGACCTGGTAGTCACCGGGCAGCAGGCGCGGGATGGCGTACGTGCCGTCCTGGCCGGTCGTCACGGTGCGGCTCAGCGGCCCGGAGACCGTGACCGTCGCCCCGGCCACGGGCGCGCCGCCCGCGGTGACCGTGCCGCGCAGGTCGCCGATCCCCTCGTGGGGCGCGGCCTGCACGGCGGCGTACGTGTCGAGCCTGCCCTCGCCCCAGACGTTGTTGTCGGTGGCGGTGCCGCCGCAGCTGGTGTCGCTGACGTCGATCGCGGTGCTGTCGAGCAGCGGCCGGGTGGCCGCCACGTTGCCCTGCAGCCCCGGCGAGCCCGACCAGATCAGCGCGACCGTGGCCGCCACGTGCGGCGAGGCCATCGACGTGCCGGTGTAGCTGCTGTAGGTGTTGCCGGGGGTCGAGGAGCGCACGTTGACGGCCGGGGCCGCGATGTTCGGCTTGATCTCGCCGTTCTCGCCCTCGCCCTTGCTCGACCGGCTGTACAGCGTGTTGTTGACGTCGAAACCGCCCGCGCTGTAGCTGCTCACGTAGTCGCCCGGCGAGCCGCTGGTGCGGCAGGCGGGGCCCTCGTTGCCGTTGGCGAACGCCGGGAAGATCCCGGCCGCGACCCACGCTTCGACGATCTCCTTGTACCAGAAGTCGTTCCCCGGCCCGCCCCAGGAGTTGTTGACGATGTCGGGCGCCAGGTCGGGGCGCGGGTTACGGCCGTTCAGGTCCGTGGGCGCCAGGATCCACTGGCCGGCCGCCAGCAGGGAGGCGTCGGTGCAGGTGTTGACCTCGCAGCCCTTGGCGGCGATCCACTTGGCGCCGGGCGCGACGCCGATGCCGTTCGCGCCGACCATCGTGCCCATGGTGTGGGTGCCGTGGCCGTTGTTGTCGCACGGCGCGGCCGTCGGGCACACGTGCGCCGGGTCGAACCAGTTGTAGTCGTGCGTGAACGTGCCGTCCTGGTTCCTGCCCCGGTAGCTCTGGACCAGCTCGGGGTGGTCGAATTGGGCGCCGGAGTCGATGTGGGCGACGACGATGCCCTCGCCACGGTTGCCCAGCTCGCTCCAGACACGCGGCGCGTTGATCCGGTCGATGTTCCACTCGACGACTTCTGATGTCGCCGAGTCCGCGACCTTCACCTTGGCCTCCGCCCTCCCCGCGACAGGCTCGGGGAGGGTGTAGGTGCGGACCGGCTCGAGACTCTCGACCTCGGGCAGCTTGGCGATCTCGCCCGCCAGCTTCTCGTCGGCGGTCACCCGCACCGCGTCGACGATCCAGTACGGGGTGTAGTCGGCGTGGCGGGAGTCGAGCAGCTTGCGCAGGTTCTGCTGCGAGTTCTCGGCCCGGTCGGTCTTCGCCTCGAAGACCAGCTCGGCCTTCGCGTCCTTGGTGACGGCCCGGCGGGCGCCGCTCAGGTCGGCGGCCCCTTTCATCCGGACCCAGAAAGTGGCCTTGTCGTCCCGAGCCAGTTTCGCCTGGACGCTTGCGTCTATTTTCGCGGGATCCGGCGCCGCGTGGGCCGCGGCCTGCGGAACGGATAAGCCTGCGACGACGACGATCCCGGTGAGAATCGCCCGCCAGCGGGGGGTGTGGGGCACCGCGCCTCTCCTTCGAGACTTTCGAGACTTTCGAGACAAGAGGTGATCTTCACGCCTCTGTCGAGAAGCGTGAAGAGATCTTGTCGGGAAAGCAAGAGGTGCCGCGAAATGTAACGTGACTGGCAGAAATGTAATCTGGTCAGCAGAAATGTCGTTCTTGGTGGGCTAGGTCCCCTTTGTTGCCGGCCGGTAGCCGAACTGTTTCATGATCGTCAGGAAGTACGCCTTGATCTGCTCGGTGCTCTGGTCGTCGGGACGGCCGACGAGATGGCCTATCACCGCGCTGCTCAGGACGTCCTGCACCACGTCGACGTCGACGTGCGCCGGGAGCTCCCCGCGGTCGCGGGCGAGGCGGAGCGCCTCGCGCACGACCGCCGCCCGCCGCCCGGTGTTGGCCTCGTGGTACGCCCTGATCAGCTCGGGATAGTCGTCGACCGTGCCGAAGACCCGGCGCAGCAGGACCCGGTTGCGCGGCACGGATATGTGCCCCGCCCAGTCTGCGAACATGTGGTCGAGGTCGCGCCAGCCGGTGAGAGCGGGGTCGTCGTCGTGGTGTGCCAACTGCAGGGCTTGCACGAGCAGCGCGGTCTTGTCGGCGTACCGGCGGTAGACCGTCGCTCTCGTCACCCCGGCCCGCTTGGCGACCTGCTCGATGCTGGTCTGGGTCGCGCCCTGCTCGATGAGCAGGTCGAGCGCGGCCGTGAGGATGGCCAGGTCGGCCTCCTGGCTGCGCGGCCGGCCGGCGGGCCGCGGAGCTCGCGCGGCGAGGTCGTCGGTGGTCATCATGCCTGGCGGGTCACCATCTTGTCGTAGAGGCGGTCCGGCAGGATTCTATTGACCCACAGCAGCAGATCGGCCAGGTAGCCGACGGCGTAGCGGGGCTTCGGGGCGCGCGCGGCCACGATCCGGGCCACGGCCCGGCCCACCACGCGGGGGTCGGACGCCTTGCTGCCCGGCCCGAACCCCTCCTCGGCCTGCCGCGCCATCCACTCCGCGATCTCCGCGTACGGCCCGTGCCCCGAGATCTCCCTCAGCTGGCGCGGCGTTTCGTCCTCGAACCCGGTCTTGATGATCCCCGGCTGCACCACCACCACGCGGACGCCGAACCGGGAGACCTCCTGCCTGAGCGAGTCCGAGTACGCCTCCAGCGCGTGCTTGGAGGCGTGGTACCAGGCGCCCAGCGGCAGCGAGATCTCGCCCGCGATCGAGGAGATGTTGACGATCGTGCCAGAGCGCCGCTCGCGCATCTGCGGCAGCACGAGCTGGGTCAGCCGGGCCAGGCCGAAGAGGTTGACCTCGAACACCTGCCTGGCGCGCTCCATCGGCACCTCCTCGACGGCGCCGTGCACGGCGGTGCCCGCGTTGTTCACCAGCACGTCGATGCGCTGGTGCTGGTCGAGGACGGTCTGCACGGCGCGGTCGAGGTCGGCTTCGCTGGTGACGTCGGCGCCGATCGCGTGGCCGCCGGCGTCCCGGATGACGTCCATCTTCTCCACCCGGCGCGCCAGGCCGTAGACGGTGTGGCCGGCGCGCAGCAGCTCCAGCGCGGTGGCCCGGCCGATGCCGGACGACGCGCCGGTGACAAGACACACCTTGCCGCTCATCGTGCCGTGTCCCAGGTCACCGGGAGGCTGTGCACCCCGTGGATGAGCAGGTCGGTATGGAGCGGCACCTCGTCCGGCTCGACCGCCAGCCGCAGCGACGGGAACCTCCGGAACAGCGCGGGATAGCCCGCCCGCATCTCCACCCTGGACAGCTGCTGGCCGAGGCACTGGTGCACGCCGTGACCGAAGCCCACGTGCCCGCCGGTGTCCCGCCGCAGGTCGAGGGTGTCGGGAGCGGGGAAGCGGCGCGGGTCACGGTTGGCGGACGGGATGGAGACGGTGACCGTCTCACCCTTCCTGACCAGCTCGCCGCCCAGCTCGACGTCCTCCAGCGCCGTACGCACCAGGAAGGGGACGATGCTGAGGTAGCGCAGCAGCTCCTCCACCACCTGGTCCACCCGCTCGGGCTCGTCGCGCAGGACGGCCAGTTGATCGGGGTGGCGCAGCAGCGCGAACGTGCCCAGGGCGAGCATGTTCGCCGTCGTGTCGAGGCCGGAGCCCACCAGCATGAACCCGATGTTGGCCAGTTCCTCGTCGGTCAGGTCGCTCTTGGTGAGGCCGCTCAGCATGTCGTCGGTGGGCGCCGCCCGCTTGGCCGTCACCAGCTCGCGCATCTGCGCCTGCATGGACAGGAACGCGGAGACCTTCTCCTCCTGCGGGAGGTCCGGCCGCATGAGCGCGGCGGCCCCGGTCATGAAGTGGGCCCTGTCCCCATCGGGCACGCCGAGCAGCTCGCAGATCACCACCGCCGGGACCGGCGCCGCGAACGCCTGCACCAGGTCGGCCGGCGGGCCCTGCCGCTCCATGAGGTCCAGCCGCTCCTTGGTGATCTCCTCTATGCGCTCGGTGAGCAGGCGCATCCGGCGCACGGTGAACTCGCCGGTGAGCAGCTGGCGGTAGCGGGTGTGCTGGGGCGGGTCCATCCCGATGAACATCCCGGGAGGCGCGGGCCGGGCCTCGCTCGTGCTCTCGATGGGGGTGTGCCGCAGCTCGGAGCGGGTGCTGAAGCGGCGGTCGGCCAGCACCTCGCGCACCAGCGCGTGGCTGGTGACGAGCCAGCCCAGGTGGCCGTCGGGGTAGGCCAGGCGGGCTATGGGCCGGGTCTCGCGCAGCTTGGCGAGGTCGTCCGGCGGGTCGAACGGGGTGGGCCGCTCGGTGGGGAACGTGATCGCCTCGGTCTCGGTCATGTCGGATCTCCTTCCTATGAATACAGTACAGCTCTGTATTGAAAATAGCGGAACCGGGTTCGCGTTGCGCGATCATGGTCCGGCGGTTACTCTGTCCTCATGCGAAATCACGCCCAGCTGCAGTGGTGGCGCCGCTCCTAGGCGGCGTTGTGTTTCGCATTTCTGAACGGACGGCCGCCCCGGATGGCGGCCTTTCTTGTGCCCGCCCCCGGGGCTCGATCATTTGACCTGGTGAAGGGGCACGAAGTGGAGACGAGCGGATATACCACCGCCGGGGGCATCGGGGTCGAGCGCGAAGCGCGCGAGGTGGACGAGGCCGCGCTGGAAGAGATCGTGACCGCGCTCGGGACCAGGCGCGGCGGCGCGTTCTCCTCGGGCATGGACTACCCGGGCCGCTACAGCCGATGGGCCTTCGGCTACGTCGACCCCTGCGTCGAGCTGGTCGCCAGGGGCCGCGTCATCTCGGCCACCGCGCTCAACGACCGCGGCCGGGTCGTGCTCCCCGCCGTCGCCTCCTGCCTGCTGGCCGCGGGCAAGCCGGTCTCCGAGCCCACGCCCGACCACGTCGCGGTGCACGTACCGGAATCCGAGGATCTGCTGCCGGAGGAGCTGCGCAGCCGCCGGCCGACCGTGTTCACCGCGATCCGCGAGGTCATCGCCGCCTTCAAGGGCGACGACCCGCACCTGGGCCTGTACGGCGCGTTCGGCTACGACCTGGCCTTCCAGTTCGAGCCCATCAGGCAGGAGCTCGTCCGCCCCGACGACCAGCGCGACCTCGTCCTCCACCTGCCCGACCGGCTCGTCGTGATCGACCGGCAGCGCGAGACCAGCGTCGAATACCGCTACGAGTTCACCGTCGACGGGGCCACCACCCGCGGCCTCGAGCGCACCGGCGCCACCGCCGAGCCCGTGATCCCCCGCGAGCTGCCCAAGGACCCGGAGAAGGGCGAATACGCCAAGGTCGTGGCCGCCGCGAAGGAGCGGTTCAAGCGCGGCGACCTGTTCGAGGTCGTGCCCGGCCAGGTCTTCCACGCCGTCTGCGCCGACCCGTCCGCCTTCTACCGCGGCCTGCGGCACAGCAACCCCGCGCCGTACGAGTTCATCATCAGCCTCGGCGAGGGCGAGCACCTGGTCGGCGCCTCGCCCGAGATGTACGTCAGGGTCAGCGGCGACCGCGTGGAGACCTGCCCCATCTCCGGCACCATCGCCCGCGGCAGCAACCCGGTCGAGGACGCCGAGGCCATCCGCACCCTCCTGTCCAGCGTCAAGGAGGAGTCGGAGCTGACCATGTGCACCGACGTCGACCGCAACGACAAGTCGCGCATCTGCGTCCCGGGCACCGTCAAGGTCATCGGCCGCCGCCAGATCGAGCTCTACTCCCGGCTGATCCACACGGTGGACCACATCGAGGGGCGGCTGCGCCCCGAGTTCGACGCGCTCGACGCCTTCCTCACCCACATGTGGGCCGTCACGGTGACCGGCGCGCCCAAGACGTGGGCCATGCAGTTCATCGAGGACCACGAGGCCACCACCCGCAGGTGGTACGGCGGCGCCATCGGCTTCATCGGCTTCGACGGCTCCATGAACACCGGCCTGACGCTGCGTACCGCACAGGTCAAGCACGGCGTGGCGACCGTGCGGGCCGGGGCCACGCTGCTGTTCGACTCCGACCCCGAGTCGGAGGAGCGCGAGACCGAGCTCAAGGCCAGCGCCCTGCTCGGCGCCCTGGCCGCGGTCAACCGGCCGGACTCCGTGCCGGCGCCCGAGGTCAGGCCGCAGCCGGGCCAGGGCATGAAGGTGCTGCTCGTCGACCACGAGGACTCCTTCGTCAACACGCTGGCCGACTACTTCCGGCAGGAAGGCGCCGACGTGGTGACGCTGCGCCACGGCTTCCCCGCCCACATGATCGACGAGATCGCCCCCGACCTGGTGGTGCTCTCGCCCGGGCCCGGCTGGCCCTCCGACTTCGGCATGTCGGCGCTGATCGACCAGATCTACGCCCGCGACCTGCCCGTCTTCGGTGTCTGCCTGGGGCTGCAGGCCATGGTCGAGCAGGCCGGCGGCTCGCTGGAGCTGCTCGACTACCCCGAGCACGGCAAGCGCGGCCAGGTCTCCCGGCTGGGCGGCAGCGCGCTGCTGGAGGGGCTGCCCGAGGAGTTCACCGCGGCCCGCTACCACTCGCTGCACGCCAAGCAGCCGGGCGTCGTCGGATTCACGGCGACCGCGCTCACGCCCGACGGCAACGTCATGGCCATCGAGGACGTCGAGCGGCGGCGCTTCGCCGTGCAGTTCCACCCCGAGTCGATCCTCACGCAGGAGGGCGGCGCGGGCGCGAAGATCATCGCGAACGTGCTGCGCCTGTGCCGCAGGTGAGCGGCCCCTATAGGCAGACCCGCCGTAGGTAAAACCGCCGCGGGGGCATGCGGGGCTCCCCTAGAGTCTCCGCATGCTCCCCGTAGATCTACCCTCCACGGTGCGTGACGCGCTGCTCGCCCCGCTCGTCGACCACCACTGTCACGGGGTACGGCGAGACGACCTCAGCAGAGCCCGGTTCGAGCTGCTCATCAACGAGGGCGGCAGCCCGGCGCCGCCCGGCACCACCCACTTCGACACGCCGTTCGGCGCGGCCGTGCGCCGCTGGTGCGCCCCGGTGCTCGACCTGGAGCCGCACGCGCCGCCCGCCGTCTACCTCTCCCGCCGTGAGGAGCTGGGCGCGGCCGAGGTCAACCGGCGGCTGCTGGCCGGGGCCGGGGTGGTGGCGTTCCTCGTGGACACCGCCCCCGGGGCGGAGGACATGGAGGTGCTGACGGCCACCGAGATGGGCCGCCACGGCGGGGCCGCCGCCGACGAGCTCGTACGGATCGAGCAGATCGAACGGGACGTGGCCGAGACGGCCCAGCTCGCCGTGGACTACCTGGACGCGCTCGACGAGGAGCTGGCCGCCAGGGCGGCCAGGGCGGTCGGGCTCAAGACCGTCATCGGCGCGCTGTGCGGCCTCGACTTCGACCCGTCCAGGCCGAGCAGGGGATCGGTGATCGCGGCGGCCAACCGGCGGCTGTCGGACCCGAAGCGGCCGCTGACCGACGAGGTCATGCTGCGTCACCTGCTGTGGAGCGCGGTCGACGTGGCCAGGGAGCGGGGGCTGCCCGTGCAGTTCCACACGGGCTTCGGCGGCTCGGGGCTCGACCTGCACCGCACCGACCCGGGCAGGCTGGGCGAGTTCGCCGGGATGCTGCAGCCGCTCAGCGTGCCGCTCATCCTGCTGCACTGCTACCCGTACCACCGCCAGGCCGCCTACCTCGCCGGCGTCTACCCGCACGTGTACGTGGACGTCGGCCTCGCCCTCCCGCACACCGCCGCCGCCTCCGCCAGGGTCGTGGACGAGCTGCTCGAGCTGGCCCCCTTCCACAAGCAGCTGTTCGGCTCCGGCTGTCACAGCGTGGCCGAGACGGGCTACCTGGGCGCGCTCTCGTTCCGGCGGGCGCTGGGCGCGGCGCTCGCGTCGCGGCTGGCGTCGGGGGAGTGGAGCCCCGCCGACGCGGCCCGGGTCGCCCACATGATCGGCTCAGGCAACGCCCGCCGCGTCTACCGCTTGTGAACCGCCCTCGCGGGCATGATCAGGGGGCCGGCCACCGCCGACTCGCGCCGAGTGGCCCCGACCTGGTTTGCTTGAGGCCGTCACAACACCCAACCTGAGCGGGGGCTCCATGGGCAACGCCGAACCCGAGACCGAGATCAAGTTCCGCAGCGATGTGGACGTGGAGCTGGTGAAGGCCGCCGCGTCCGACGCCGACGTGCTGTGGGCCGCCCGCGTCTCCACGAAGGGTGAGAGCTCTCTGGCGGAGATCGAAGCCGATCCCCAGCGTTCCAAGGGCCTCATCAACTTCCTGATGCGCGACCGGCACGGCACGCCGTTCGAGCACTCTTCCATGACCTTCTACATCAGCGCGCCGATCTTCGTTTTCCGGGAGTTCATGCGGCACCGCACCTTTTCCTATAACGAGGAGTCCGGGAGATACCGGAAGTTGACGCCGGTTTTCTATGTGCCGGGGCCCGACCGGAAGCTGGTGCAAGAGGGAAAGCCCGGCAAGTATGTGTTCCTGGACGGCACGGCCGAGCAGCACAAGCTGGTGACGGAGGCGACCCAGGAAAGCTGCCGGCAGTCCTACCGGGCCTATCTGGAAATGCTCGAAGCGGGGGTGGCGCGCGAGGTGGCCCGCACCGTCCTGCCCGTGGGTCTCTATTCCTCGATGTACGCCACCTGCAACGCCCGTGCCCTGATGAATTTCCTGTCGCTGCGGGTGAAACGGGAGGACTCCACGTTCCCGTCGTTCCCGCAGCGCGAGATCGAGATGGTCGCCGAGAAGATGGAGGCGTTGTGGGCGGAGCTCATGCCGCTCACCCATGAGGCGTTCGAGGCCAACGGGCGGGTCTGTCCCTGAACCAGGCGCTGATCGGCTGTCAGGGCAGCCGGGAGGTGGTCTCGCTGATCATCTGGGTGAGGATCTCCGCCGCCGTGGGGTGGGTGTCGAGGAGCTCGTCCAACCGGGCGCGCCAGACGCCCGCCTCCGCGTGGACCGCCTCCGCCTCCGCCTGCAACCGCAGCCGCGTCTCGCACAGCTGCAGCTGGTAGATGATCCCCAGATAGCGGCCGATCGTGTCGCTGAGCCACCAGTAGGCGTCCGTGTTCGCGGCGCAGACGAAGATCCGCGCGCCTTCCCAGGCCACCCGTCTGGGATGGAGGGCTGCCATGGCCGGATGGTACGCCCGCCCGCTCAGCTTCCACCAGCCGGGCATTGAATGTGATTTTTACTCGCATTAACCGACCGAAAAACAGGCACGGAAAATCACCAGACGGCTACGGATAGCTCGCATCGCACCGTATTGGGGAGAAACGGTTGTGGCGGGTCATCGGTGGTGTAAGACTCAATTTCGAGCGCATCGGAGTGCCGGGGAGGGACCGGGCGCTCAAGACCCGGAGCCGTCAAGGAGGTGAACGACACGACCGGAATACCTTTCCGGTCCCTAGGTGGGGTTGGTAAATGTCGTTGAATCCGCGCCTGGTAAAAGAGAGTTTCTCCGTCATCGAACCGCAGGCCGACAAGGCCACGGCCTACTTCTACGGCCGGCTGTTCGCCGAAAGCCCGCACTTGCGCGGCATGTTCCCGCCCGCCATGGACGTCCAGCGGGACCGCCTGTTCAGCGCGTTGACACGGATCGTGTGGAGCCTGGACAGCCCGGACAGCCTCGCGGCCTACCTGGGCCAGCTGGGCAGGGACCACCGCAAGTACGGCGTGCTCGCCGAGCACTACACCGCCGTCGGCAACGCGCTGCTCGCCACCGTCCGCCGTTTCGCGGCCGACGTCTGGAACCACGAGATCGAGGCCGCCTGGGTGGCGGCGTACACGGCGGCCGCGGATCTCATGATCGAGGCGGCCGGGTCGGACGCGGGAGCCGCGCCCGCCTGGTGGCTGGCCGACGTGATCGACCACGAGCAGCGCCATCGCGACATCGCGGTCCTCACGCTGCGGCCGACGGAGCGGCTGCCGTTCACGCCGGGGCAGTACGTCACCGTGCAGACCGCGCGCTGGCCCCGCGTCTGGCGGACCTTCTCCATCGCGAACGCGCCGCGCCCCGACAACACGATCAGGCTCCACGTCCGCTCGGTCCCCGGCGGCTGGGTGTCCACCACGCTCGCCAGGCACACCCGCATCGGGGACACGCTCATGCTCGGCCCGCCGATGGGCACGATGGCCCCGTGCGAGCGCAGCACCCGTGACGTGCTCTGCGTGGCGGGCGGCACCGGGCTGGCGCCGCTGAAGGCGATCATCGAGCACATCATCGCCTCGGGCCGCCGCCCCAACATCCACCTGCTGTACGGCGCGCGCACGTCCGAGGAGCTGTACGACCTGCCGGACCTGATCAGGATGGAGTCGTCGTTCCCCTGGCTGCGGGTGCTGCCCGTGGTGTCGGACGAACCCTCGTACGACGGGATGCGGGGCCACCTGCCCGAGGTCACGCAGCGCTTCCACTCCTGGGCCGAGCACGACGTGTACGTGTGCGGCCCGACCTCCATGGTCAACGAGACGGTCCGCCGCCTCCAGATCGACGGCGTGCCCCTGTCGCGCATCCACCGGGATGTCATCCAGGCCGAACGCTGACAGATCTTGACAGTTCGGGTCGAAACGTGCGAGGTAGGGGATGACACGCCAACGTGGAGGTGGACTGTGCCATCCCCCGCCAGGCGCCGAGGAATCGGCGGGCTGCTGATCATCACGCTTCTCCTGACCCCCGTCCCGGCCCTGGCGTCCGAGACCGTCCCGCTGACGGAGCTCGGAGCCGACTCGTACGCGAACGCCACCAGCCAGCACGGCACCCAGGCCGGCCCCGACACCTTCCAGGCGGGCACGACCGTCGTGGCCGCGCAGCAGGCGGGCCGGTTCTTCGACGGAGGGGCGTCCGGCATCGCGTTCGCCACCTCCACCGACAACGGCGTCACGTGGACCAAGGGCGTCCTGCCGGGGATCACCACGTTCGGCGGCGGGCCCTTCAACCGCGTGAGCGACCCCTCGGTGGCCTTCGACGCCAGGCACGGCGTCTGGCTGATCTCCTCGCTGGCGCTCACCGACACGGGCGGGATCGTCGGGGCGGCCGTGGTCATCAGCCGCTCCACCGACGGCGGCCTGACCTGGGCAGAGCCGGTCACGACCGCCGTCGCGGACGGGGGCGACCTGGACAAGAGCTGGACCGCCTGCGACAACGCCCCGCGCAGCCCCTTCTACGGCCGCTGCTACACGGTCTACGACGACGCCGCCGCGGGCAACGCGATCAAGGTGTCCCGCTCCTCCGACGGCGGCCTGACCTGGCAGGAGAGCGCCACGCCCGCGACCGGCCTCGGCGCGCAGCCGGTCGTGCGGCCCGACGGCGCCGTCGTGGTGGCGTACCTGAGCAGGCAGCAGCAGATCCGCTCCATGCGCTCCGGCGACGGCGGCGCGAGCTGGGACGACGATGTGCTCGTCGCGACCGTGCGGCGGCACCTGGTCGCCGGCGGCCTGCGGGCCTTACCGCTGCCGTCGGCGGAGAGCGACGCGCGCGGCACCGTGTACGTGGCCTGGCACGACTGCCGCTTCCAGCTCAGCTGCGGCGGCAACGACATCGTCATGAGCACCTCGGCCACCGGCGAGGAGTGGGGCCACGTCACGCGCGTCACGGACGACGGCGGCGACCACTTCATCCCCGGCCTCGGCGTCGACCGCGACAGCTCGGGCGGCGCCGCCCGGCTGGCGCTCGCCTACTACCGCTACCCCTCCGCCGACTGCACGGCCGCCACCTGCCGCCTGACGGTCGGCTACACCTCCTCGGGCAACGGCGGCGGGAGCTGGTCGCGCCCCGCCGAGCTGCAGGGGCCGATGGACCTCGGCTGGTTCGCCAACAGCGCGCACGGCCGCATGGCGGGCGACTATCTCTCCACCTCGATCATCCCCGGGGGCAACGCCTACGTGGCCTTCACGGCCGCGGCCGCCCCCTCGGGAGGCGCGTACGACGTGCGCACCTACACCGTCACGGGCGGCCTGCCGATCACCGGCGGCGGCCGCGCCACGCTCGCGATCGAGGCGCCCGTCGCGGCGGGCGAGCCGGCGCCCGACCTGCCCGCCACGGCCCGCTGACCGCACCCTCCTGAAGGGGCCCAGCCGAGCTAACCGGCCTGGAACGCGGCCGCCGTCTCCTCGTCGTTCGGCCAGAACGTCTCGATGGCCAGTTCGGAGACCGTCACGTCCACCGGCGTCCCGAACGTCGCGATCGTGGTGAACATCGACAGCACCCGGTCACCGGCCGCGATCCGCAGCGGGACCAGGATGTCCGCGGGGCCGGGCACGTGCGCCACGTTCAGGTCCACGCCCTCGTACGTGTACGAGGCCAGCTCGTCGTGCAGCTCGGCCAGCCGCCCGTCGCCGGACACCTCGGCCTGCCTGCGCAGCTGGTGCAGCAGGTGGGCCCGGACCTCGGCCAGGTTCAGCAGCCGGCCGCCCATCGCCCGCGGGTGCAGCGACAGCCGCATCACGTTGATCGGCTCCTTCAGCAGCTCGTCCGGCACCCCCTCCATGAACATCGAGGCCGCCGAGTTGGCCGCCACCAGGTTCCACGCCGCGTCCACCACGACCGCCGGGTACGGCTCGTGCCCGGCCAGGATCTTGTCCAGCGCCTGGCGTACCAGCCCGAACTCCGGGGCGCGTACCTCTCTTTCGGGATAGATCGGCGCGAACCCAGCAGAAACCAGCAGCCTGTTACGGTGCCGCAGCGGCACCTCCAGCTCCTCGGCCAGTTTGATCACCATCTCGCGGCTCGGCCGGGCGCGCCCGGTCTCCAGGAAGCTGATGTGGCGGGCCGAAACGTCGGCCTCGATGGCCAGGTCCAGCTGGCTCACCCGCCGGCGCTGCCGCCACGAACGCAACAGATCACCAAAAGACTCCTCATATATGGCTACGGCTCCCATGTCCGGCACGCTATCGCCTGGAGGGAAGCGTCTCGATTACCTCCCAGGTAATGCGGCTCCTGTAGGAGGAAAACTCCCAGTCCTCAGAACCTGTCGGTCTCGCGTGGCACGATGGCCGCACGACGACAAGGAGCGTAGCCATGAGTGACGCAGTCCTCGCGATCGGCACCCGTAAGGGCCTGTTCCTCGCCCGCTCGACCGGCGGCGGCCCGTTCGAGATCGAGCCGATCCAGTTCTCCACGGTCGCGGTGCCCTCGGTGGCGATCGACACCCGCGGCGCCACGCCCCGGCTCCTGGCCGGCATCGAATACGGTCATTTCGGTCCGTCCGTTGTCTATTCGGACGACCTCGGAAAGACGTGGGGCGAAGCCGAGCAGCCGCCCATCGCCTTCCCGGAAAAGACGGAGACGACCCTGACCAAGGTGTGGCAGCTCGCGACCTCGCCGTCCGAGCCCGGCGTAGTGTGGGCGGGCGTCGAGCCGGGCGCGCTGTTCCGCTCCGAGGACGGCGGCATCACCTACCGGCTGGTCGAGGGGCTGTGGGAGCACCCGCACCGGCCGCAGTGGCAGCCGGGCGGCGGCGGGCTGTGCCTGCACACGATCGTCCTGCACCCGAGCGACCCCCAGCGCATCGGCGTCGCGATCTCCACCGGCGGCTTCTACCGCTCCACCGACGGCGGCCTGTCATGGGAGGCCGCCAACCAGAACATCCGGGCCCCGTTCATGCCGGAGGGGCAGCAGTACCCGGAGTTCGGGCAGTGCGTGCACAAGGTCACCATGGACCCGTCCCGGCCGGAGCGGCTCTACCTGCAGCACCACTTCGGCGTCTACCGCAGCGACGACTTCGGCGGGAGCTGGCACGACATCGGCTCGGAGCTGCCGTCGGACTTCGGCTTCCCGATCGCGGCGCACCCGTCGCGGTCCGGCACGGTCTTCGTGCTGCCGCTGACGGCCGACATGGACCGCACCCCGGTCGATCACCGCTACCGCGTCTTCCGCAGCGACGACGCGGGCCAGACGTGGCGGCCGTTCGGCGAGGGGCTGCCCGAGGGGCCCGTGCACGGCAGCGTGCTGCGTGACGCGATGACCGCGTCGGAGGCCGGGCTGTTCTTCGGCACGCGCGACGGCGAGGTCTACTGCTCCCGCGACGACGGCGAGACCTGGTCACTGGTCGGCCGCCACCTGCCCGACGTGCTCACGGTGCGCGCGGCGGTGCTCTAGATGATGGTGACGATGGTGGTCTTCGTGCTCCCGGTCATGCTGCGGCGGTGGGTGAGCGGGCGAGCGGAGGTCAAGGTCTTCGCCGTCGCCGCCGAGCGCGGCTCCGCGCCCACCCTGGGGTCCGCGCTCGACATGCTCCGGCGCACGCACCCGCTGCTGGAGGAGCGGCTGCGCGACGAGTACGGGCGCATCCGCAGGCACATCAGCATGATCGTGTGCAGTGAGAACGCCACGGGGTTCGGCGACCTCGACTGCGCCCTGCCCCCGGGCGCCGAGGTCTACGTCACGCCCGCGCTGGCCTGAGCCCCGCCGATCGTGCGGGCGGCGGTGTCGACGGCCCTGTCACCCCCGGCACAGCGCCACCGGTGGCCAGGTCGCCAGTGCCGCATGCCCTGACGCCGTGCCGCCTGAAGATCCTGGGACGAGGGCGGCGCGTCACTCCGCCGGGACAGAAGGAGTAGATCTTTGGGAGAGGTGACATATCGGAAAGAGTCTGCGCCATGATGGGGCCATGTGGCCGTCACCTCGACAGGCTGACGGCGGCACGGCTCCCATGCCCCCTGGAGATCGCATGTCCCGACCGCTGATCGGTATCACCTCCTACTTCGAGGCCGCCCGCTGGAGTGACTACGTGCGCGAGGCCGTGCTGTCGCCTCCCTCCTACGCCAGGGCGGTCGGACGGGCCGGGGGCGCGCCCGTGATGCTGCCGCCGATCGGCACACCCGCCGTCGACGACTACGTACGCGGCCTCCAGGGCATCGTGCTGGCCGGGGGCGCGGAGCTCGGCGCGGACACCTACGGCGGCGAGCACGACGAGCGCGTCGCCGAGCCGCAGCAGCACCGCGACCGGTTCGAGCTGGCCCTGGCCAGGGCCGCCGTCCGGGCCGACCTGCCCGTCCTCGCCATCGCCAGGGGCATGCACGTGCTCAACGTCGCCCAGGGCGGCACGCTGATCCCCTGGCTGCCCGAGGTGCTCGACAACGACCGCCACGGCGAGCCGGGCGCCGGCCACACGATCCAGGTCAGCGTCTCCAGCAAGCTCGGCAAGGCCGTGGGCGACCGGGTCGAGGTCTCCGCGCCCCACCAGCAGTCCGTACGCCGCCTCGGCAGCGGCCTGCTGGCCGTGGCCTGGGCCGAGGACCAGATCGTCGAAGGCATCGAGCTGCAGGGCCACAGGTTCGGCGTGGGCGTCCAGTGGCACCCCGAACGCGACGGCGACGGCCGGCTCTTCGATGCGTTCATCGAGGCAGCCCGCTAGGCTGCGATCATGCCGCTGCACCCCCAGGCCCGGGAGTACGTCGCCCTCTACCCCTCGGATCTGAACACCGATCCGGCCTCGCTCGACCTGGCCGGCATCCAGGAGCTGCGCGCACACGACGGCCTGGCCGCCCACCGGGGGCCGCTGACGAAACTGCCGTTCGTCCGGGACGAGCTGGCCGAGGGCGTGCCCATCCGGATCTACCGCGCGGACCCGGGCGACGGCCTGCTGCCGGTCGTGGTCTACTTCCACGGCGGCGGCTGGGTCTTCGGCAGCGTCAGGCGCAACGACGCGACCGGGCGCGACCTGGCCATCCGCACCGGCGCCGTGGTGGTCTCCGTCGACTACCGCCTGGCGCCGGAGCATCCGTTCCCGGCCGCCGCAGAGGACGCCTGGACGGTGGTGCGCGACATCTTCGCCCGCCCCGCCTTCTACCAGAGCAACGGCAGCGTGGCCGTCGTCGGCGACAGCGCGGGCGGCAACCTCGCGGCCGTCGCCGCCTGGCAGGCCCGCGACGCCGGGCTGACCCTCACCCACCAGGCGCTGTTCTATCCCATCCTCGACGTGGGCATGGACACGCCGAGCTATCGCGAGTTCGCCAGGGGGTTCGGGCTGGACGCCGAGGAGATGGCGTGGTTCGTCCAGCAGTACGCGCCGGGCGCCGACCCGGAGGACCCGCGGCTGTCGCCGCTGCGCCTGCCCGACGTGACCGGCCTCGCGCCCGCGACGGTGGTGACCGCCGAGTGCGACGTGCTCAGGGACGAGGGCGAGCGGTACGCGTACCGCTTGGCGGACGCGGGCGTGCCGGCCGAGCTGCGCAGGTTCGACGGCGCGGTGCACGGCTTCTTCGTCCTGCCGGGCCTGTTCGACCAGGCGCTCGAGGCCCGCGAATACGTTGCCGAGCGGCTGCGGGAGTCGTTCTGACGCTGGGGGAGTCCTTTTGACGTACGCCAAACTCAAGATCGACACCCCGGCCGACGGCGTGCTGCGGGTCACGATCAGCGAGCCGTCCAGGCTCAACGCCGTCAACACGACCGCCCACCGTGAGCTGGGCGAGATCTGGCGCGACGCCGACCGGGACGACGGCGTCAGGGCCGTGCTCGTCAGGGGAGAGGGTGAGGCGTTCTCCGCCGGCGGCGACCTGTCCATGATCGAGGAGATGACCCGCGACCACGCCACCAGGCTGCGCGTGTTCGCCGAGGCCCGCGACATCGTCTACAACGTGCTCAACTGCTCCAAGCCGATCGTCTCGGCCATCCAGGGCCCGGCGGTCGGAGCCGGCCTGGCCGTGGCGCTGCTGGCCGACATCTCCGTCGCGGGCCGCACCGCGCGCATCATCGACGGGCACACCAGGCTCGGCGTCGCCGCGGGCGACCACGCGGCGATCGTGTGGCCGCTGCTGTGCGGCCTGGCCAAGGCGAAATACCACCTGCTGCTGTGCGAGCCCGTCACGGGCGAGCAGGCCGAGCGGATGGGCCTGGTCAGCCTCTGCGTGGACGACGACCAGGTGCACGACAAGGCCATGGAGATCGCGGTCAGGCTCGCCTCGGGCGCCCAGGAGGCGATCAGGCTGACCAAGTACTCGCTCAACAACTGGCTGCGCCTGGCCGGGCCGACCTTCGACGCCTCCCTGGCCATGGAGTTCCTCGGGTTCACCGGACCGGACGTGGCCGAGGGCGTGCGCGCGCTGCGGGAGAAGCGGCCCCCGTCGTTCGGCTGAATCGGGGGTGTGCTTCCCCCAGGCTCGGGTAGCGGGGGGAGGACGGGGCGGCCTGTGGTCGCGCGGATGTCGAGGGCCTGTTCACCGAGGCCGAGAACGTTGCTCCGGGGACGAGGCAGAGACTCACCCCGGCCTGCGCGCACCATGGCCGCCTCCCCTCACTTTAAGTCCGCGGCCTGCGCGCATGGAAGACGAAGGCCGGGGGAGCGTTGCGCCACACCGTACGTCCCGGCACGACCTCCTCGAACCGCTCGGCCAGCAGCGCGCGGAAACGCCGGGCCGAGCTCAGCGGGATGGCGTGAATGTAGGAGAACGTCGTGAACGCCGCTCCCGGGCTCATCGCCGACGTCACCGCGTCCAGCAGCGAGTGCTGCAACGTCTGAGGGAACGCCGCCCACGGCAGTCCGCTCACCACCACGTCCGCCTGCAGCAGCCCGCGCTCGCCGAGCAGCTCGCCCAGCCGGGCGGCGTCGGCGTGCACCACGTCCACGGCCGGGAAGCGGGCCGCCAGCAGCCGCGCCATCGGCTCGTTGACCTCCACGGCCAGGTGGTGACCGCGCCCGCCCAGCCGCTGCTGGATCTCCGCCGTGAACGGGCCGGTGCCGGGGCCGAGCTCCACCACCGTAGGCTCGCCGCGCTCGGGGATGGGCGCGCAGACGGCCGAGGCGAGCCGCCGCGAGCTGGGCGCGACCGCCCCGATCGTGGCCGGGGTGCGGAGAAATTGGCCGAGGAAAAGTGCGGTGTCGTGGGACATGTCCGGAAAGTTAGGGCCGGTATCGCCTCCGGGCGCTCCGTCATCGGGGCGGACCTCCGGCCAGATGGAGGAGGCGGGGTCCTCCGCGCGGAGGATCAGGTCGCCGGCCTGGACGGATACCGTGAGGGGCATGCGTTGGCGTGGTTTGCCGCTGGATGTCCTGCTTGCGGCCTCGGGCGTGGGCCTGGATCTGTTGACGACGGCACATGCCGGTGACACCGAATACCTGCCCGCCGAGATGAACATCCCGATGGCGCTCCTGGTGGGCCTGCCCATGGGGTTCGTCCGGCGCTGGCCGGTGCCGGTCACCCTCTACCTGGCCGGGTTCCTGATCGTGACCGACCAGCTCGGCTCGTTCACCGCCAACACGGCGCAGATGCTCGTCTGCGTGGCGCTCGGGGCGGCGGCCTACCGATCCGGGTGGCGGGCCGTCGCGGTCGCCGTCGCCGCCACGATCACGGCGACATCGGTCAACCTGGCCGATCCCGGCATCGCGTTCACCACGAACTCCTGGATGTACTCGGTCTTCCTGCCGGTCTTCCCCGTCCTGCTCGGGGCCTACCTGCGCAGCTCCGCGGGGCGGCTGGAGGAGCCGGACGTCACACCGGACGCCCTGCTGGCGGCCGGCGGGGTGGCGATCACCGTGCTCAGCACCTGGACCAGCTGGCACCTGGGCAGCCAGCCCGTCTGGGTGGTCGGGCTGCTCGCCGTGGTCGGCGGCCTGTCGCTGGGCGTCGCCAGGCGGCTGCCGGGGCTCGTGTTCCTGGCGCAGGGCGTCCTGCTCGTCGTCACCGACACCTACCTGAACGAGGCCGTCAACACCTGCGTGATCCTCACGCTGATCGCGATCGGCGTGTTCGCCATGCGGGTGAACTCGTGGGCGTGGACGGTGGTCGCGTACTTCGCGGGCTGCATGCTGACCGCGATCGCCGTCGTCGGCCCCGGCGTCCAGGTGACCGAGATCCGCGTGGGGATCCTCATGACGCTGGTGGCCACGCCCATCGCGATCGGCCGCTACCTGGGGATGCGGCAGGCGGCGGCCGCCGCGGAGCGGCTGCGCGCCGAGGAGTCCGCCCGGGCGGCCGTCGCCCAGGTGCGTGCCGACCAGCTCGCCGAGCGCGAGCGTATCGCCCGCGACGTGCACGACATCGTGGCCCACCACGTGGGGGCGATGGTGCTGCGGGCCTCCGCCGCCCGCTTCACCGCGTCCGACGGCCCCGTCGCCGACGCCCTCACCGACATCCGCGAGACGGGCCACCAGGTGCTGCAGGACCTGCGCGACCTGCTCGACCTGATGCGCGACCCCGAACGCCAGCCCGACCTGCTGGCCAACCCCTCCGACGTGGTCCGCGAGTCCGCCGAACGCATGGCCGCCGCCGGACTCGTCGTGGACCTCGACCTCGATCCCGCCACCGACCAGGCTCCGCTCATCGCCCGGGCCTCCGCCGCCCGCATCGTCCAGGAAGGACTCACCAACGTGCTCAAACACGCCGGCCCCGGAACCCGGGTCCGCGTCAGCGTCACCCCATCGGAGCAGGGGCTGTCGGTGCAGATCCGCAACGGCCGCCCGCCCAGCGTCGTCGAACGCCTGCCCTCGTCCGGGCGCGGCCTGGCCGGCATGCGCGAACGCGTCCGCACCCTCGGAGGCACTCTCAGCGCCGGGCCGGACGGCGAGGGCGGCTGGCTGCTGGCCGCCAGCCTGCCGTCGAGGAGCGCCGCGTGATCCGGGTGCTGGTGGCCGACGACCAGGCGCTCGTACGGGCAGGCGTGCGGATGCTGCTGCAGGCCGCGGGCGACATGGAGGTCGTGGGCGAGGCCGAGGACGGAGCCGAGGCGGTGCGCCTGGCCGAGCGCCACCTGCCCGACGTGATCCTCATGGACCTGCGCATGCCCAGGGTGGACGGGCTGGAGGCGATCAAGCGCGTGCTCGCCGCCCGGCCGGGCATCCGGATCGTGGTGCTGACGACGTTCGCCGAGGACGCCGACGTCTACGCCGCGCTGCGGGCCGGCGCGGTCGGCTTCCTGGTCAAGGACGACGAGCCCGAACGCATGGTGGACGCCGTCCGCCGGGCGGCCACGGGGGAACAGCTCCTGGCGCCGTCCGTGCTGCGGCGGGTCGTGGAGCGGTTCCTGTCGGCCGAGGAGCAGGCCGCCGCGCCCCCGCCCGCCGGGCTGACCGAACGCGAGCTCGAGGTGCTCGCCCTGGTCGGCACGGGGCTGTCCAACGCGGAGATCGCCGATGAGCTGCACGTGGGGGTGACGACGGTCAAGACCCACATCGCGGCGGCCATGGACAAGCTGGGGCTGCGCAACCGCATCCAGGCCGCGGTCGTGGCCCACCGCACGGGGCTGGTCGACGCCTCCTTCCGCCCGGTACGCCAGCCGCGCCCGCCCTCCTGAGCGGTGCCCGGGTCCGCCCGGCGGCGGACCCGGGTCATCCCGCAGGCTGACGACCACTCACCATCTCCGCCCCGAACATGGGTCCTTCAACTCGCTCCCTCTCCAGGAAGGACCTCTGATCACCATGCGGGAAACCATGGTCCAGCCCCCCAAGACGGCCGGCCGGACCTCACCGGGCCTGCTCTACAGCCTGCGCGTCGCCGCCACCGCCCAGGCCGCCGCGCTGCTCGTGGCCGCCTCGTTCGCCGGCCAGGCCGTGGAGTCCGACTCCATGATCGAGACCCATGTCATGGCCGGCATGGTCGTCCACCTCGTGGCCCTCGTCCAGATCGTCCTGGCCGTCCTCGTCTGGCGCCCCGGCCGCGGGGCGGGCTGGCCCGCGCTGGCCAGCGTCGCGCTGTTGGTCGTGGGGCTCGC
Source organism: Nonomuraea sp. NPDC049695 (assembly GCF_040674955.1). Taxonomy (NCBI): domain Bacteria; kingdom Bacillati; phylum Actinomycetota; class Actinomycetes; order Streptosporangiales; family Streptosporangiaceae; genus Nonomuraea; species Nonomuraea sp. NPDC049695. The sequence continues at coordinate 12,655 of NZ_JBFANV010000074.1, read as the reverse complement.
CCAGCACTTCACCTGGCCGTGGCTGGGGGCGCACCTGCCCAACGGGGTGCTCCTGTTCGGGCTGATCGTCGCCGTACTCGTCTGGGCATGGTCACCGGCAGCCTCCCGCCGCCGCTAGGGTCATGGGTGTGGTGTATGTGAAGATCTGCGGGTTGAGCGAGCCCGAGCACGTGGCCACCGCCGTCGAGGCGGGCGCGGACGCGATCGGGTTCGTCATGACCCGGAGCCCCCGCAGGATCACGCCCGAGCGGGCGGCGGAACTGGCCGCGGCGGTGCCCGGCCACGTGCTGACCGTCGGGGTGTTCCGCGGGGAGGACCCGGACACGGTGCGGGCGGCGGCGCTGGCGTCCGGGGTGCGGGCCATCCAGCTCCACGGCAGGCACCCGCACGGCGACTTCACCGCACTCAAGGACCTCGGGCTCCGGCTGATCAGGGCCGTCGACGCGGAGGCCGACCTGCGGTGCGGGGCCTATGACGAGGACCTGCTCCTCGTGGACGCGCCGCACGCCGGCTCGGGCCAGGCGTGGGACTGGGCGGCCGTCCGCGGCCGCCCTTCCGGCCAGTGGCTGCTGGCCGGCGGACTCACGCCCGCGAACGTGACGGAGGCGATCGCGGCCGCCGGCCCCTGGGGGGTCGACGTGTCCAGCGGCGTCGAGACCTCGCCCGGGGCGAAGGACTCGGCCCTCATCCGTGACTTCCTGCGGGCCGTCCGCGATGCCGGCTGATCTTCCGCCGCACCGGGCGGCCGCGGCAGTGGGGGACCTGGGTCGCGCGGTGGACTTCCAGCACGCCTTCGCCCGCCGCAAGGCGCCCCGGGTGGTGGCGGTGCCCGGCGGGTTCGCGGTGCTGGACGATCGGTTTCCCGGCTCGTACGACGACAACAAGCTGATCGTCGGCCCCGGCCCTGAGGCGTCCGGCGGTGCTGCGCTGGAGCCTTCCGGCGGTGCTGCCGCGCTGGGGGCGTCCGGTGCTGCGCCGGAGGCGGCCTCGAGGCTGCTGCGGGCGGCGGACGAGGTGCTCGAGGGGCGGGACCACCGGCTGGTGTGCGTGGACGACGACCGGCTCGGGACCGCTCTCGCGCCTGCGTTCGCCGCCGCGGGCTACGAGCAGGAGATCAACCTGATCATGGCCTTCCACGGCGAGTTCCCACCCGGCCTGCCCGGCTTGCCCGAGGCTGAGCGGCTCTCGCTGGCTGAGCTGCTGCCCGTGGTGCGGCGTGACTGGCGGGCGACGCTGCCCCAGGCGCCGGAGGAGGCGATCGACCGGCTCGCCCGGCGGGTGGAGGTCCGGCTGCACGGCGCCGACGCGGTGAGCTTCTGGGGGGTACGCGCCCCGGACGGGGAGATCGCCGCCAGGGCCGACCTGTACGTGCACGGAGGCGTCGCCCAGATCGAGAGCGTCTTCACCGGCGAACAGCATCGGGGCATGGGCTATGCGCGCGCCTTGATGACGGCACTGCTCGCTCAGGCGGCCGAGGCCGAGCTGATCTTCCTGGTGGCCGACGCGTCCGACTGGCCCAAGGACTTCTACGCCAAGCTCGGCTTCGTGGAGCTGGGCCGTACCCACGCCTTCCTCCGCACCTGACCGCCATGCGCCCGCGGGGCGTGGCGCGCTGTCCCTCGGACCTGGCCACTGCGTGTCCGCTGGGCGTGGCGCGCTGTCCCTCGGACCCCGCGCTCCATGGACGGCGGGCTGCCACGCTGCTGCGGTCCTCCACGTGGGCGGCCTCGCCCGCCGCGCCCGGCCGGGTCGCCGTCATGGGCGCCACAGTCACGTCCGGCCACGCCCCGCACCATGGGGAGACGTGTCGGCTCTGGTGGGGCATGGCGCCCGCCGCTTGACGAGCGTCGGCCGAGTCTCGACCCGCGGGCGACGGGACGTTGGCCCTTGCGGTGCGCCGATCCGCCGCCCCGTGCCACGTGGATGGGGCGCGCCGCCGTACGCTTTGCGCCGGGTCGCGCCGTCGGGCGTCTCGCCGACCCGGCGCTCGTGCGGCCCGGGGCAAGGCGCACGGGACGGCTACCTCCGGGGGAGGGGCGGCCACCGTCGGAGGGGCGGCCGCGTCCGGCACAGGCGGGCCTCCAGCGGAGGGACGGCCGCGTCCGGCAGGGGTGGCCGTATGCCGCGCCGGGGCGGGGGTGAACAGGTGGGCACCTGCGGGGCCGCTGTGTTGGAGTTCCACGCAGTAGGGTCTGCTCCGTGAGCGAAACTTCCGCCGAGGACCGAATCTGGACGGTTCCCAACGTCCTGAGCTTCCTGCGCCTCCTGGGCGTCCCCGTGTTCCTCTGGCTGGTTCTCGGACCCAAGGCCGACGGGTGGGCCATCGGGATTCTCGCGGTGGCCGGGTTCACCGACTGGCTCGACGGGAAGATCGCTCGGGCGTTCAACCAGACCAGCAGGCTCGGCCGGATCATCGACCCCGCGGCGGACAAGCTCTACGTCTTCGCCACCATCGTCGGCCTGCTGCTCCGTGAGGTCATCCCGTGGTGGCTGGTGCTGATCATCCTGGGGCGCGAGCTCTTCGTCGGAAGTTTCATCCCAGTACTACGCAAACATGGCTACAAGGCACTTCAGGTGCATTTCCTGGGCAAGGCCGCCATGTTCAACCTCATGTACGCCTTCCCCCTCCTCTTCCTTGCCTCCCACACGGGGTGGTATGCCGATATAGCGCGAATTGTCGGGTGGGCGTTCGCGCTGTGGGGAACGGGCCTGTACTGGTGGGCGGGCGTGCTGTACGTGGTGCAGGTGCTCCAACTCGTAACCTCGGCCAAAAAGGAGTGATCGGGTGAAGGCGGTCGTCATGGCAGGGGGAGAGGGCACGCGGCTGCGTCCCATGACCGCCAACCAGCCCAAACCATTGCTTCCCGTGGCCAACCGCCCGATCATGGAGCACGTGCTGCGCCTGCTCAAGCGGCACGGCGTCACCGAGACGGTGGTCACGCTGCAGTTCCTGGCCGCCCTGGTGCGCAACTACTTCGGCGACGGCGACGAGCTGGGCATGAGCCTCGAGTACGCCACCGAGGAACTGCCCCTCGGCACGGCGGGCAGTGTCAAGAACGCCGCCGACCGCCTCCGCGACGACCGCTTCCTGGTCATCTCCGGCGATGCCCTGACGGATATCGATTTATCGGACATGATCCGATTTCATCGTGAAAATTCGGCGCTTGTGACCATCGGCCTGAAGCGCGTGCCGAACCCCCTCGAGTTCGGGATCATCATCGTGGACGACGAGGGGCGCGTTCAGCGGTTCCTCGAGAAGCCCACCTGGGGCCAGGTCTTCTCCGACACCGTCAACACCGGCATCTACGTCATGGAGCCCGAGGTCCTCGACGAGGTGGCCCCGGACGAGCCCGTCGACTGGTCCTCCGACGTCTTCCCCGCCCTCCTCGACCGCGGCGCCGCCATCTACGGCTACGTGGCCGACGGCTACTGGGAGGACGTCGGCACCCACGACAGCTATCTCAAGGCCCAGGCCGACGCCCTGTCGGGCAAGGTGGACCTGGACATCGACGGCTTCGAGCTCTCGCCGGGCGTCTGGGTCGCCGACTCGGCCTCCGTGGACCCCGAGGCCGTGCTCAAGGGCCCGCTGCTCATCGGCGACTACGCCAAGGTCGAGGCCGGCGCCGAGCTGCGCGAGTACACCGTGCTCGGCAACAACGCCGTCGTCCGCGAGGGCGCCGTCCTGCACCGCGCGGTCGTTCACGACAACGTCTACCTCGGCCCCGGCGCCCACCTGCGCGGCTGCGTCATCGGCAAGAGCACCGACATCATGGCGGGCGCCCGCATCGAGGAGAACGCCGTCATCGGCGACGAGTGCGTCATCGAGGCCGAGGCGTACGTCTCCAGCGGCGTCAAGGTCTACCCGTTCAAGACCATCGAGGCCGGCGCGGTCGTCAACACCAGCGTCATCTGGGAGTCGCGCGGCCAGCGCAGCCTGTTCGGCCCCAGAGGCGTCAGCGGCCTGGTCAACGTCGAGATCACCGCCGAGCTCTGCGTCCGACTGGCCAGCGCGTACGCCACCACGCTCAAGAAGGGCGAGTACGTCGTCACCTCCCGGGACTGCTCCCTGGCGGCCAGGGCGCTGAAGCGGGCCGTCATCGGCGCGCTCACCGCGGGCGCGATCAACGTACTGGACCTCGAGGCCGCCCCGCTGCCCGTCGCCCGCTTCCACGCGGCACGGGAGTCGGCCGCGGGCGGCATCGCGCTGCGCACCACGCCGGGCGACCCGCAGAGCGTGGACATCGTGATCATGGATGGCCGCGGCGCCGACCTGCCCCCGGCCGCCCAGCGCAAGCTGGAGCGGGTCGTCTCCCGCCAGGAGTACCGCCGGGCCTTCCCCGGCGAGATCGCCTCGCTGACCTACCCGGCCAGGACCGTCGAGGACTACACCAACGAGCTGCTGCGCCACATCGACGTGGACGACGTCAGGGACATGAAGGTCGTCGTGGACTGCGCCGGCGGCACGTCCTCACTGGTGCTGCCCAAGCTGCTCGGCCGGGTCGGCGTCGAGGTGCTCACCGTCAACGCCCGCCTCGACGACGTCTCGCCCACCGAGACGCTCGCCGAGCGCCGCCGCGACCTGCAGCGCCTGTCGGAGCTGGTCAGCTCGTCGCGGGCGGCGTTCGGGGTCCGGTTCGACCCGGTCGGGGAGCGCATCGCGCTGGTGGACGAGATGGGCCACCTCATCAGCGAGGAACGCGCCCTGCTCGTCGTGCTGGACCTCGTCGCCGCCGAGCGCAGGGGCGGCCAGGTGGCGCTGCCGGTCACCACGACCAGGGTCGCCGAGCAGGTCTGCCGCTTCCACGGCGTGGAGGTGCAGTGGACCTCCACCGCGCTCGACGCCCTCACCTCGGCCGCCGCGGGCGCCGACATGATCTTCGCGGCCGACGGGCGCGGCGGCTTCGTCGTGCCGGAGTTCAGCCCGGCCATCGACGGGCTGGCCGCGTTCATGCGCATGCTCGGCCTGGTGGCGCGGACCCGCCTGTCGCTCAGCCAGATCGACGCCAGGATCCCCGAGGTGAAGATGCTCAAGCGCACCGTGCCCACCCCGTGGGCGGCCAAGGGCGCCGTCATGCGCTCGGTCATCGAGGCGGCCGAGGCCGAGCAGGACGGCGGCCGCATCGACACCACCGACGGCGTCCGCCTGGCCCATCAGGACGGGAGCTGGGTGCTGGTGCTGCCGGCCGCCGCCGAGCCCGTCACGGACCTGTGGGCCGAGGCGAACGACATGGACAGCGCCCAGGCGCTGCTCGAGCGGTGGGCCCGCATCGTCGAGCAGGCCGCCGGTTGATCGGCCCAGTGGATCAGTGCTGTCACCAGCGCTCACGCAGGGTGAGGGAGGTGGTGGGATGACGGGTGCGGGCGCCCGCTGCTCACAGTCAGTCCCCGAATACGTCTTTCGGTTTGCGCACAGAGTGCCGCAAGATCGTAATGTAGAAACGCGCGGCGGCATGGACCACGGGGCGGGGGCGGCGGTAACTTTGTCTGCGTCCAAACCAACAGTCCAGTGCCCCGCCTTGACCTTTGCCGCTGATCAGCGTATGTTGCGGCATTCGCAAACTTGAAAAAGCGAAGCGAGGCGCGCCCATGAGCACCGTCGCCGCGTCTTCGCGGTAGGAGGCCGAGCCGATCGATGCCGAGCGTCTACTGCACGCAGTGCGGGCACGCCAACCCCGAGGATGCCCGTTTCTGTTCCCGTTGTGGGTCACCGCTGACCAGACCCGAGGTCTCCGGGGACACCACATCGACGATCTCCATCGCGGGAATCGAGGCGTACGAGGCTGAGACAGGCGACATGCTCCTGGCCGAGCGGGCGCTCGTCGAGCAGCTGCCGCCCGGCACGGCGTTGCTCACGGTGACCAGGGGCCCCAACCAGGGGAGCCGATTCCGGCTCGACAAGGACCTCACCACGACCGGGCGCCATCCGGAGAGCGACATCTTCCTCGACGACATCACGGTCTCCCGCCGCCACGTCGAGTTCTACCGGCACCGCGGTGGCCAGTTCTCCGTGCGCGACGTGGGCAGCCTCAACGGCACCTACGTCAACAGGGAGCGCATCGAGGAGGTCCCCCTGCACTCCGGAGACGAGGTGCAGATCGGCAAGTTCCGCCTCCTCTTCCTGATGAGGACCACCGCCGGCACATGAGCGAGCGAAGCGAGCGACCGACAAGCACAGCCTCATGTGAGCTCATGGGGCCCCCGAGGGAGGCCGCATGAGCGCACAGGCGGCCCGCTCGCACATGAGCATCGGGGAGGTGCTCGCGCTGCTGCAGGGCGAGTTCCCCGATGTGACGATCTCCAAGATCCGGTTCTTGGAGGGTGAGGGGCTGATCGAGCCCGAGCGCAGCCCGTCCGGCTACCGCAAGTTCACCCACCTGCACGTGGAGCAGCTCCGCTTCATCCTGACCGAGCAGCGCGACCACTACCTGCCGCTGCGGGTGATCAAGGACAGGATGACGGAGAGCTTCGGCCGCCCGCGCGCCCTGCAGGACAAGCAGGAGGTCCGGCTCAGCCGGGCCGAGCTGCTCGAGGCGGCCGGGATCGACGAGGAGACGCTCACCGAGCTGGAGGACTACGGGCTGCTCGCCCCGGTGGCCAGGCGCTACGACGAGGAGGCGCTCAACGTGGCCCGCAGCGTCGGCTCCCTGGCCCGCTTCGGCCTGCACGCCCGCCACCTGCGCGCGGTCAAGGCGGCGGCCGAGCGCGAGTGCGGCCTGGTCGAGCAGGCCGTCGCCCCCATACTCAAGCGGCGAGCCCCCGGCGCCATCGGGGAGGCCGACGAGGTCGCGCGGGAGCTTTCCACCCTTTTGCTCGATTTGCACGCATCCCTTGTGCGGTCGGGGATCCGCTCCGTCCTGGGGCGCTGAGGGTGCCTCGGGCCGGGAGGTGGAGGAGCACTTCAGGCCCGCCGGGTGTTACGTTGAATTGCAGTAGCCAGTGCAGAAGCGACGAGCCAAATAGCTGTGCCGGGTGACCGGTCAGGAATACGGAGCAGCCCGTGTTGCAGATGGAGGTCGTGGGCGTTCGAGTAGAAATGCCCACAAATCAGCCGATCGTCTTGCTCAAGGAGGCACACGGGGAGCGGTTCCTTCCTATATGGATTGGCATGACCGAGGCGACAGCCATCGCCCTGGCCCAAGCGGAGGAGCCCCCACCGCGGCCGCTCACCCACGACCTCTTCCGAGACGTGCTGAGCGCTCTGGGGGTGGGCCTGCGAGCGGTCAACATCGTCGCCCTGCGCGACGGCATCTTCTTCGCCGACCTGGTGTTCTCCAACGGCGTGGAGGTGAGCGCGCGCCCGTCCGACTCGATCGCGCTCGCCCTGCGCACCGGAGCGCGCATCTTCGCCAGCGAGGAGGTCGTCCAGGAGGCCGGTGTCATCATCCCGGACGACCAGGAAGACGAGGTGGAGAAGTTCAGGGAGTTCCTTGACACGATCACGCCCGAAGACTTCGGCAGGGCGGGGTAGGTATTTCGGTGCATTTACGCTTCACGACGCGCCGAGCCGGATCGTTGACTGAGCATGGTCACGGTCCTACGGTGCAAGTGAAACCCGTGGTCGCCCTTTACGAACCCCCAGATCAGACCACGGGATGAGAGAAAGCCGGAGGTCCGCGTGGCGGTCAGCAGCGGCGAGGGAAAGACGGCCGGCCAGGAAGATCCGGTACGGCGCGAGAGTGCGCGGCAGCGTGCCGGAGAGCAGGGTCTGCTCTTCGACGAGCAGCCGACGGCGCTGCCGGCCGACATCGGCTATCGCGGGCCGACGGCCTGCGCGGCAGCCGGCATCACCTACAGGCAGCTCGACTACTGGGCGCGCACGGGCCTCGTGGAGCCCACGATAAGAGCCGCGCAGGGCTCCGGCTCCCAGCGGCTCTACAGCTTCCGCGACATCCTGGTGCTCAAAGTCGTCAAGCGGCTCCTCGACACCGGGGTCTCGCTCCAGCAGATCCGCACGGCCGTGCAGCACCTGCGTGACCGCGGGGTGGCCGACCTCGCGCAGATCACGCTGATGAGCGACGGTGTCAGTGTCTACGAGTGCACCTCGGCCGATGAGGTGATCGACCTGCTCCAGGGCGGCCAGGGCGTGTTCGGCATCGCGCTCGGCCGGGTCTGGCGCGAGGTCGAGGGCTCCCTCGCGGAGCTGCCGGGGGAACGAGCGGCGGTCGAGGACAGCGTCCCGGCCGACCACCCCGCTGACGAACTGGCCCGCCGTCGCCGCGCCCGGCGCATGGGCTGACTCACACGCCCCGTTGCCTGAGTGGCCCGCCGCCGCTTGTGGTGGGCCCGGGAAACATACCGGGAAAGTTCTCTTTGCCCCGTGTCGTGGAAATTCGCCCGTAACGGATAGGGTTGTACCCTAGGACAGCAAGGCTGACGACCCCGTGCGGGAGAGTCCCTGGGGCCCACGGGCCCCCGGGCGCCGAAGGAGCAACCCTCCCCGGAATCTCTCAGGCACCCCGTACCGCTCGGGCGAGGCAACTCTGGAAAGCAGGCGCGCCCGCCAGGCGCGTCTCACCGACGGTGCAAGCCCCGTTACCGGGGTGAAGCTCTCAGGTCGCGGTCCCGCCGCGCTGACAGAGGGGGAGATCCGGCACTCGCCCGCGCCCTGGCGCCGGTCTCCATAGCCTCGGGAGGCACTTTCCATGACCGACCTGTCAGCTCCGCCGTTCTCGTCCAGGCACATCGGCCCGTCGGAGGCTGAGCAGCAGCGCATGCTCGAGGCCGTGGGCTTCGAGTCCGTGGCTGACCTGGTGGCGGTGGCCGTCCCCGAGGCCATCAGGGCCAAGGACCGGCTCAAGCTGCCCGCAGCCGTCGGGGAGGACGAGGCCATCGCCGAGCTGCGCGCCCTGGCCGGGCGCAACCGCGTGCTCACCTCGATGATCGGCCTGGGCTACCACGACACGATCACGCCCGCGGTCATCCGCCGCAACCTGCTGGAGAACCCGGGCTGGTACACCGCCTACACCCCGTACCAGCCGGAGATCTCGCAGGGCCGCCTCGAGGCGCTGCTGAACTTCCAGACCGTCGTCACCGACCTGACCGGTCTGCCCGTCGCGGGCGCCTCTCTCCTCGACGAGGCCACGGCCGCCGCCGAGGCGATGACGCTGGCCCGCCGGGCGGGCAGGTCCAAGAGCAATGTGTTCGTGGTCGACGCCGACGCGCTGCCGCAGACCAAGGCCGTGCTCGCCACCCGCGCCGAGCCCCTCGGCATCGAGCTCGTGGAGCACTCCCTCGACGGCGAGCTGCCCGAGTGCTTCGGCCTGCTGGTGCAGTACCCGGGCGCGTCCGGCCGGCTGCGTGACTTCCGCGCCGTGGCCGCCGCCGCGCACGAGGCGGGCGCGCTCGTCGTGGCCGCCGCCGACCTGCTGGCCCTGACGCTCGTGGCCGCCCCCGGCGAGCTGGGCGCCGACATCGCGATCGGGTCCTCACAGCGGCTGGGCGTGCCGTTCGGGTTCGGCGGGCCGCACGCCGCGTACATGTCCGTACGCGAGGGCCTGCAGCGCCAGCTCCCCGGGCGGCTCGTCGGCGTGTCGGTGGACGCCGACGGCGACCCCGCGTACCGGCTGGCCCTGCAGACCCGCGAGCAGCACATCCGCCGCGAGAAGGCCACCAGCAACATCTGCACCGCGCAGGTCCTGCTCGCCGTCATCGCCGGCATGTACGCCGTCTACCACGGCCCCGAGGGGCTGCGCCGGATCGCCCACCGGATCCACCGGCACGCCGTGGCCCTCGCCGACGGGCTGCGCGAGGCGGGGCTGGAGGTCGTGCACCGGGAGTTCTTCGACACCGTGCTCGTCCGCGTTCCCGGTGGGGCCGCCGACGTGGTGAGCGCCGCCGCCGAGCGGGGCGTCAACCTCTGGCAGGCCGACGAGGACCACGTCTCCGTCTCCTGCGACGAGAAGACCGGGGCCGCCGAGCTGGCCAAGGTGTGGGCCGCGTTCGGGATCGACCGCACCGGCGCGGAGCTCGACTCCGACGCGCTGCCCGCCTCGCTGCTGCGCGAGTCGGCGTACCTGACCCACCCGGTCTTCCACAGCCACCGCTCCGAGACCGCGATGCTGCGCTACCTGCGCAAGCTCCAGGACAAGGACATCGCGCTCGACCGCTCGATGATCCCGCTCGGCTCCTGCACGATGAAGCTGAACGCGACCACCGAGATGGAGCCGATCACCTGGCCCGAGTTCGCCGGGATCCACCCGTACGCGCCCGACGACCAGGTCGCGGGCTACCGGGAGCTGATCGGGACGCTGGAGGACTGGCTGGCCGAGGTGACCGGCTACGACCGCGTCTCCATCCAGCCGAACGCGGGCTCGCAGGGTGAGTTCGCCGGGCTGCTGGCCATCCGCGCCTACCACCGCGCGGGCGGCCAGGACAGCCGCGACGTCTGCCTCATCCCGTCCTCCGCCCACGGCACCAACGCGGCCAGCGCCGTCATGGCCGGCATGCGGGTCGTGGTCGTGGCCTGCGACTCCGACGGCAACATCGACCTGGCCGACCTCGACGCCAAGATCGACAAGCACCGTGACCGCCTGGCCGCGATCATGGTCACGTATCCCTCGACGCACGGCGTGTACGAGGAGTCGATCACCGAGGTCTGCGCCAAGGTGCACGAGGCCGGCGGCCAGGTGTACGTGGACGGGGCCAACCTCAACGCGCTCGTCGGGCTGGCCAAGCCGGGCGAGTTCGGGGCCGACGTGTCCCACCTCAACCTGCACAAGACGTTCTGCATCCCGCACGGGGGCGGCGGTCCCGGCGTCGGTCCCGTCGCGGTACGCGGCCACCTGGCGGCCTACCTGCCCGGTCACCCCCTGCACAACGGGACTCCGGTCGGGCCGGTCTCGGCGGCGCCGTACGGGTCGGCGGGGATCCTGCCGATCTCGTGGGCGTACGTCAGGATGATGGGCTCGGAAGGGCTCACGGCGGCCACCGAGCAGGCCATCCTGTCGGCGAACTACCTGGCCAGGCGGCTCGCCCCGCACTACCCCGTGCTCTACACCGGCCGCGGCGGGCTGGTGGCCCACGAGTGCATCATCGACCTGCGGCAGATCACCAAGGAGACCGGGGTCACCGTGGACGACGTGGCCAAGCGGCTCATCGACTACGGCTTCCACGCGCCCACCATGTCGTTCCCCGTCGCCGGGACGCTGATGATCGAGCCGACCGAGAGCGAGGACCTCGGGGAGCTCGACCGGTTCGTGGACGCGATGATCGCCATCCGCGGGGAGATCTCCAAGGTGGCGTCCGGGGAGTACGACAAGACGGACAATCCTCTGCGCAACGCCCCACACACGGCCGAGTCGGTCAGCGCGGACGAGTGGCCGCACCCCTACTCGCGGAGCGAGGCGGCCTATCCGGTGCCGTCGCTGCGGGACGGGAAGTACTGGGTGCCGGTGCGGCGGATCGACCAGGCGTACGGGGACCGGAACCTGGTGTGCTCCTGCCCGCCCCTCGAGGCCTACGAGGACTAGTGGCCTGCCTGGTCCTCGTCGCTTCGCGTACGAGGACCAGGCAGCCCTCAGGCGCGGCAGTCCCGTTGTGTTGACGGGGCTGCCGCGCCTGCTGTTGCGTCAAGGTACGAAGCCGGTCAATCCTTCCGCGTCAACTGAGCAGACATGATCGCCAGAAGTCGTTAGGCTCGGTGCGACCGTCGCCACAAGGAGCTCCCTTGACGTCCTCAGAGCTGGAGACCCCGCCTCTCGACACCGCCCGCCGCCTGGCCGAGAGCGGCGACCTCGACGGCGCCGCCGCCATACTCGCCGAGCTGGCCGCCGACCCCGACGGACCCGACAGGGCGCAGGCGGCCGTCGGGCTCGCCGTGGTGCTGGAGGAGCGCGGCGACGTGGAGGCCGCCAGGACCGCTGCCAGGACCGCGCTGGCCACCGGACACCCCGAGTACGCCGCGCAGGCCGCCTGCCACCTCGCTCAGGGGTTCGAACGGGAGGGCCGGGCCGAGCAGGCCAGGGCCGCCTGGCAGGCCGTTCTGGGGGTCGGTACGCCCACGTACGTGCCGCTGGCCCACCTCGCGCTGGCCCGGCTGGCCGCGGACTCCGGCAACCCGGCCGAGGCCGAGGACGAGCTGCGCGCCGCCATGGAGGGCCGCGACCCGCACGTCGGCGCCCACGCCGCCCAGCAACTGGCCGGCCTGCTGCTGGAGCAGGGGGAGCCCGGGGCGGCGGCCGACGTGCTGATGGACGCCCTCGAGGTCGCTCCGGCCGAGGAGGTGCCGGGGCTGCGGGTCCAGCTCGGGATCGCGCACCTGGATCTGGCCTGCGCGGAGCTCGCGGAGAGCGTCGAGTCCGGCGCGGACCCGCAGACCAGCGCCCTGGCCATCGAGCTCCTGGCCCGGATCCTGCCGCTACGGGGGCGCGACGACGACGCGGAGCGGGTGTGGTCGTACGGGCTGGGGCACGAGGACGAGACCCTGGCCGCCGAGGTCCGCCTTCGCTTCGACCGCGACGCCTGATCCGCCGGGTCCGCGACCCGCTTTCCCCGCCGCCGCCCCGTCTTCCGGCCCGAAAGGTCGTTGCCGCTCGGCCCCGAACTGCTCGGCCCCGAACTGCTCGGCCCCGAACTGCTCGGCCCCGAACTGCTCGGCCCCGAACTGCTCGGCCCCGAACTGCTCGGCCCCGAACCGGGGCCAGGTCTGGAGTTTCCC